>DASYRI010000255.1:0-8166 GCA_036004545.1 Gemmatimonadales bacterium
GCCTGCTTGCACTGCGTCCCGAGGTCAATGCACTCGGCGAGCCGCTGATTGAGCAGGCCGATCGCCTCGATCCGGGTCGTCTCAGGCAGATCGTTCTTGGTAGCGTAGAGCCGCCCGCTGTCGTAACGGGTGTCGGAAGCGCCGCGAGTCGCGGGTGGCGAGCTCGTGGGGGTCCTGGTGCTGGTGGTCATTGCTTTCTCCATGATGCGGGACGCGGGGTAAGGCACCGGCCAACGCCGCAATCCATCGGGGATCGCGTTCGATGGCCTGCTAATAATAGGAGATTACTCCCGGGCGCAAGCTGACCGCATGGGGAGTCACTGGATGCCTCATTCGACCCGGTCGCCCCTGGGTGGCGTGAAAGGCTCCACGTGTAGCGCGGCGTCGGTATCTTCAAGCCGAGACCCGAGACCACACGCCCCTGGGACACATGCTTCTCCTCGATCGCGGGGACGTGGCCGCACTGTTGAGCCTGCCGGACTGCATCGAGGCGGTGGAGCAGGTGTTTCGCCAGCACGCTCTGGGGCAGCTCCCGGTCGCCCCCGGCGTCCTGGGGGCCCACCTGGGGAAGGGCGGGTTTCACGTCAAGACCGCCGCGATCGGGGGGACGCCCGGCTACTTCGCGGCGAAGGTCAATGCGAACTTCCCCGAGAATCCCGTTTCCCTGGGGCTCCCGGCGATCCAGGGCGTCGTGGTGCTGTTCGACGCCGACTCGGGGCGGCCGCTCGCGCTCCTTGATTCGATCGAGATTACGGTTTTGCGGACCGCAGCAGCGAGCGCCGTCGCGGCGCGCTATCTGGCCCGTGCCGAGTCGGCCACGGTGACCATCCTCGGTTGCGGGCTCCAGGGACGCAGCCACTTGCGCGCGCTGACCCACGTCCTTCCGATACGGCGTGCCTTTGCGCTCGATCTGGATCCCGCCCGCGCCCGCCGCTTTGCGGAGGAGCTCGCGCAGAGTCTCGGCATCGCAATCACCCCAAGCGACGATCTGGCCGCGGCAGTAGCCGCAAGCGACGTCTGCGTCACCTGCACGCCCTCCCGGCGGCCGGTATTTCCGGTATCGCTCCTCCGCCCGGGGCTGTTCATTGCCGCGGTCGGCGCCGACAGTCCGGAGAAGCAGGAGCTGGAGCCGGCCGTCCTGCGGCTCTGCCGGGTGGTCGTGGACGTCCTCGAGCAGGCGACCGCCCTGGGCGAGCTGCACCACGCCATCGCCGCGGGTCTCCTGACCGCCTCGGATGTGCATGCGACGCTGGGGCAGATCATCACCGGGCAGCGACCCGGGCGCAGGTCGGCCGCGGAGATGTTCGTCTTCGACAGCACCGGGACGGCGTTGCAGGACGTGGCCGCCGCCGTGCTGGTCTATGAGCGTGCCCAACGCGCGGGGCGGGGGGTCCCCATGGAGCTCCCGCCGTAGTCGGGCGCGCTGCCGGTGCCTGACCGCAGGCGATCGCCAGGGCCCGGAACGCCGGCGCAGCCGCCGGTTACCTCAGGTCGCATCCCGCCAGCCGGTGGAACTCCAGCACGGGGAGCGCCAGCTTCAATGATGCGAGTCTCTGCAGGCGAGGCGGGATTCCGACTGGTCTTCTGCGGCGTGGTCGTCGGCGTGGCGGGGCTGATCCTTTTCGGTGCGATCCACGCGCTCGCCATCGTGCCGATCTGGAGCCGCCTCCCCGGTGGTTTGCCCTTCGCCGTCGCCTCCGGCCTTGCCGTCAGCTGGGCGTACCATGAGTACCGGCGATCCGCATCAACTCCGCGGGGCGTGGGAACCGGACTCCGATTCGGTGCGCTGGTATGGCTGGCCGGACTTCCCGCGACCGCCCTGGCGAACGGCATGCGCCTCAAGACACCACAACGGCCACTGCCCGGGTGGGTCGACCTGGCCTCCCTCGGACTCACCGCCCTGGGCGGCGCGGCCCTGCTCTGGGGTTTGACGCGCACCCGCCGCGGGGCCCTCGCCGGCGCCATCGCGCTCGGGGTGCTGCTCGCCGCCGGTGGGGGCCCGGTACCGATCGCCAATGGAGGGCGGGCGATCGGGCTCTGGGGCGGATTCCTCGTGGTCGAGGCGGTCGGTGGCGCCATACTCGCCCTGTTGTATGCGCGACTGGTTGGGCCGGCGCTGCCGAGCGCGGGTCCGGCGGTGAACGCCGCCGGGCGCGGACCGGGGACAGGGGCCTAGCCCGCATTTCCACCGGCCACGCGGTCGACCGAATCGGCCCTCAGCGCCGAGCTAACGCCAGCCGAGCGTCAGCCCGACGATCGCCGCCCTCGGCAGCCCCGGTTCGAACGCGACGGGTACCCCTCCCACCACGTCGGGATTGAGGAACGCGGAGCCGATATAGCGCCGGTCGAACAGATTGTTGACCGACACGAAACCGCGCACCCCCAGGCCTCCCCCAACCTGAATCGGATTGTCGAGCGCGACGGTGGCATTGACGAGCGTGTATCCGGGGACATTGACCGCGTTGGCGTCGTCGGCGAAGTACCTCCCGCTCCCCTGGATTGTCGCGGCCAGACGGAGGCCTCTCAGGGCGGCCGGCTCATAGCCCAGGGTCACGTTGTAGATCCAGTCGGGCACACCAACCATCCGGTTGCCGCTGTAATCCGCGGTCGCGCCGGGGACCTGGTAGTGTACCGAGTCGACCACGTACTCACCGTACTCGTTGTTCGACCAGGTGAGCGCGGTGGACAGCGAGATCCCCGACCCCGTCCGGGCGGTCAGCCCGAGCTCCGCGCCGGTGCGGTGGGTCTTCCCGGCGGTGAAATAGAATCGTCCGCCACGGTAGGGCACGATGTCGTTCCTGACCCGGGTATGATAGAGCGCCAGGTCGTAGGTCAAGTCGCTCAGCCATCCGCTCGCCGGGAGGACCACCTGCTTGGTCCCCACCTCGTAGGTCGTCGAGGTGATCGCATCGAGCAGCGGGTTGATCGAGGTCACCGAGTCCTGTCCAAAGGTACTGGCCGGATCGGTCTCGTTCCCCGCGGGCACCTCGATGCCGCCACCCACATTCGCGTAGATGGAATGGGTCGGGGTGAGCCGGAAGTTGATCCCGGCCTTCGGGGTCAGCCGGTCGAAGAGCTTGTCGGCATCGAGCGCGGGGGTGATGAAGCTCTCCGAGTAATAGGTGACCCGGTCGTAGCGACCGCCCAGTGTCACCGCCCACTCCGGATCGAGCTCGATCTCCGTCTGCGCGAAGAAGCCGAGGTTGTTGGCGCCTTCCCGTTTATTGTCGGCCAGATCGGGTCCTCGGGTACCTTCCGGGGTCAGCGAATAGAACAGGATGGCACCGTCCTGGTAGGCCTCATCCACTCCGGCCTGGAAGATCCCGCGCCGCTCGCCGCCCAGGCTCCCTGCCTTCCGGTAGGTCACATTGCCGCCGACGTGATACCGGGTGAAATCGCGAAAGGTCCCTCGCTCGGAGCGCTGCAGGAATTTGGGGGTGACGAAGGCACTCGCGGCGAACGCGCCGACCCCGCCCATCTCATGCTCGAGCGTCGCGCCGAAGCGGCCCAGCCGGTTGAACCGCCGCTCGTCGCGTGACTCATAGGTAGCATTGGCCTGCGCCGGGTCCGCATCCACCTGCGCCTGGGTCAGGGGACCGGGAATCCGGAACTGGTTGCTGGTTCCCATCGCGTAGAGCCCGAGCCTGGTGCGCTCGTCCACCGCGGCCGAAATCGCCACGTTGGCGAGGGTTCGTTCCGCGTCGGAATGGGCGCGCCACCCGTCGAAATCGGTGCGGATGACACTTGCGGCGACCCGGCTGTCACCCCACGCCGAGCCGCCCCGCGCGATGATGCGCCGGAGCCCGAACGCGCCCCCCTCGAACGCCGCTTCGCCGAACGCCCGCTCGAAGGTGGGAAGGGTCGAGATATTGACCACGCCGCCGGCCGCGTTCCCGTAGAGCCCGCTGGCGTTGGAGCGGATCACCTCGATGGCCGACGCCGAGGCGAGGTCGATGCCGTCGAAGGCGGTCCGGCCATCCGGCTCGGTTTCCGGGAAGCCGTCGAGCAGCACCCGGATTCCGCGGCTGGTGCCGGCGTTGGACCGGTCGCCGGCGCCCCGGGCGCCGAAGCCCCGGATGACTAGGCGGATATCGCTGGTGCCGTACCTCGATTGGATCAGCACCCCTGGTACCTTGGCGAGCGCCCCTTCGAGTCCGTAACCCCGGCTGCCCTGCCAGTCGCGCGCCTCCACCCGGGTGATGGCGAAGGGGAGCACCAGCGGAGAGGCCGCGTGCCGGGACGCGGTGACCGAAAGTCCCGGAAGGACGAAGGCGGTATCCTTCTTGGGCTCAGGCTTGTCCTGAGCCGACGCCACCTCGGCGGCGGCGAGGAGGGCAAGCGTCGAACCCAGCGCGTGGAGTCGGAGGGATCGCGGCATGGTCAGCCTTACGCGGGAGTTTGCCGGGAAGTCGCCCGACCGGGCGACATTGGCCACCGGGAAATGTACGGACCTCTCCAGTAGAATGTCGCGCCCTCTCAACTACGCTTCGTCCGACCCGAAGAAGCTTACGGACCCAGGACGCAGGCCGCCATGCCATACCTCCCGGTCGGTTCTCGGGTTCCATAATCCTCAGTGAGCGGTGCTATGAAGCCCTTCGATGCGTCGGCGGTTCTGGCTGTTGTCGGCGGCGGGATCCTGCTGGCGGCGGGCCCCACCGACGTCCAGCCGTGGAGGCCCGCCGGCATCTCCAGTCCCCAGTTCGAATCGCACGCCGCATTTGATCCTCGAACCGGAGATCTCTATTTCGTGCGCAGCTCACCGCAGTTCACCGGCTGGCGAATCCTCGTCAGCCAATGCACCGGAGGGAGCTGGTCCACGCCGAAACCTCCCGTATTCGCGGGGGATGGCGTGGAAGCCGATCCCTGGTTCACGCCGGACGGCCGCAGCGTGTACTTCATCTCGACGCGCCCGGCGAACGGCGTGCAGCGCATCAGTCTGGATATCTGGCGGGCCGACCGGGATGGCGCGGGCTCCTGGGGCGCGCCGACTCGTCTGCCCGAGCCGGTGAACTCCACCGGGGCGGAGTGGTTTCCAAGGCCCGGAGCCGACGGCTGGCTCTACTTCGGATCGAGCCGACCCGGCGGTTTCGGAGGGACCGATATCTGGCGGGCGCGTTCGGACTCGACCGGTGAATGGAGGGTGGAGAACCTCGGGGCGGCGGTGAATGCCGCCGGCGACGACTACGAACCGCTCCCGGCTCCCGACGCATCCCGGATGATCATCATGGCCGACGGCGACCTCTACCAAACGCTCCGGACGCCAACAGGATGGTCGCCGCGGACGAAGCTCGGCCCCGAGGTCAACCAGGATGGAATGGAGGTCGGCGCTCTCTTCTCCCCCAGCGGGCGCTCGCTGCTCTTCGCAAGGGACACCAGGGGCCCGGACTCCGGTGAGTTCTTCGTGTGGTATGAGCACGGCCGCGAGGCGTGGCCGCCGGAGTGCCCGCCCCGCGAGGGCATGAAGTAGGGAACCGAATTCCGCCGCGCCGGAGGTGATGAGCGCCGCGAATGACGCCCCGCGAGACCGCTCAACGCATTGCTTCATGACCTCTCCGCCTGGAACCGTGCTCATGTCCCGGATGCGCCGCCTCGCCCGCCACCTCCTGGTCTTCCTCGCCTCCGGGCTCGGCGGGATGGCCTTCGGCCGGCCGCTCCAGACCCCGGTTCAGCCGCCGCCCGTCACCCCCACCGGGCGGGTGTGCATCGTCAAGCATTTCGGGGCCGGGACTCCGGAGGGCGCCGTCGAGCCGATCTGGTTCAGCAACACCGGCGCCATCGCGGTGGGCGCCGACAGCAATCTCTACTCCACCTCTCCCCAGGGGGGGAATCGCCTGGTCGGGACGATCTTCCGGATCTCCCCGATGGGGGAGGTGAAGGTCCTCCACGACTTCGTCCAGTTCGACCCGAAAGACGGCTCCGGCCCCGCGAGCGGCCTGGTCAAGGGCGCCGACGGCTACTTCTACGGCACGACCTACGGCGGGGGTCATTTCGGCACCGGGACCCTCTTCCGAATCCGGCCCGACCAGACCAGCCCGGAGATCCTCTGGCATTTCCGGAACGGCAGCGTCACGGGACTCTGGCCGGACTGCGCGGATCCGTACCACCGCTGCCCCTACACCGGGCGCCAGCGGGCCGACATCGCGGCGGCGTATCCCATCACCCCGCCGGTCTTGGCGCCGGGCGGGGTGCTCTACGGCGTCACCAGTTACAGCAACAATCAGGGCTTCGGCGTGCTCTACCGCGACGCCCCGCCCTACGACTCCACCAGCTTCCACGCCCTCTGCATCTTCGACCAGCGTCTGCTGGCGGACACGGCCATGAAGCGCTTCGTCTGCAAGGCGAAGGGCTTCTTTCCCAACGCCCTGCTCCTCGGCCGCGACGGCTCGCTCTACGGGACCACCCTCGGCGGGAACGGCACCGTGTTCCGCGCCACGACCGGTGGCGACGTGACCACCATCCACGAGTTCGACCTCACCCACGGCTTCAAGCCGTACAACCTGATGCAGGCGAGCAACGGCCGGCTCTACGGAACCACCTCGAATGGCGGCGACACGGGCGGCGGGGTCGCCTACGGTCTGGATACTTCGGGCGACGGCCTGTTGGGCCGCGGTTTCAACGTGATGACCTCGTTCCGGGTGGGGAGCTGGCTCCAGGGGATGAATCCGGTCGGGGGGCTCGTCGAAGTGAAGCCGCCGGGAAGCAGCGAGCCCCTCCTCTTCGGCACCACGAAGTTCGGGGGAAAGAACGGCCGGGGGATCCTCTTCAGCATTCCCCTGGGTGGCGACAGTCTGAGCCTCCGGCTTCTGCACGAGTTCGACCTGTACGGCACCGGGCGCACCTCGGTGACCGCGCCGGTACTCGGGCCCGGGGGACTGCTGTACGGCCTCACCTACCAGGGCGGGACGTACGACAAGGGGGTTTTCTATACCCTGAATCCGGAGGTGCCGGCCGCCACCGTGCACGACTCCTGGCTGTCGGGCGGCGTTGCCGCGAAGAACGACGCCGGTGTCCAGCTCAGCGATTCCATCGTCCAGGTGATGACCGGGGTGACGGGATCGCAGGGAACGCCTCAAACCACCTACACCGACGGAATCACGGTCAGGGCCCGCTGCCCGACCCCGCACATCGTGCAGTTCATCTATCGGGAACGGCTCGCGAGCTGGAACGTCCTGCTGCCGGGGACGATGTCGCCCACCTCCGGCAGCTACCAGCTCACGACCGATCTCGGCAACATCCACTGGCACACCGATGTTCCTCAGGCCAAGGACCCGGCGTTCCTCGGGCACTACAACGCCTACCTCGACCAGGCCCTCGGCGCGGTGCACCAGAGCGGACCCTCGATGGCGACGATCTTCGACGTACCGAACTTTCCCGAGCCCGCGTACCCGCCCGCCGGGCAGCTCGCCGACCCGTCGTTGAGCGAGACCTGGCGCATCACCGCCCGTGACTTCGTCGTCTGCAACTGCCGGGTCACCAGGGAGGTCTGGTGGTCGCGGGAGGAGCGCGGGGGCAAGCTGCGCTACGCGCACATCAAGATCGTGAGTCCGATGAAGGATGCGCTCGACTGGATCAACGCGAACTTGCAGGTCGACGGCTACGCGCCGATTCCCTGAGGTGCGCCGCGTCGCCGCTACGCCTTCTCGATCGTGACGGCCCAGTTGATGCCGAACTTGTCCACGAGGTAGCCCGCCTCGCCGCCCCCCGGCTGCGCAGTCAGCGGCTCCTTGATCCTGCCCCCCTCGGCCAGGGCATTGAAGATCCTGGTGAGCCGGGCCTTGTCGGCGCCGCCAATGGCGATGGCCATGTGGTCGCCGACCTTGGGAGGGTAGTCGGGGTGGCCGTCCGAGCCGATGATGAGCACGCCGTCGGCCTCGAGCCGCGCGTTCCCGATGCGATCGCCGGGGCCGGTCTGCAGGTCGAGCTTCCCGCCCAGCACCTTTTGATAGAACTCCATGGCCTCGCGGGCCCGGCCCTGAAAGTTGACAAACGGGCCTACCTGGATCCTGCTCATTGGTCCTCGCTCCTCATTGATTGGGCTCTCGCGGGGTCTTCAGGCATGTGCGGCGATCAATCGCTCGTCATGATGAACAGCGGAGCGCCATCGAACTCGTAAATCGGCCGCAGCCGGTCGGTGTTGTAGTACTTTGCGACGTCCGCGGTCTTTTT
>DASYRI010000256.1:0-7404 GCA_036004545.1 Gemmatimonadales bacterium
GGGGTCGGTGACTCGCGGGATGGAAGCGACGGTTCGCGGCGGTCTCGTTCTACTGCTCCTCGCGCCTGAACCCCGATGGCATCAGGCTGTTTCCCCGGGAACCGGATGCCTCCCGCCTCGGTGTGCTTCCGGGCAGTTGCCCTTGGCCCTCCCGATCCTCTCGCATCAGGCGCGGCTCATCATGATCGGAGATGGCGCCGACCCAACCCGGATCTACGAGTCGGGAGACGGGCGCAGCTGGACCAGCCACGAGCACAATGCCCGGTGGGGGAAGCGGTATGGGGCCGCCGATGCCTCGTACCGAGGGGCTATCTGGCGCATGGGCGGGTTCGTCGACACTGCCAATCAACGGACCCTCCAGAACGACGTTTGGCGATCCATGGACGGCCGCCGATGGGAGCGCCTGGTTTCCCGCGCTCCCTGGCCGCCCCGTGCCCGGGCCCACCTCGTCACTTTCCGGGATACGCTGTGGTTGATTGGTGGAGAGCCCAATGACCGGGTCTTGTGGTTCACGGTTGACGGTGTCACTTGGGGCTCGCGCCCGGCTCCCGGCCTTCCCGTGCCGAATCCCCAGGGCGTACTCGTCTACCAGGGCTCTCTATGGATTCTCGGCCATGGAACCTGGGACAGCGCCACCAACGATGTCTGGTCATCCCCGGATGGCACCACCTGGACTCGCGTGCTGCTTCGAGCCCCATGGCCGGCACGAACAGGCGCTGGGTTCGGGGTGCTACACGACCGGATCTGGGTCGTCGCCGGAGCCGGTCGTCGCGACGTATGGTACTCGACCGATGGGGTCCAGTGGCGGGAGGCTTCCGAGCCGCTGCCTGGCCCACCTCGAGCGGCTGATTACTCGGCCCTGTTTCAGGACGGCCTGTGGGTCTTCGGGGGCAAGACCGCCGGTGCCGCGGGAACCGGCTTCTGGGACGGAGTGTGTTATCTGAGGTGATCTGACGCGGTCCGATACGTGAGCGGCCGGGGGCATCGGCTCCCGACCGAGCTCTCTGCCCGCTTCGGGAGATGTCGGAAAACCGGGGGCAAGCGGTTGTACCGGTGCGGGTGCGGGGGCCTCGCGGAGCTGGCCGTGGAGTCGCGGCGGCCCCGGGATCTCACCGATTCAGCCAGTACGACGCCTTGACCAGGAAGGTGTTGTCCGGGTGCGCGCTGAAGAGCCGGTCGAAGTCTCTACCCAGCGACCGATTGCCGTACTGCGGCTCCCGATCCTGACGGCCCTGCTGCCACACGAAGAAGAGCGCCGAACCGGGCCGGTACTCCCAGCGGACCACCAGGTTCGAATTGAACTGCTTGACGTTGAACTCCGCCGGACGATTGGTCACCGCCGTGTCGCCGTAGGCCTGAAACCGGTCGGAGTAGGCCGCCGCCCGCGGGGTCGCGAGCTCGCGGATGTCGCTGAAGCGCCCCTTGCTCACGAACGGCTGCGCGTACACCTGCACGGTGAGCGTGGGGGAGGCGGTGTAGTTGATCCGTGCCGTCAGGCTCGCCGTCCGCTGCTCCAGATGGGCGAAGGTGTAGTGGGTGACGTCGGCCGGATCGGTGAAGTTGCCGTACCACTGCCGGTCATCGCGATTCCAGTCGTAGTTGAATCCGAAGGAGGAGGTCCAACGGGTTGAGACTCTGAGGTCGATCCCCGGGCTCAGGTTGAGCTCCCGGCTCCGGCCGCCGTCCTTGCGCACGTAGTTCATCCACACGGACGGGACCACCACCCAGCGACTGTCTCCCTGCACGCCGAACCACGGCGCGATGTATTTGTCCTGCCGCAGCGCTGGCCCGCCCCGCGCGCAGCGGTCGCAGTAGGTCGTGCCCAGGCCGCCCCAGCTGCCGCCGGCGTGGATCCAGAAGCTGTTGGGCAGCTCGAAGTGCACGTTGGAGTTCACCGCGTGCTCCAGCGCGAGCCCGTCGATGGTCCAGTCGTTCCACTCGTTGAAGTTCCAGAAGAGCCGCCGGAAGAACGGCCCCGGCTTGTTGAAGTTGAGCGACGCCCAGGTCGCCTCGTCCTGCCAGTCGGCGCGGCGGAGGAAGCCCAGGTCGTTGGCCTCGAAGCCGGGGGAGACCCGCTGGTAGCTGGTCTCGAAGCGGATGAGCCCGCCCCCGACCTTCCCGAAGGTGATCTCCTCCGCGTCGCCGTGGAGCGAAGTGCGGGTGGGATCGTACTCCAGCGGCGAGTCGGGCCGCTGGAAGTAGTGCACCGAGGTCTGCTGGGTGGCGGCGATCGCCTCCGGCGATCCGGTCACCCGCGACCCGACCACCCGGCCGGCCACCTCGAACCGGCTCTTGAGGAAGCGGTGCCGCAGGTCCACCCCGCCCACCAGCGCGCCGGAGCGGAGCGAGCTCGTGGTCCACTGGTCGAGCGAGCGGTTGACCATCGTGCCGATCACACCGATCCCGGTTTGACCCTTGCGGAAATCCTGGGTCGCGCGGACCACGGCGTAATTCGACCGCGGCTCGATGGTCTGGCCATTGGTT
Organism: Gemmatimonadales bacterium; assembly: GCA_036004545.1. GTDB lineage: Bacteria > Gemmatimonadota > Gemmatimonadetes > Gemmatimonadales > GWC2-71-9 > JABFSM01. Next base: position 2,485 of record DASYRI010000256.1, read on the forward strand.
CCCTCTTCGCCCGCGGTGACGGCCTCGATCGCGCCGAGGGCGAGCCCGCCCGGGGTCCGGCCGGTGAGCTTCGCCGCACCGAAGATGGTGGTGCCGGTGGGTGCGGCGGCGTCCTGATCGTCGCGCAGCTGGGGCGAGCGCCCGATCCGCCGCGAATAGAAGAGGTTCTCGGTGCCGCAATCGCGCACGATGTAGCAGTTCACCGCGAAGCTCAGGAGCCCGGCGCCCTCGATGAAGAACGGGCGCCGCTCCTGGAAAAACGTCTCGAACGCCGAGAGGTTGAGCACCGCCGGATCGGCCTCCACCTGGCCGAAGTCGGGATTGATGGTGCCGTCCACGGTGAGATTCGACGAAACCCCGTACTTGAAATCGAGCCCGCCGGTGAGGCGCTGGGGATGGTCGTAGGCGTCATTCCCCTTCGCAAGCGTGATGTTCTTGGTCACGACGTACGGGCTCATCTCCAGCCGGCGCGGGGAGGCGAGCCCGGTGAGCCCCGCAACTTCGCCCAGCTGCGAAACGAATCCCGCCTGGCTGTTGCGGTAGAGCGGCCAGCTCACCCGCTCCTTGAACCGGTCTATGTCCCGCCACACCGCGAAGCCGAACGTATTCGATTCGCCCGGGGTGTAGCGAAGCTGGGAAAGCGGGATCCGGAACTCGGCGGTCCAGCCGAGCGAGTCCACCGTCGTCTTCGCCTCCCAGACCCCGTCCCAGGCGTCGTCTTCGTTGTTGTCGTTATAAATCGCGTAGTCGCGCTTCACCCCGGCCGGATTCACGGCGAACTCGTAGCCGGAGCGCCGGTCATGATACGAATCAATGACGATCTTGATCTGGTCGCTCGCGGTGCGGATGTCGCGGCGGGCGAGGAGCTTGAGGATTTTCTGCGGCTCCGGATCGTAGGCCCGCACCAACGCGTAGAAATTCCGGGCGTCGTAGGCCACCCGGGCTTCGGTCTTGAAGCGCGGGGCCTTCCCCTCGTGGGGGTCGAACTCCAGGAACTCGGTGATGGGCGTAGCGTTGCGCCACACCTCGTCGTCGTCCCGCCCGTCGATGACCGGTGGGCGAACGGCCCGGGTGGCCACGGTGCGCGTGGGGGACGGCGCCCGGCCGGTCGGCGGCGGATCGCTCGCAGGGTTTTTCGCGTCCTGGGTCTGAGACAGGAGAATCGCCACGGCCAGCGCCAGCATGCCGCACCCTTGGGCTAGGGGATTACGCCATCTGATACCGGGAACTCGAAAAGCGTTGCGTCCCGAGACTACGGACCGGGCTCCTGACGGGATTCGGGCGCGAATCACCCCGCACGCGCTGTACCGGCTCAATATTCAGGCAAGAATCACCCCGCACCTGTTGCATCGGTTCCCTGCGTTCCACCCGACGATGAAACGCGAACCGGTCTGCGTCCCCGGGTCGGGCGCTTCCCCATGCCGCCCGCCCCGGATTAGGTTGAAATCGAGTCCCGGCCGTGGTGGCCGGGACCTGCACCGCAGGTACCGGATATGCACAGGTGAGGGCTGGCCTGAAATCGGTCCTGGAGCTTCCAGCCGGCTGGAGCAAGCGCCGGAGGGGCGACGGCTTCGAGCGTTCCTCCGCCGAGGAGCAGCCGCTCCGCGCCGAGTTGTTCAGCAGCGACCAGATGGAGCAGCACGGCGGGGCCCTGGCGGAGACCCACCGGGTCGCGCCCGGCCCCTCCCAGAACCGCCTGCTCGCCCGGCTCTCCGAGAACGAGTCGGTGCTGCTGGATGCCTACGAGCAACTCACCGCGGCGGTGAAGGCGAACCGCCGGATCGCGCCGGCGGGTGAGTGGCTGCTCGACAACTTCTATCTCATCGAGGATCAGACCCGCACCGCCAAGCGGCACCTGCCGCGGGGCTACAGCCGCGAGCTCCCCCGGCTGGTGAGCGGGTCGTCGGTGGGGCTACCGCGGGTGTACGATATCGCCGCCGAGGCAATCGCCCACGGCGACGGGCGGGTGGATCCCGAGAGCCTGCGCCGGTTCGTGATCGCCTACCAGGTGGTGACGCCCCTCGCGCTGGGCGAGCTGTGGGCCATTCCGATCATGCTCCGGCTCGCCCTGATCGAGAACCTGCGCCGGGTGGCCGCGCGGATCATCGCCGACCTGGCCGACCGGACCCTGGCTGGCCACTGGGCGGACCAGATGACCGCGGTGGTCACCGCCGAGCCGTCCAATCTCATCCTGGTGATCGCCGACATGGCCCGGACCGACCCGCAGATGTCGAGCGCGTTCGTCTCGGAGCTGGCGCGGCGGCTCCAGGGCCAGAGCCCGTCGCTCGCCCTCCCGCTCACCTGGATGGAGCAGCGGCTCGCCGAATCCGGGCACACCATCGAGCAGCTGGCCCAGGCCGACGCCCAGAAGCAGGCGGCCGACCAGGTCTCGGTCAGCAACAGCCTGGGGAGCCTCCGGTTCCTCGCCGCGCTCGACTGGCGCGGGTTCGTCGAGTCCACCAGCGTCGTCGAGCCGATCCTGCGAGAGGATCCGCTCGGTGGCTACGCCGGGATGGCCTTCACGACGAGAGACCGGTACCGGCACGAAGTGGAGCGCCTGGCGCGGAGGAGCGGCCGCTCCGAGGCCGACGTGGCGCGGGCGGCGCTCCAGCTGGCCGAAGGCTGCGTGGTGGGTCAGGGCGGGGACGACCGCGCCGCACATGTCGGACATTATCTGATCGGCGAAGGCCGGGGACTCCTGGAGCGCGCGCTGGGAACCGGGCGCGGCTTGGGCGGCCGGCTCCGACGACTGGTCAAGGGCCACCTCCTGGCGCTCTACCTGGGGAGCATCGCCGTGCTCACCGCCGGGCTCGGGGGGATCGCGGTGGTGCTGGCCCGGAAGGGGGGCGCAGAGGGCTGGGTGCTGGCGCTCACCGGGCTCTCCGCGGCGCTCGCGGCGAGCCACCTCGCGGTGGCGGTCGCGAACTGGGTCGCCTCCCTCCTGGCACCGCCCGACCCGGTGCCCCGCATGGACTTCGCCGAGGGGGTGCCGCCCGAGGCGCGGACCCTCGTGGTGGTGCCGGCGCTCCTGGTGAGCCCGAAGCAGGTCGAGGAGCTGGTGGACTCCCTCGAGGTGCGCTTCCTCTCCAACCGGGACGACAACCTCCACTTCGGGCTGCTCACCGATTTCCGGGACGCCGCCGAAGAGCACCTGCCGGATGATCAGGAGCTGTTCCGCCTCGCGCGGGGCGGCATCGAGGCGCTCAACGCCCGCTATCCCGGCGCCCCCGAACCGGGAGCCGGGGGAGGGGGAGGGGGAGGGGGCGACCGCTTCTGCCTCTTCCACCGGCCCCGGCGCTGGAACCAGCGGGAGCGGCGCTGGATGGGATGGGAGCGGAAGCGCGGCAAGCTGGCGGACCTGAATTCCTACCTTCGGGGCGGACCGCCGGAGCGGTTCTCGGTGGTGATCGGACAGCTGGGCGGCGAGTCGCCGGTCAAGTACGTCATCACGCTCGATTCCGATACCACGCTCCCCCGAGACTCCGCCCGGCAGATGGTGGCGGCGATGGCCCACCCGCTCAACCGTCCCTGGTACGACGAGACGAAGGGGCGGGTGACCCGCGGCCACGGGATCCTCCAGCCGCGCGTCGGAGTGACGGTCGGCACCGCGATGCGCTCGAACTACGCGCGGCTCTTCGGGGGCGAGCCGGGGATTGATCCCTACACCCGCACGGTCTCGGACCTCTACCAGGATCTCTTCGGGGAAGGCTCCTACATCGGCAAGGGGATCTACGAGGTGGATGCGTTCGAGCGCGCCCTCCGCGGCAGGATCCCGGAAAACCGGATCCTGAGCCACGATCTGCTCGAGGGGTGCTATGCCCGCTCCGGGTTCCTCTCCGACGTGGAGATCTTCGAGGAGCACCCCTCCTCCTACAGCGCCGACGTGCGGCGGCGGCACCGGTGGATTCGGGGCGATTGGCAGGTGGCGGCGTGGCTGCTGCCCGGGGTGCCCGCCCCGGGGCGGCGGCGGAGGAATTCGCTCTCGGCGCTCTCCCGGTGGAAGCTGGGCGACAATCTGCGCCGGAGCCTGGTGCCGCCGGCGCTGCTGACGCTGCTCCTCCTGTCGTGGACGTTGCTCCAGCCGGTGGGGCTGTGGGCCGCCGCCGCGATCGGCATCGTGGTGCTGCCCGCGCTGCTTGCCTCGCTGCTCCAGCTGGTGCGAAAGCCACCGGACCTGCGGCTGGGCGGGCAGCTTCGCCGCGCGAGCTTCGAGGCCGGACGGTACCTGGCGGAGGCGGCGCTCAGGCTGGTATGCCTCCCGTACGAGGCCCTGTATTCGCTCGACGCCGTGCTCCGCAGCCTTGTCCGGGTGCTGATCACCGGGCGGAGACTCCTGGAGTGGGACACCTCCAGCGACGTCGAGAGCACCAGCCGCAGCGAGCTTCGCGCCTACTACTCGGCGATGGCGGGCGCGCCCGCAGTCGCCGCGCTGGTGCTCGCGGGCCTGGTCCTGGTCCGGCCTCCTGCGCTCGAAGCGGCGCTGCCGCTCCTCGTCCTGTGGGCGGCGGCCCCCGCCGGCGCCTGGTGGCTGAGCCTCCCGCGGGTGCGGCGGCCGCCGCGCCTCAGCCTCGAGCAGACCGCGTTCCTCCGCAAGGCGTCGCGCAAGACCTGGGCGTTCTTCGAAGAGTTTGCGGGCGAGGCCGACAACTGGCTCCCGCCTGACAACTACCAGGAGCATCCCGTCGCGGTGGTCGCCCACCGCACCTCGCCCACCAACATCGGGCTCTCGCTCCTGGCCAACCTCGCCGCGCACGACTTCGGCTATCTCACCGCCGGCCGATTGATCGAGCGGACCGCCAACGCGTTCGAGACGATGGACCGGCTGGAGCGGTACCGGGGCCACTTCTACAACTGGTACGACACCCGGACGCTCAAGCCGCTCCCGCCGGCGTATGTCTCGACGGTGGACAGCGGCAATCT
>DASYRI010000257.1:0-4414 GCA_036004545.1 Gemmatimonadales bacterium
CGCCGTGACCGGGCCCACGTTGGGCTGCACAATGGCTTGCGCGACACGCAATTCAGAACTTGGTGTGGGAGGAACCTCGGGCAGCAAATATCAGCGCCACGGGGAGCGGGGTTACTTCGGGGTCTTACGGATCCGTTCGTAGAGCTCGATGTGTTTTTCTGCCATGGCAGTCTGGGTAAACCGCTCCACGACCCGCTTGCGTCCCGCCTCGCCCATGGTCCGGCGTCGCCCGCTATCCCGGCTCAAGGTTTCGAGCGCGCGTGCCAGGGCCGGCACATCGCGGAGGGGCACCTCGAGCCCGGTCACCCCCGGAACATTCACCTCCCGCACGGCGCTCGGCAGCGCGGTGGTGATGACCGGCCGTCCGGCTGCCATGGCCTCAAGCACAACCAGCCCGAACATCTCCTCGACCGTCACCGACGGTAACACCAGGAAATCGGCATCGGCCATTCGCCGGGGAAGGTCATCGTCAGGATACTCGCCATACCAGCGGACCCGATCGGTGATGGCCAGGGCCTGGGTCAGGGTTCGGAGCCGGGGACCTTCTGGTCCGGACCCGACGATGTCGAGGCGGAGATCGGGCACCTGCTCCAGCGCGCGGAGCAGGATGTCCAGTCCTTTATAGGCGACCAACCGGCCGATAAAGATGGCGCGCGGCGGGGTCCCGGGCGGCGGAGGCGGGACCACCTGCCACCGGGTATGATCGATCCCGAAGGGGATCACCTCGACCTTGCTTTCGTATCCCCTGAGCTCGGTGGAGAGGGCGAGGTGCGCACGGCTTGGCACGACCACGGCTCGGGCTCTCCGGATCACCAGCCGTGTCATCGGCCGGTAGATCGAGCGGAGCGCGTCGGCGTGCTGGGTAACAACGACCGGAGTGCGGCCGGCCCGCAGGAGGCACGCGAGGTCGGCGAGCGGATGCGGATGGTGCAGATGGATGATATCCGCCCGCTTCCATGCGGCCGCGATGTAACCGGGTGCAATCTCCTGGGAGCCGAGCGCGGCAAAGGAGAAGGCTCGGGTGACCGGAGAACGGGTGCGACCCGGCGCGGAACTCCACCTTCGGCTCTCGACGGCGACAACCTCGACCTGGTGGCCGAGATTGGCGGCGCCTTCAGCGAGGGTCTGGACCACGCGCTCCATGCCACCCGATCGAGGCCAGTAGTACTTCGCGAGATGCAGAATGCGCATCGCTCGGATTGCCCTCGGGTGGTGGGAGCGGTCCTTCGGTCTATATTCACATTTGGTTCCGGCAACTTCACCAGACATCCCGACCGCTGTCAACCTGAGAATTCATTGCGACGAAGCCTCGTGAGCAATCGCACTTCGGCAGCGCGGTAGCGTGCGCGCCGTCATCGTCTCCCACCTGTACGCCGATCCTGCAAACCGGGCGAAACTTCGCTCGCTGGCCGGGCTGGGAGTGACCCTCGCTGTTGCAGTACCGGATCGGTGGTCCTCGAGCGATGGCGTGTCGCACGGAACCGAATGGGGAGACGACGCGGGAGTCCGCGTGGTTCCGATTCCGGTACGAGGGCCGGTTGGCCACCCGGAGCGGCTGCTCTGGAGTGCCAATACGCTGCGCCGGCTGCTCACCGATTTTCGGCCCGACCTTCTCCATATAGAGGAAGAGCCCTGGACTCAGGCCGCAGCGCTCGCACTTCGGCTGGCACGTCGCCTTGGCATCCGGAGCGTGCTCTCCACGGCCGAGAGCCTTCCCCGGAGCTACAGCATCGCGCAGCGATTTCGCCGGGAGCGGAACCTCCGCGCCGCGACGGGTGTGATTGGCACCAACCGCCTTGCCTTGGCGTTGGCGACCAGGCGAAGGCCGGCAGCCCCGCACCTCACCCTCCCACAGCTCGGCGTTACGCCGCCTCCCGCGGCGCCCCGGGCCCCCCGCCCCGCCCTGGGGATTGGATTCGTGGGGCGCCTGGTCCCGGAGCGCGGCCTCGATCTCCTCTTTCGCGCCTGTGTGGGACTCGCCGGGAAGTGGAGCCTGACCGTGGTGGGGACCGGCCCCTCCCAGGAGGAGCTCGAGACCCTGGCCCAGCGCCTCGGCATCTCCGCCCGGATCTGTTGGCTTGGCGCCCTGCCCCGGGATGCCGTGGAGGACGTGTGGCCCAGTCTCGACTGCGTCGTCCTTCCAGCAAGAACCACCCAGCGCTGGGTCCTCACCGTCGGCCGCGCCGCGCTACACGCGATGGCCCACGGGGTAGCAGTCATTGCGACCGATTCCGGTGCATTGCCGGAGCTCGTCGGTGATGCCGGCCGTATCGTGCCCGAAGAGGACGTCCCCGCCCTCACCGCTGCACTCCAGGAGCTGTATGCCGATCGATCCGAGTGCGAGCGTCTTGGTGCGGTGGGGCGGCGGCGGGTTCTGGAGCAGTTCTCCGACGATGCAATCGCGGACAAAACCTTGACGTTTTGGCGCTCGCTGGCTTCCGCAAGCGGTTGACTTCTGGTAACTTACGAGCGATCTTCGCCCCCCATGCCCCCTGCTCTCATACTGCTCCGTCGCACTCTCATTCCCATTGCCGTGGCCGGCCTCGCCCTTGCCGTGCCCTCGCTCTCGGCGCAGATCCCTCAGTTGCCGCAGGGTCAGCAACTCCCCACGCCGGACCAGGCGCGGGAAGCACTGGAGAACGAACCGGGGTTGGTTACGCAGCTGCGTCAGCGGCTCCAGTTGTCGGGGCTCACACCCGATCAGGTTCGCGCCCGGCTACGGGCCGCCGGTTACCCCGAAAATCTGCTCGACGCATATCTCGCCGGTTCCGATACGACTCGAGTGACCCGAGCCGGCCCGCGCACCATCGATGCGATTCGCGCTCTGGGCATCCTCAGCGACGCCGAGGCGGATTCGCTCCAGTTGCAGGATTCGACTCAAGTCCTGTCGGATTCGCTGCAAGGGGTCCTCGACTCGCTGCACGCGTTGAGGGCGGACTCAGCCCGGGCCGATTCCCTCGCCGACTCGGTCGAGGTGCTTCGGCCACAGGGGCTCAAACTCTTTGGGTTGGAGACCTTTCGGCGCACGTCGACCCGGTTTCAGCCGGTACAAGCGGGGCCCGTGGACGAGAGCTACCGGCTGGGCTCCGGCGACGTCCTCGTGCTGATACTGACCGGTGATGTCGAGCAGGCCTACACCCTCAATGTCACCCGCGAAGGGTTTGTGGTCATCCCTCAGGTTGGACAGGTCTATGTCGCCAACCTCACCCTGAGCCAGCTCGAGGACCAGCTTTATAGCCGGCTCCGGCGGGTCTATTCCGGTATCCGGCGGGGGCCGAACGCCGCCACCAAGTTCCAGATTTCCGTGGCCCGCCTGCGGAACATTCAGGTCTTTGTCGCGGGCGACGTGGTGCGCCCCGGGGCCTATCAGATGTCCGGCGCGGGCACCGTCCTCACCGCGCTCTACGCCGCCGGTGGCCCGACCTCGAATGGAAGCTTCCGACGGGTGGACGTTCGCCGGGGCGGCAAGCTGGTAGACTCGCTCGACATCTACGACTACCTGCTGCGCGGGATGAATCTCGGCGACATCCGGCTCGAGACCGGAGACGTCGTCTTCGTTCCGGTGCACCGTGGGTTCGTGAGAATTGCCGGCGAAGTGAATCGGCCCGCGATCTACGAGCTGCAGCCGAACGAGAGCCTGCGGGACCTCATTCAATTCGCCGGTGGCTTCGGCCCCGCGGCCTATCAGGCTCGAGTGCGTATTCACCGGATCCTGCCGCCCGACGCGCGGGGCGCCGCTGGGCAAGCTCGGGTCGTAGTCGATGTCGGCCCCGAACAGTTCGCGGGAGGGACCGTGCCGGCGGTGCCTATGGAGCCGAGCGACTCGGTCACGGTACTGGCGGTGCCGAACCGACTCCGCGGCTATGTCACGGTCCGGGGAAATGTTTGGGTGGAAGGGCAGGTCGGGTTCTCGTCCGGCATGAAGCTGAGCGATGCCATTCGGCTCGCCGGCGGGCCTAAGCCCGATGTTTACGTCGACCGGATCCTCGTGTCCCGAACCAACGATGACTCGACCCGGGTACAGCTCCGCTCTGCCTTCGCCGACTCCACCGGAAAGGTGACCGAAGACCTCGTTCTCCACGAAGAGGACGAGATCCGGGTGTTCTCCCGCGCCGCATTCCTGCCCACCCGGTACGTCACCGTGGTGGGCGCGGTGCGCAACCCCGGCAGGGTGCCCTACCGCGATGGCATGACCATGCGCGACCTCGTCCTGCTGGCGGATGGCGTCACTGAAGACGCGGACCTGCGGGAGGCCGAGATCGCCCGGCGGGCGGAGGCCTCCGACCCCGGAGCCCTCGCCACGACGATTCGGGTACCGCTAGACTCGAGTCTCCGCGCCGCCCGCGGGACCGATGGGGTAGCCGTGGCGTCCAATCAGGAGGGAGGCGGCCCGGCCGGCGTTCCCGATGTCGTC
>DASYRI010000258.1:0-11181 GCA_036004545.1 Gemmatimonadales bacterium
CCAACCCTCACCCCTATGGCCGGCTCCGACCTCTTCACCGGCTCCCTCGACCTCCTCATCCTCAAGGCCTTGAGCTGGGGCCCGCTCCACGGCTACGCGGTCGGCCGCTGGATCCGGCAGTCCACCGAGGAGGTGCTCGCCATTCAGGAGGGCGCGCTCTATCCCGCGCTGCACCGGCTGGAGCGCAAGGGGCTCCTCGCCGAGGAGTGGGGCATCAGCGAAACCAATCGGGAAGCGAAGTTCTACCGGCTCACGCCGGCGGGCCGGAAGCAGCTCAAGGACGAGCGTACCCGCTGGCGGAGCTACGCGAGGGTCATGACGGCGGCGCTCGCCGCCGGCCGCCCCTGAGAGGGGTATCCCATGAAGCGCATCTTCCATTGGAGCCGGGGTCCGGCGGACGCCCCCGAGGAGGTCCGCCGCGAGATCGAGCTGCACCTGGAGCTCCGGGCCCGCGAGTTCGAGGCGCAGGGAATGAGCCCCGAGGCGGCGCGGCGCGCGGCGCTCGAGGCCTTCGGCGACCGGCCGGCCATCGAGGCGGAGGTGCGGGCGCTGCGGGGGACAACGCTGAGCGAGCGCCGCCGCCGCGACTACGCCGCCGAGCTGGGGCAGGACTTTCGCCTCGCCCTGCGCGGCCTCCGGCGCACGCCGGGGTTCACCCTGGTCGCCCTGCTCACGCTCTCCATCGGCATCGGGGCGAGCACCGCCATGTTCAGCGCGGTGCGGTCGGTGCTTCTCCGGCCGCTCCCCTATCCGGGGTCGGATCGCCTGGTGCAGCTCTGGACCGACTACCGGAGCAAGGGGCGCGCGACGCCCGAATGGCTCACGCCGCCGGAGTTTCAGGACTGGCAGGCGGCGACCCGCGCGTTCTCGGCGATGGCGTCCTACCAGGCCTGGGGCCCCAACCTGACCGGAGGGGGAGATCCCGAAAATCTGACCGGTGCCGCGGTCTCGGGGAATTTCTTCTCCGTGTTGGGGACCGGCCCCGCGGCCGGCCGGCTCTTCTCCGCGGCGGATGACGACGCCAACGCCGAGCGGGTGGTGGTGCTCTCCGACCCGCTCTGGCGGCGCCGGTTCGGATCGGACCGCGGGATGATCGGTCGGACCATCGAGCTCAACGCCGAGCCGTGGACCGTGATCGGCGTGCTGCCGGCGGACTTCCGGAGTCCCGTCCCCGCGGAGATCTGGCGGCCGGTACGCCGTCCGGCGAACAGCGGCTGCGGCCGCGGCTGCATCACGGTCCGTGCGATCGGCCGGATGAAGCCCGGCGTAACCTTCGAGCAGGCCAAGGCCGATCTCGACGGCATCGCCGCCCGGCTCGCCCGCGAGTACCCCCAGACGAACGAAGGCGTCGGCGCCTGGCCGATTCCCCTGCACGAGCAGATCACCGGCCCCACCAGGGCGCCGCTCGCCGCGTTCTTCGGCGCGGTGCTGTTCGTCCTGCTGATCGGCTGCGTCAACCTCGCCAACCTGCTCCTCCTCCGGGGCGCGGCGCGCGCCAGGGAGATCAGCGTGCGCGCCGCCCTCGGCGCCGGCCGCGGCCGCCTGGTGCGCCAGCTCGTCACCGAGAGCGTCGTGCTGGCGGCGGCCGGCGGGGTCCTGGGCCTCCTGCTTGGATGGTGGGGCAGCCGGCTGCTCGGCGCGCTGGTGCCGCCTGGCGTGCGGGAGGTGCAGGAGATCCGCGTGGACGGCGTCGTGGCGGCATTCGCCGCTGGCGTTTCGCTCCTCGCGGGGTTGCTCTTCGGGCTCACCCCCGCGCTCCACGGCGCCCGCGCCGATCTCATGGCGGCGCTCCGGACCGCCGGACGCGAGGGCGGCTCTCGCGGCCTGGCGCTCCGAAACGGCCTGGTCGTCGTCGAGCTCGCGCTCGCCTTCATGTTGCTCGTAGGTGGTGGGCTTCTTGGCCAGAGCTTTCTCAAGATGCAGCGCTCCGACCTCGGCTTCCGGACCCGCGAGCTCCTGACCGCCGCGGTGGTCTTTCCGCGCGCGCGGTATCCCGAGCCCGAGCGCGCGGTCGTCGCCATCCTGGAGGTGATCGAGCGGGTGAGGGCGCGGCCCGAGGTCGCCGCGGTCGCGGCGGTGGATCAGCTCCCCCTGCTCACCGGGGGAGACCAGGATGTGGACGTGACGCCGGTCGGGGAGCCCCTCCCGGGCGGGAAGCCGTTCGACATCTGGTATCGCAGCGCGACGCCGGGCTACTTCCGCCTGATCGGCATGCGGCTGGTCGCGGGGCGCGAGTTCACGCCGGCCGACCGCGCGGGGGCGGCGCGGGTCGGCGTGGTGAACGAGGAAGCCGCCCGCCGGATGTGGCCCGGCAAGAGCCCGCTCGGCCGCGAGCTCACGAGCGGCGGAAAATCGCTCACCGTCGTCGGGATGGTCGGGACGGCGCGGCCCGACGGGCCCAATCAGCCGGTCAAGGCCGAGCTGTTCTTTCCCTACGCCCAGCTCGCCACCCGCGGGGCGTTCCTCGTCGTGGAGCCCCGGCACGACCTCGCCGCCGCGCTCGGCGCGGTGCGCGCCGCGGTCCGGGAGGTGGATCCTCAGGTTCCGCTCGCGGCGGTGGCCACGATGGAGGAGCGCATCGGCGAGGTGGTGGCGCTGCCGCGGCTCTACGCGCTGCTGGTCGGAATCTTCGGTGTGGCGGCGGTGGCCCTCGCGATCCTCGGCGTCTACGGCGTGATGGCCTACGCGGTGGCCTTGCGGCACCGCGAGATCGGCGTCCGACTCGCGCTGGGCGCGGCGCCCGGGGCGATCCGGCGGCTGGTGCTGGGGCAGGGGAGCCGGCTCGCGGTGTTCGGGCTTGGCCTCGGGCTGATCGGGGCGGCGGCCGTCGGTCGCCTGCTCCGCACGCTGCTCTTCGGGGTCGGGCCGCTCGATGCCTTCACCTTCGGCGGGGTCGCGATCCTGCTCGGCGCGATGTTCCTGCTCGCGTGCTGGCTCCCGGCCCGCCGCGCGATGCGGGTGGATCCGCTCGTCGCTATTCGCGACGAGTAGCGAGCAGGAGGTAGCGAGTAGCGAGGAGGGTCGCCCCGCCACCCCTTCTCGCTACTCGCTACCTCCTACCTCCTGATTAGAATATTCTCTTGTAGAATCGGAGCGAAATCCAAACCGTCTGCTTGACCGGCACCCGTCCCTCGGTGGAGCGGGCGATCATCTCCCAGCGGAACGATGCGTCCATCGGTAGCCCGACCGTTCCGTCGCGCCGCACCCCGTCGTGGACGAAGCTCAACCCCGCCGATACCGCCGTGCCGTTCTCCTTGGAGCCGATCGCCAGTACTTCCGGGTCGGTCCCTTCGATGGGCGGCTGACCGGGGACGTACCGGTAAGTATCAGTACCCTTCAACCAGTGGCGCACTCCCCCCACCAATGCGATGGTCGGCCCGATCCGCAGAAACGGCTCGATCGCCCCTTCGACGATCTCGCCGGGGTCCCGCTCCACCAGGGCGAGCGTGGAGGCGTCGGCGATGGGCTGATCCGGCGGCGAGAGTCGCCGCTGCTGGCGACCGGGGAGCTGCAGCACGAAGCGCGCGGTGAAGCGCGCGCCCAGCCGACCCGCGGCGAGGTCGGTCACCATGTCGCCCTGCACGTCGGGCTGCCGGTCCCCGGTGGGGAGGTCGAAGAACGCGTCGGGACGATCCAGCCGCCCAGTGCGCAGGCGCACGGTGCCCTGGAGTACGGAGCGCGCCGTGAAGCCGCCCCGCGCGCCAGGGGCTGGCCGGCGATCGAGCCACGCCAGCGCGGCCCCCACCTCGATGTCCCCGAGGTAGGTGAGGAGCGGCGGGTGGAAGGGTCGGCCCGCGATCGGGCCGTCCGGGTCGGTCGCGTAGCCTTCGAAGTCGGCGGCCGACATCCGCCGGCTCGGCAGCGCCGGCAGCTCCGTGAAGCCCGAGATGCCAAGGTCGGTGCCGAGCCGGGTTCGGATCGAATCAATGCTCCGGGTGAGCGCCGTCGCCGCCGCGCTGCCGGCGAGCGGAAGGAAGCTGGTGCCGGTGAGCAGCGGCTCGAGCCCGTTCCGGAGCACCGTCCCGCGCGCGAGGGTCGCCTGCGCGAGCGCCTTCCTGGCGGGATCGAGGTCGTAACGGCCGGCGCGGATGCTGTCGTCGAGGGCGGTCAGCGCGGCCAGCATCTGGAGGAGGAATGTCTCGGTCTGGCTCGCGCCGCCGGAGGTGCCGAAGACCGGATCCGCGGGATTGAACCCGGCGGTGGCGCCGGTGGAATCGAGGCCGAACGACTCCCGCACCCGGACCCGGACGAAGGGCACCGTGCCGAACAGCGTGAGCCGCCCGGTGACACCCCACGCCGCACCGATGCTCTCGGTCCCCAGATTCACCAGCATGGTGGACGAAGACCTGCCGAGCGAGAGGGCCAGCGCCTGCACGCCGGTCACCGCGCGGAGCTGCTCCTCGGCCGAGGCGAGACCGGGAAGCCAGCGCCCATCCACCGGATCGCGGTTGAAGTCGCCCGCGGCTTCCTGCTCGGTGCCGTTCAGGTAGCGCTTGTCCCAGTTGTCGAACCGGCCGCCCAGATCCACCCGCACGACGCCCCGAGGGACGGTGAGCGGCGGAAGCTGCGCGGCGAGGGGTGCGGCCGCGAGGAGGAGGCAAGGCGCCAGGATGTCGAGCGGCCGGGGCGGTGGCATGGGGGCGGAAGTTGGCCGGTCGAGCGCGGCAATGCCAGTCTGATTGCGGACTCAAGGACGAAAGGACGGAAAGTCGACGCAGGGGGAGCGGCTGGCCTGGTTCCGCCGGACCTTACAGCCGCGCGGAGTTCGCGGTATTCTCCGGCGGTGGGCCGGGGTGGCGAAACTGGCAAACGCAAGGGACTTAAAATCCCTTGGGCTTCGGCCCTTGGGGGTTCGATTCCCCCCCCCGGCATTCAGCAGTACAGTCCCCATCGAAGGCGGCAAAGCGCAAAGGCGCAGGGGCGGAACGAAAACCTCGCTTCCGCCGCTGCGCCTTTCCGCTGCTGCCGTCTCGCCGCCTAATGCGCTGTGTGCTAGGACCGGGTACAGTCTCCTCCGATCGGAGTTGTCGAGATCGGGTAGAAGCGCACCTGCGCCAGGCGGAGCCCGGTGTTCTCGTATTGCCAGAATTCGTCGGTGCCCAGGCTCGAGAATATCGGAACGAGCTGGAGGTTCACCCCCGCTGTCGGGTCGATGTCGGCGCAGACCTGAAGCAACTGCTTGCTCACGTCGAGGAACTTCGGGGGAGTTACCTTGGTCAGCGACACAATCAGATCACCGGCATTGCACCAGGTGGTGGCGCTCGAGCTCTCGGTGAAGCAGGTCCGCATGGTGGCGCTGCCCTGGTGGTTTCCGCCCAGGGCACGCACCCACACGGAGTACCCCAGGGTGCCGGCAACGGTGGCCGGGTCGGGGAGAGAGAAGTCGGCGTTGTGGTCACTGTCCAGGCAGTTGTAGTCGGTCACGCCGAAATCGCCTTCGTGCAGATAGATGCGGCACGCCGCGGTGCCGTTCCTGCCAAGCGGCACGAAGATCCGGCGCCCATTGCTGGTGGAGTTGTCGGCGCTGTGGCCTTTCTCCACCCCGATGATGTTGAGGTTGAAGTGCTGCCCGCTGGGAGCGCCGTTTCCGGTCTGGCTGACGGCAGCGGAAAGCGTCCCTGCGTCCTGGCTCCCGGTGGGACTGGTGCAGGCGACTCCTGCCAGCGCGCCAACGGCGAGAATCCCTGCAACCGTTTTCGTTGTTTGCATGATGCACCTCAGGGGTGGGATGGAAAACGCACCGGCACGAACCTGTCGTGGGCACGACGGGGGACCTACCTCCCTCGCCCCTTCGCTTCGCCCGGGGTGAGCACCGCCGAGGGTGACAGCCTCAGGCCGTTGCGAGCCGACCGTCTTGCTGGTGGACTGACTGCAGCCGGAACCGCGAATACCGAAGACTGTATTCAGCCTTCCATCGGACTTGCATGTCGGTCACGGGGCCTCCAGCGCAGAGACTCGCAGGCCTTTGCCAAGGTATGCAGGCGCGCAGGTGACAACAAGATTCGAATAAGCCGACAGTGTTCAAGTTCTTGGCGATGACACGCCAATCTCTGCACGCGTCGAGGATCGCTTTCCATCCGAGTGGAGGGCGCTGCAGGAGGAGGCGGGGTTGGGGGTGCAGGCTAATCGTCGTGAGGCATCGCTCGGACCACTCGCGGTGTCAGGACGAGCACGGTCTCCAGGGCTTGCGAGTGGATCCTAGTGGAGAGATCAGTCCCCGCCTCCGAGCAGCTCCTGTGCCTCGCCTTCGGCAAGGCCCACCTCGGCCGCGTCCTCACTGGCCTCGAGCAATTCTCTGCCCTCCGCCATTCTGGCCAGCATCAGCGTGGCGGAGGCTGAGACTGCGCTCAGGAGAGTCAGAGGACCGCTTATTGCGGCAGTGATATGCCACAGGCCAAAGTCCGGGCGGCCAAGACTCGCTAACCCCACAGCAACCAATGCAGCCGGAACCAGGCTCAGCAACAGCCCACCCGCCGCCCCCCAAGCGGCGAATCGGGGAAGCGACAACTCAGCGAAACTGCGGTGGCGCGCTGCAATCCCAAGCACCGTCGAAAAGAGCACACCACCGAAGAAGCCCGGTATCGCCAGCGCCGGCAACGGGGCATCAAAGACCTCAAAGAAGGAATCCCACGGGAGTCCGGGCAGGAGCTTACTGCTCACCCCTATCAGCACACCGGCGAGCGCCCATCCGGCCGCCCAGGTCAGGCCCATTCCGACCGCGCCGCGGAGGCGCCTCAGCCAATTCTCCATTACTTCCTCCCTCTGCAATTGGACCGTGCTACCACCGAAGGCGTGCGACTTTGTGCCGAAAAGTGCTCTGACGAAGTGGAGACAGCAACCGCTGCAGAACTGATCGCGAGCAATCTGACCGGTTGATACCCGCTCTCGGGGGTTGCTGCCGCTGGGTGCCGACCATGTTTCGAGGAAGGAGGAATGCGGTGGCGGTGGCTGCGCCGCCGCGTTCTATTGGAGCGTTCGCAGCAGAACGCCGATTCGGTAGCCGGACGATGCGAAGATGTCGACCTTTGGGGCGGTGGCCTGACATGAAACCGACTTTCGTTGCGCTCTTCGCGGTCATCGCGGGTACCGATGCCGTACCGTCGCCGCGTCCTGTCTGGCACGACGAGTTCGCCGGACCGGCGGGTGCGTCCTTCGACCGCGCCAAGTGGGTGGCCGACACCGGCGGCCACGGCTTCGGCAACCAGGAGCGGCAGTTCTACACGACCCGCGACGACAACGTCAGGCTGGACGGCGACGGCCATCTCGTGATCACTACCCGCGCCGAGCCGCCGTCGTCCGCGTACGAATGCTGGTACGGAAGATGTCGGTACACGTCGACCCGGCTCAAGACGAAGGGACTGTTCGCGCAGGCGTACGGTCGCTTCGAGGCAAGGATTCGTGTCCCGTCCGGCCAGGGACTCTGGCCCGCCTTCTGGATGCTCGGCGCGGACATCGATTCGGTCGGTTGGCCGCAGTGCGGCGAGATCGACATCATGGAGAACATCGGACGCGAGCCGGCCATCGCGCACGGCACACTTCACGGCCCGGGCTATTCAGGCGCTGACGGCATCGGCCGGGCCGACACGCTCTCGCATGGAGCCTACGCGGACGACTTTCACGTCTTCGCCGTCGGCTGGCGGCCGAACGAGATTCGGTGGTTTGTCGACGGCCGGGAGTATCATCGCATGACGCCGGCGGATCTGCCGCGCGGGACCAGGTGGGTCTTCGATCATCCCTTCTTTCTCTTGCTCAACGTCGCGGTCGGTGGAGGCTGGCCCGGCGATCCGGATGCGTCGACGACGTTCCCCCAGCAGATGATCGTGGATTATGTGCGCGTGTACCGCGAACCGTAGGACGGACGTGTACTCCCTTTCATTGGAGGATTTCCCGTGCCACGAAAGAAGTCGACTGCCAGGATTCACGAACACTTCCACAAGGCTGGCAGTCTCTGGGCGCGCGGCGAGCTCAAAGCCGGCGTGATGGAGGGGTACTGGGAGTGGTTCCGCAAAGACGGATCCCTGATGCGAGCCGGATCGTTCGCGCATGGGGTGCAGGTAGGCGAGTGGACGACATACGCGAAGGATGGTTCGATCGTCAAAGTCACGACGATGAAGCCGAAGCGGTCTTGAGCCCATGACGGGCTCCCCCTTCAAAGTGGCTTCCCGACAGGTTATTCGCCGAGGCGCTCTCTCAGCAAGCGGGCGATCTCCCGAAGCCGGGTTACTCCTTCGTCCGGGTAGACTTCCAGGATGAGCCGGAAGGTGTCGGCGAGCTTCCCGGGGACGGTTCGGACCAGGCAGGTGGCGAGCAGGGCTCGCACGTCGTCGGCACGGCGCCAGGCCATCGGGCGACTCGAATCATGGATGGTCTCGAAGTCGATCCAGTGGGCTACTCCGGCCTCCAGGTCGACCAGTACGTTCTCGGCCATGGCGTCGCCGTCCCACCGCGAGCGTCAAGCGACTTCCGACCGCGAGGTGACGGTCCCGGCGGCCACTGGGCCAGAGAAGGCGGAGCTGCAGGCTGGCGCGCTCCGTCAGGGTCGCGGGCCACCTGCGGCCCATCCTGGTGTTTCAGAGTCAACCTTGAAGTGCAATGTTCCCCGCAGTAGCGGGTCAGATCGCGCTAGCCCCGCTCCTCCTCCCTCAACCGATACCCGATTCCCGGCTCCGTCAGCAGCAACCTTGGCCGCGTCGGATCCCGTTCCAGCTTGTGCCGGAGCTGGGCCATGTACACCCGGAGATAGTGCGTCTGGGCGACATAGTTCGCGCCCCAGACCTCCTGCAGGAGCTGCCGGTGGGTGATCACCCGGCCCGCGTGCCGGATCAGAATGGCGAGGAGCTTGTACTCCGTCGGCGTGAGGTGCACCTCGTCCGCTTCGCGGAAGACCTGGCGGCGGCGCGCATCCACCCTGACCTCCCCCGCGAGGTAGACCGGCTCCTCCATGCCCTCGGCCGGGGACCCCGCGTGTCGCAACGCGACCCGGATCCGGGCCAGCAGCTCGGCCGCGCCGAACGGCTTGGTGAGGTAGTCGTCCGCACCGAGATCGAGCAGCGCCACCTTCTCGTGCTCCTGGCCCCGCGCCGACAGAATGATGATCGGCGCGCGGGTGGTGGTCCTGAGCTCGCGGGTTACTTCCCGCCCGTCTCGATCCGGGAGGCCCAGGTCCAGCAGGATGACCTCCGGGTTCCGGCCGGCAGCTTGCGCCAGGCCCTCGCGCGCCGAGGCGGCCTCGACGACCTGGAACGCGTTCCCGCGCAGCGTGGCGCGGAGGAAGCGCCGCATGTGCGGCTCGTCTTCGATGATCAGCACGAGCGGGCCGGGAGCCGCCATGTCAGCCGGCCGCCTCACGCCTCGAGCGGTTCGGCGGGCATCGCGTCCATCGGAGGCCCGGTCAGCGGGAGGGTGAACCGCACCGCTGCACCCCCGCCCGGACGCCGTTCTATCCAGATGCGTCCTGCGTGCGCGGAAATGATCCCTCGGCAGATGGTGAGCCCGAGCCCCGAGCCGGCGCCGGCGTCGGCCGATGCCGCGCTCGACGTCCGATAGAACCGGCCGAACACCGCCTCCTCTTCACCGGGCGGGACGCCAGGCCCCCGGTCCGCCACCTCGACCACGACCGCGCCGTTCTCGGGCCATGCCGCAATGGTGATCGGCGTGCCGGCCGGCGTGTATTTGGCGGCGTTCTCGAGGAGGTTGATGAACACCTGCTCGATCAGCAGCTCGTCGATCGGGACCAGCGGAAGGTCGCTGGGGAGTTTCGCCTGGACCGGGTGGGCCCGGAGCCGCTCCTCGAGCCGGAGCAGCGCCACGCCCAGCGCCTCCTCCAGCGGTTGCCATTCCTTCCGCACCGCCAGCGCGCCGGTCTCCACCCGGATCATGTCGAGCAGGTTGGTGATCAGCCGCGTCATCCGCCGCGACTCCTCGAGAATGCTCTGCAGCAGCTCGCCGCGCGTGTCCGCCCCCAGCGCGCCCGGCTCCTCGAGCAGGCTGCTCGCGGCGCCCTCGATGGTGCCCAGCGGAGTGCGGAGGTCGTGGGAGAGCGAGCTGAGCAGCGCGGTGCGCAGTCGTTCCGCCTCGATCGCGCCGCGGGCCTCCTCGCTCCGCTCCGCGAGCAGGCGGCGTTCCAGCGCGGCGGCGCCGAGGTCGGCAAGCGCAAACACCGTTTCCCGCTCGGCGTCCGAGAGCCGCCGGTCCGGATCGGCGGGCTGGATAACCGCCAGCCCCATCGGGAGCGCCGCGGCCCGAAGCGGCACCGCAATCGCCTCCGCCCCGGCGCCGCTGGTCGTGGACCACCCGGCCGGGATCCCGCGCTCCCGGGCCCAGGTGGCTGCGACCCGCACCTCGGGGCTGTCGAACACGCCGGTGGTGGGCCACGTCGCCGGGTCGGCGTCGCCCTCCAGCAGCAGAGTCGCAATGCCGCCCGCGGCCCGCCCGAGGTGCCGCTCGGCGATGGCGACCAGCGCCTCCCGTCCGACAGCCTCCGAAAGCTCCCGCTCCATGGCGTAGAGCGCCGCGGTGCGTCGCTCCCGCTCCCGGGCCTCCTCCCGCTGTTCCCGGATGCGGGCGGTGAGCCCGCTCATCACCAGCGCCACGGCGAGCATGACGCCGAAGGTGAGGAAGTAGGCGGTGTCGTGGACGCTGAAGGTGTAGTAGGGTGGAACGAACACGAAATCGAACACGGCGATGCTGAGCGCCGACGCCAGTAGCGCCGGCCCGCGCCGGTACCGCGCGGCCACCGCCACCACGCCGAGCAGCAGCACCATCGCCACGTCTGCGGTCTTGAGTCGCGGCCGGAGCGCGAAGCAGAAAGCCGTGCAGAGCGCCACGATCCCGATCGAGGAGGCGTACTCCCGCCTGAGCGGCGTCGGCTCGGCGGGGGGAGCGGGCAGGGGCGGCGGAGCCGCGGAGACGGTCGAGAGCGTCATGGTACCCGCCAAAGGTACGCATGGGCCACATCAGGATTCCATCAAGACTGGCGCCGGGGGGGTGACGGATCGGACTCCGTCTCCCAGTATTGCGCCCCATGGCACTCCACCCGCCGCCCGAGAAGCCGCCCGACACCCCCACGCTGGCGCGCCGCATCCGGCGCGTGCTGGTGGGCGGGCCCCGCGACCTCCACGACCGCTCGGTCTTCCACCGGCTCGCGCTGATCCCCTTTCTCGCCTGGGTCGGACTGGGCGC
>DASYRI010000259.1:0-9025 GCA_036004545.1 Gemmatimonadales bacterium
TCGGTCTGCCCCGCCCAGAAGAGCGCCTTCTTCCGGAGCTCGATGCTCTCGTTGGCGTCCCCCGCGATCTGGATCAGCCAGCGCTGGCTCTCCCTCCCCTCGATCTGGGAGACCGAGAAGAGCACCTTCTCGCGCGCCGACTCGCTCTTCACCTGCCCGTACAGCGAAGTGAGGAATCCCAGGCGATCGGGGTCGTCCCCCTGACCGATCCAGAAGATCGCCTTCTCCCGCAGGTCCTCCGAGATCGAGGGCCGCAGCGCGAAATCGCGCAGCGCCTGGCGCGCCTTCGGGGATTCCTGCTGGGAGAGCGCGAACAGCGCCTTCTCCTGCAGCACCGGATCGGACGAGCCCCGGAGGATCGAGTCGAGCGCCGGCACCACGCCCGGCGAATCCACCTGGGAGAGCCAGAACACCGCCTGCGACCGGACCTCCTGGTCGGGGTCGCTGCGGGCCGCGTCGAGCAGGATCCGCTCGGTCTCGGCGCCCTCCTGCTGGGAGATGAGGAAGACGGCCTTCCGGCGGAGGCAGAGCGAGCCCTCGTCGCGCCGGGCCAGCACCTTCCGGAGGATCGGGCGCGCTCGCTCGGGGTCCATCTGCTGCAGCGCGTTGAGCGCCGCCATCTGGGTGTCGTCCTCGTCCTGGCAGACGTCGCGGTCCCGGCGCCGCCGCTCCTGGCGGGTTGTGGCAATCCCGCGCGGCACCTCCGGCCCCTGCGGGGGCCCCGCGAGGATGGGCGCCCCGGGCTCCGGCGGGACCGGCGGGGTCCCCGCCATTTTCGCGATGGTCGTGATGTGCGCCGCCGCCGCGGGGTCGCCAAGCTGGGCCAGCCGGCCCTCGATCCGGGTGAGCAGCTCCTCGGCGTCGCGGCGGGTGCGGGCCTTCGGCGCCCGGGACTTCTGGAGCCGGAGCACCTCGCGCGCCCGCCGCAGGGTCTCATCGGAGTCCCGCTTGCTGAGGGCGTAAGCCTGCCAATAGTAGGCGTCGCCGGCGTAGGTCGAGCGGGGATACTTCGTGTAGATCGCGGCGAAGCTCTCGGCCGCGCGATCGAAGCGGCCGTCGTTGAGATCGCGGCGCGCGTCGCGGTAGAGCCGGTCCGCGGGGTCCTGCTGGGCCCACGGCAAGGGCGGCGTGCGGTGATACCCCTCCGTCGTCGCCGGGCCGTGGCGCCAGGCGAACCCGTCCGACCAGGGCGCCCCCGCGAGTGCGGCCTGCGCGCGCATCATGTCGGCCTGGGCCCGCGCCATCTCCGGGCCCATCCGGGCCTGAGCGCGCACCATCTCAGCCTGCGCGCGGGCCATGACCGGGGCCGCCTGAGTCATCGCGATCCTGGCTCGGGCATTCGCTTCGGCCACGATCGGGCCGGCCTGTGCCAGCGCGATCTTCGCCCGGGCATCGGCCGCCGCCACCATCGGCGCGATCCAACTCAGGTCTGGCGGGCGAACCCACGGCGTGCTCGCCCGCACCGCCTGTGCCGGGAGGGCCGCCGGCCAGGCCGACAGCGCGATCAGGATGTACCGTGCGATGGACATCGGGATGAAATCCTCCTCCTACATGCGGATGGCCGGCCCGCCGGGAATCGCGTTCCGCAGCCGGGTCCGGAGATGGCTCTGGGCGAGTCCGTCGGTGATGAAGTCCAGGTCCTCGCGGCGGTCCTTCGGGTCGAGCGCGGTGATCTGGGTGAGGATCAGCTCCAGATCCTCGAGCAGTTTCCGGGTCCGCGGGTCGGGGACCCGCTTGGAATCGAGCAGCAGCCGGGTCGTGCCGAGGAGCTCGCGCGCCTCGGCGCTGAACTCCGGCGAGGCCGGGCGGCTGCCGAAGTCGGTCAGGAACGTTTCCACCTGGGAGAGGTGCTCGCCCGTGGCGACCTCGCCGGCGACGTCGCGCCGGTCGCGCCGTTCCGGGGCGACGGCGATGGTCCCGGACGAGGCAGGGGTCGCGGTCCCGGATGGACTCGGGGCGGTAAAGCGGCCGATCGCGACCCCGAGAGCCAGCAGCGCGGCGATGCCCAACGCCACCTTCAGTGCGGGACCGACGCCGGGCCGCCCGACCGGCCGCGGGAACGGCAAGACGCCGACCATCCCACTCTGCGTCGTTGCGTCCTGGCGTCCTTGCGTCCCGCGCTCCGCGCGCACCCTCTCCCACATCGCCGCCTTCGGCGTCTCCGGGGGCGGGTTGTAGTCCTGCGCCGCCTGGCGGAGGAATTCGTCGAACCGGTCTTCTCGCTCGTCCAGCATCACGCCCATTCTCCTGCGAAAGCGGCGAGCTCCTTGCGGAGCCTGGCGCGGGCCCGGGAGAGCTGCGCCTTGGAAGTCCCCTCCTGAATGCCGAGGGCGGTGCCGATCTCCTGGTGCGTGTACCCCTCTACGTCGTGCATCAGGAACACCGTGCGGTACCCCTCCGGAAGCCCATCAATCGCTTCAGCGAGCCGGATCTTGAGGTCGGGTTCCGCCTCCCGGATCGACGTCGTCACCGGCTCGGCGTGCTCCAGGTCCACTTCGCGGGTCCGGAGCCGGCCGGCCTTCCGCTGCCCGTTGTAGACCACCGAGATCGCGATCGAGCAGATCCAGGTGGAGAGCGCGGCCTCGCCGCGGAAGGTGGCGAGCCGCTGGTACGTCCGGATGAAGGTGTCCTGGGTGTACTCGGCGGCCAGCTCGCCGTCGCCTACCATGCGGTAGACCAGCCGGTAGACCCGATCCACGTGCGCGTCATACAACTCGCGCTCGGCATCCGGGTCGCCCGCCAGGACACGGGAGACGAGATTCGCTGGTTGCAACCGCGCCTCGAGGTCGAGATGGACGACCGTATTCTGCCGGATGGGACAGCCAGGCGCCAGAAAGGGTTGCGTGGGGATAGGGGTCAGGGATCAGGGGTTAGGGATCAGGGGTCGCCGCGATTGTTGCCTCCCCTGCCGCCTAACCCCTAGCCCCCAACCCCTAGCCCCTAGCCCTAGCCCCTAGCCCCTAGCCCCTAGCTTTAAATGAATGAGTGGCTCAGTTATTTTAAATCCATGCCCAGCAGACGCACCCACGACCGGCTTGACCGAATCGCCGATGCGGCGACCGAAGTCTTTATCCAGCAGGGGTTTGATGGCGCCAAGATCAGCCAGGTCGCCCAGGTCGCCCAAGTCGCCCCCGGGACCGTCTACCTCTACACCGCGAGCAAGGAAGCGCTTTTCGATCTCGCCCTCCGGCGCGCCCTCCAGGATCCCACGGTGTGGTCCCTCTCGCTCCCCCATCCCACCCCGGCTCCCGGCGCGGTGGCCGAAGCGCTCTGGCGCTGCCTTCAGAACGTCACCCACTTCCCTCAGCTCTGGCTTGCCACGGAGTCCCCTCCGCCGGTCAGCGTGGCGAGCGAAGTGGAGGGCATCGTCGGCGAGTTCTACGCCTGGCTGCACCGTTATCGTCGCGCGGTTCAGCTGGTTCACAATTGCGCGGGGGATTGGCCCCAGCTGGCGCAGCTCTTCTACCGCCGGTTCTGGCGGGGCGGGGCCCGCCGCCTGGCGGATTACTTCCGTCGCCGGATCGGGGAGGGGAAGCTCCCGGCCCGGGGTGACCCGCTCGCCGCGGCGCACTTCGTGATAGAATCCCTGGCATGGATGGCGGTGCACCGCGAGTGGGCGGCCGACGGGGCCGAGATCCACGACGCCCAGGCCGAGGCGACGGCGATCGCGCTCCTCGTCCCGGCGATCGTGGGGCACGCCCCGTGAGGCCGTCGCCCCCGCACCGCGGCAGCGCATTCGAGCGGGAGTATTGAACCATGGAGACCGGAGCCGCGTTCCTCTCCCAGTCGCGCGAGTACCTCACCGCGCACTACCTCCCCAAGATCCGCGCCGCGGTCGAGCGCCTGGGTGAGGAAGACCTCTGGTGGCGCCCCAACGAGGCGTCCAACAGCATCGGCAACCTGATGCTGCACCTGGCGGGCAACATCCGGCAGTGGATCGTGAGCGGCGTCGGCGGCGCGCCCGAGCGGCGCGACCGCGCCGCGGAGTTCGCCCGGCGGGAGCCGCTCGGCCGCGACGACCTGCTCGCCTTGCTCACCGAAGCGGTGCTGGAGGCGGAGGCGGTGATCGCGCGGACCGATCCGGACGATCTCAACGAGCGCCGCGCGGTGCAGGGCCGCACCGTCACCGCCCTGCAGGCGATCTACCACGCCGTAGAGCACTTCGGCATGCACACGGGGCAGATCCTGTACATCGCCAAGCTGCGCGCCGCCCGCGACCTGGGCTTCTACGCGATGGTGGGCGGTATCCCGCGCCCCGCCTGGCCCGGCCACCCCTCGGAAGGCAGTGCCTGACGGCCCACTGCCCACTGCCCACTGTTCACTGTTCACTAGCCGTCACGGCACCGGCTTCTCCGCCTTCTGCCACTCCGGCCCGATCCGCGCCAGCAGCCCGGCATAGAGCTCGATCCCATCCCACAGGTTCCGCAGGCGCAGGTTCTCGTTTTCCGCGTGCTGGTTGTTGTCGTGGTTGACGATCGGCACCATGATGAGCGGGCTTCCGAGGATCTCCTGGAACTGGTAGAGCGGGAGGCTCCCTCCCAGCGGCGGCTCCACGATGATCGGCTCGCCGAGCGCCGCCTCCGCCGCGCGGAGCACCGCCCGGGAAACCGGAAGGTCGAGTGGAGTGCTGGTCGCAGGGTAGCCGCCGTCGCCGGTGACCTTGATGATGCGGGCGTGCGCGCGCCGGGTGGCGGAGTCGGGGTCCTCGTGGACGACGAAGTAGCCCTGCCGTGCCAGGTGCGCTTCGAGCAGCGCCCGCACCCGCTCGGGCCGCTGGTCCGGCACCATCCGGAAATCGAGGTAGGCCGTCGCTTCGGGAACAATCACATTGGCGGCGGCGGCGCCGGTCCGTCCGCCCGAAATGCCGCTCAGGTTGAGCCCCGGCCGGGACACCTGCTCCGCGAGCGGCGCCCCGCCGCCTTCGGTCCGGCCGAGCCGCAGCTCTCCCATCAGCTGCTGATCCACCCGCGGGATCGTCGCCAGGGCGGCCCGCTGCTCGGGGGAGAACGGGCGCACGTCGTCATAGAAGCGGTCGATCAGGATGCGGCCCTCCTCGTCGCGCATGCTCGCGAGGAGCCGGACCAGCATGACGTTGGGATTCGGCGCCCAGTTGCCGTAGTGGCCGCTATGGAGCGGCCGGGCCGGGCCGTACACCGTGAGTTGCATGCCCATGACGCCCCGGACGCCGAACGCCACCACCGGCCGGCGGCTCTGGTGCACCGGCCCGTCACCGAAGAGCCAGAGGTCCGCCTTGAGCCGTTCGGCGTGCCGGGTGAGCATTTCGTGCAGGTGCCCGGAGCCGGCCTCCTCCTCGCCCTCGAAGAAGAACTTGAGATTTACGCTCGGCCGCACGCCCAGCGCCTTGAGGGCGTCGAGGGCCGAAAGGATCGCGACGATCGGCGCCTTGTCGTCACTGGCGGAACGGGCGTACACCCGCCACTCCGGATCGAAGCGGGCGCCCTCGGCAGGGAAGGGGATGTCCCGGGTGCCGGGCCCGGGCGGACCGTCGCGGAGCACCGGCGTCCACGGGCGGCTGGTCCAGCGGGCGCTGTCCACCGGCTGGCCGTCGTAATGGGCGTAGAACACCACGGTTCTCGTGGCGCCGGGAGTCGCGAGCTCCCCGTACACCGCCGGCGGCGACCCGGGCGACTCCAGCAGGCGCGCCGTGACACCTCGTCGCTCCAGCATTTCGACGAGGCGGGCCGCGTTGCGGCGGATGTTGACCGAATCGGACGCGAGATTCGGCAGCTCCAGGAGCCGGGTGAGCTCGCGGACGATCGTCCCCTCGCGGGAGGCGCGCCACGCGGCAACCCGGGCGCGCAGGGTCGAGTCGGGCGGAGCGACCGGCGCCTGCGCCGGCCGGTCCCTCGGGGCAGGAGGAGTCGCGCGGCCGGCCGCATGCGCCGGAACGAAGGCGGCGGCCAGCAGCAAAGCGACGAGGAGCGGCATGACGTGCCCGGTCGGCGGGAGCGAAAGTGGAGAGCGGTGTCCGCGGGTATCTTCCACCGCCCGCGCCGCCGCCGCAAGAGGAGATCCGCGTGACCGACCCCGCCGAGGAATCGCTCGACCCCGCCTCCTGGGAAGAGCTTCGCGCCCATGGACACCGGGTGCTCGACGAGCTGCTGGACTGGCTTCGCACTCTGCGGGATCGCCCGGTGTGGCAGCCGGTGCCGCCCGAGATCCGCGCCGCGCTCAGGTCTTCCCTGCCGGTCGAGGGGGCAGGGCTGGAGCGCGCCTGGGAGGATTTTCGCACCCAGGTTCTGCCCTATCCCTGGGGCAACGTCCACCCCCGGTTCTGGGGCTGGGTGAACGGCACCGGCACCCCGAGCGCCGCCCTCGCCGAGCTGGCGATGGCGGTGATCAACACCAACGCCGGCGGCGGGCACCAGTGCGCGCCGCACGTCGAGGGACAGGTGCTGGAGTGGTGCAAGACGATGCTGGGATTCCCCGCCGAGGCAAGCGGTGTGCTGGTGACCGGCGGCTCGGTGGCCAACCTCGTGGCCATCGCCGCGGCCCGCGATGCGGCTCTACCCGGGAGCGTGGAGCGGGGCGTCGCGGCAGAGGCGGCGCCGCTCCGGCTGTACGCCTCGAGCGAAACCCACAACTCGGTCGAAAAGGCGGTGCGGCTCCTCGGCCTGGGCCGGAGCGGGCTCCGCTCCGTCCCGGTGGACCCGGAATTCCGCCTCGACCTGGATGCCTTGCGGCGCGCCATCGCCGAGGACCGCGCGGCGGGTCGCAAGCCGTTCTGCGTGGTGGGCAACGCCGGCACCGTCAACACCGGCGCGACGGACGACCTCACGGCGCTGGCCGAGCTGTGCCGCCGCGAGCGGCTCTGGTTCCACGTGGACGGCGCGTTCGGGGCGCTGGCCGCGCTCTCCGACCGGCTCCGCCCGGTGGTCCGCGGCATGGCGGAGGCCGATTCAATCGCGTTCGACCTCCACAAGTGGCTCTACATGCCGTACGACGTGGGCGCCGTGCTGGTCCGCGACCGGGAGGCACATCGGCGGCCGTTCGCGACCCAGGCGTCCTATCTGGCGCGGCTCGAGCGTGGCGCCGCGCCCAACGACCACGATCCGGGTTCTCTGGGCCCGGAGCTCTCCCGCGAGTTCCGCGGACTCAAGGTATGGCTCCTCCTCAAGGAGCACGGGGTCGCGAAGTTCGCGCGGCTCATCGAGCAGAACGTCGCCCAGGCGAACTACCTCGCCGGCCTGGTGCACCGGCATGCGGAGCTCGAGCTCATGGCGCCGGTGCCGCTCAACATCGTCTGCTTCCGGTACAGGGGTCAGGCGGCAGGGGTCAGGGGTCAGGGGGAGGAGCTGGACGGGCTCAATCGCGAAATCCTGATGCGGCTTCAGGAGCGGGGGATCGCGGTGCCCTCGGCGACCGTGCTCCACGGCCGGTTCGCGATCCGGGTGGCGATCACCAATCACCGGAGCGTCCGGGACGATTTCGATCTGCTGGTTCGGAAGGTGGTCGAAATCGGGCGGGAGGTGGCGGGAGGAGAGTCTCCCGCCGGCGCTGGCTGACGGCGAGCGATTTGGACAATCCGGGGGAGGGTGATAAGCTCTCCCCCATGGCCACTTCCCCCTCCGAGAAGTCCCGCGCCGTAGCCCTCCCCCTCTGCGTCCTCCTCGGCGTGTTCGGCGCCCACCGGTTCTATGTGGGCAAGATCGGCACCGGAATCCTGCAGCTTTTCACCTTCGGCGGGTTGGGGCTCTGGTGGCTGTACGACGTGATCACGATCGCGAGCGGCGAGTTCCGCGACGCCGACGGCCGGCGGGTGTCGCTCTGGGATCCGGCGGATGCGACCGCCCTCGCGGCCGGGGTGCCGCACGAGCTGCTCGACGAGGTGGAGGCGCTGCGCCGCGAGGTCGCAGAGCTGGCCGAGCGGATGGATTTCACCGAGCGGATGCTGGCCGATCCGGCGCGCCGCGCCCCGAGTCCCGGATCGAAATGACCGAACCAGTCGGCTTCCCGCACCGGCGCTTGCCGGGAGCCGGCTGGAACGGGACGGTCGCTGCTCAAGCTCATCCCCACAGCCGGAGTGCCCTATGCGCGCGATCCTCCTGCCCGCGGTGATGCTCTTGCCCCTCGCGGCCACCCCACTCCACGCCCAGGCCGACGAGCAGGCGGTGCTGGGGGTGGTGCAGCGGCTCTTCGACGGTATGCGGGCACGGGATACGGCGAAGATGCACGCGACGCTGCACCCCGACGCCCGGCTGATCTCCGCCGGGGTGAAGGACGGCGCGCCGACGGTCACGATCCAATCGCCGGCGGCCTGGCTCGCGGGCGTGCCCACCGCCCGGCCGGGCGCGCTCCTCGACGAGCGGCTGCGAAACCCGGTGGTCAAAGTGGACGGCGGCTTGGCGTCGGTGTGGACGGAGTATTCGTTCTACCTCGGCGAGCAACTCTCGCACTGCGGCGTGGATACGTTCCACCTGGTCAGGACCACGGAGGGCTGGCGGATCATCGACATCGCCGACACCCGGCGGCGCGAAGGCTGCGCCCCCTGAGCGGGTCGCCGGGCAACGATCGGCGGCTCGGGCGCATCCATCCCGTAATGCCGCGTCCTCTTCTCCTGGCGGGCCTGCTCGCCGGACGGCTTCTGCTCCCCGGTCCCGCCGCCGCGCAGAGTCCGCCGGCGCCCGCGATTGACACCGCACAGGCCCGCCGGCATTTCGCCCAGGCCTCGGCCCTCACGTCGCGGGATGCGGGCCGCCTGTGGGGCCGGTCGCTCGGCGGACCGCTGCTGTTCGTGGATCCCGGCACCCGCAGCGTGCTGGCCGACTCTGCCGATTTCGAAGCCAGGCTCCATCCGCTCGGCGGGTTCTTTGCGGCCACGCTTCCGCCCGCCGAGAATGTGGCGAACACCGCCTTCAAGTGGGGCGGCCGCACCTGGGCGATGGTGCTGTGGCCGCCGGCCGAAGACTCGGTGGAGCGGGGGGTGCTCTTCGTCCACGAGCTGTGGCACCGGATTCAGGACAGCCTGCACCTGCCGGCCACCAATCCAGCCAACGCGCACCTC
>DASYRI010000260.1:0-20953 GCA_036004545.1 Gemmatimonadales bacterium
CCATCGCTCCCGCGACGGGAAAGCTCGGGGTGCTCTGCGTGGGTCTGGGCGCGGTGGCCTCCACCTTCATCGCCGGTGTCGAGCTCGCACGCCGCGGCAAGGCCAAGCCGTTCGGGTCGTTGACCCAGATGGCCACGATCCGGCTGGGCAAGCGGACCGAGCAGCGGATGCCGCTCATCAAGGAGTTCGTGCCGCTCGCCCGGCTCGAGGACCTTGTGTTCGGCGCCTGGGACCCGATCCCGGATGACGGCTACGCCGCCTCCCTCAAGTGCGGGGTGCTCGACAAGCACGAGCATGTCGAGCTGGTCCGGGACTTCCTCGCCGCCATCCAGCCGATGCCGGCGGTGTTCGACCAGCACTACGTCAAGCGGCTCCACGGCACCAACGTCAAGCAGGGGAAGACCAAGCGCGAGCTGGCCGAGGCGATCCGGAAGGACATCCGCGACTTCAAGACCCGGAACGGCTGCGACCGGCTGGTGCTGATCTGGTGCGCCTCGACCGAGATCTTCATCATCCCGGGGCCGGCCCACCAGTCGCTCGCCGCGCTGGAGAAGGCGATGGACGCCAACGACGCCACGGTGCCGCCCTCGATGCTCTACGCCTGGGCGGCCCTCATGGAGGGGGTGCCGTTCGCCAACGGCGCGCCGAACCTCACGGTGGATACCCCGGCGCTGGAGCGGCTGGCGCTCGATCGGAAGACCCCGATCGGCGGGAAGGACTTCAAGACCGGCCAGACCATGGTGAAGACCGTCCTCTCGCCGATGTTCAAGGCGCGGATGCTGGGCGTCTCGGGATGGTACTCCACCAACATCCTCGGCAATCGTGACGGCGAGGTGCTGGACGACCCGGAGAGCTTCAAGACCAAGGAGGAGTCGAAGCTCGGCGTGCTGGAGTACATCCTGCAGCCGAAGCTCTATCCCGAGCTCTACGGGAATCTCTTCCACAAGGTGCGGATCAACTACTACCCGCCCCGCGGCGACAACAAGGAGGGATGGGACAACATAGACATCTTCGGGTGGTGCGGGTACCCGATGCAGATCAAGGTGGATTTCCTCTGCCGCGACTCGATCCTCGCGGCACCGCTGGTGCTGGACCTGGCCCTGTTCTTCGATCTCGCGCAGCGGGCCGGGATGTCCGGGATCCAGGAGTGGCTCTCCTTCTACTTCAAGAGTCCCCAGGCCGCGCCGGGGCTCTACCCCGAGCACGACCTGTTCATCCAGCACACCAAGCTCAAGAACACGCTGCGGTACCTGATGGGCGAGGAGCAGATCACGCACCTGGGCGTCGAGTACTACGAATACGGAAAGGAGTAGGACGCCCTTGTGAAGTACTTCCACCGTACCTCCCTCTCCCCCGACCTGGTGATCGCCCGGGCGGCCGCCTTTTTCGGGGGTCGCCTGGCGCCCACCGAGGAGGCACCTCGGCGGCGCCGGTTCGCCGGGGCCATCGGCGAGCTGAGCGTCACCGCGGAGGCCGAGGGTGGGCATTACACCCTGGTCACGGTCGAGACCAATCAGCCCGGGGAGAGCGAGCTCGACAAGCTCGCCAAGCGGTTTCTTTCGGTCGTGCACACCCTGGCCGAGCCCGGCCACTCCCTGCGAGGGGCGTACTAGCCGGGTACCGGCCTTGCCCCAGCCCGGGCGGCGGATTTCCGGTCCCTCCGAGCGCCGGCCGGCGGGCGATCCTTGCCCGGCGGTGCACCCGCTGCTAATGTGACAGCGAGGGTTAGACTGGCTCGGGCGAGTCCCGGGCCCCCCTCGGTGGGTGGGAGAGAGACCCACCCCATCGGAGGCGCGATTTCACCCCCGTGCGGGGATGGCTCGCGCCTAATCTTTTTTGTGGGGCGCCGACGCCGCCCGCGTGCCCCGGTGTGCCAACACCTCCAGGAGGAGGAGGACTCATGTTGAAAGGCATCGCTGCTGCTCTCTTTTCGGCCACGTACCTGCTTGGCGTAAGCTCGGACGCGAAATGGTCGGCGACCCTGTCGCCGCAGAACGGCTCCAAGATCTCGGGGACCGCGTCCGTCGAAGCCAAGGGGGCCGATTCGACCCGATTCACGGTTTCGGTCCGCGGCGCCACGCCGGACGTCGCGCTCGCCTGGCACATGCATACCGGCAAATGCTCGGAGGCGGGCAGCATCGTCGGCTCCGAAACCAGCTATCCCGAGCTGCGCCCCGGCACGGGCGGCACGGCCGAATCCATGGTGACGCTCCCGATCGCGCCACCCGCGGCGGGCTCGCCATTCACGATTCAGGTGCATAAACCCGCGAAGGCCGGTGGGGAAGGTGCCGCCGGCGCGATGGACACCCCCGCCAAGGGAAGCAAGACCCTCGTCTCCTGCGGCGAGCTCAAACCGCTCGGCGCCAATCCATAGCAGCCGGCGGTCCCCTTCCGGGGGAGAGGAGGGAGCAGGAGGCGGCGGCCCGGCGGCGAGCCGTCGCTCCTCCTTCCGCCTCGGGTCCGGAGCGACCCACAGCCGCGCAATTCTCCCCCACCAGCAGCCCCGTCGTCTTCCACCAGCAGCCCCGTCCCCTCCGGGGGCCCGGTCTTCTGCTCAGTCTTCGCGCTCTTCGGGTCGGCAGGCTTCGGTTGGATGAATGCCGGTTCCGGTCCCTGCTTCCGACCGCCGCCCGATGGTGCGGGGCGGCAGGAGAATAGGCCCCGCCGCCCACTGACCGGGGAGGTCTGGTGAGCGGCGGAAGGGCGGACGTCTCGCAAGGGTGGGGAACGAGCCGTCCGGGCCTATCCTTTTTTCCTGTGCCGGCCGTTACTGCTCGCTGCTAGCGGTGCGCGACTCCCGCGTGGACCGCCTGCTCATTCACTTCCTCCTCCGCGATACGGGTCAGGCTGTCGTTGACGTTTTTCTCTTCAACCAGCGACTCGCTGAGGACGCTCGAGATCGGGGTCAGGCCGAGCTGCTTCGCCCAGGCGATGGCGCAGCCGTACGCCGCGATCTCGAAATGCTCGATGCGCTGCACGCTGGCGATGATCGCCGCGTCCATGACTCCGCCCCGAGTGCTCCGGCGTACGATCTCGGCGGCATCCTCCACCAGTCCCTCCACGGTGCGGCAGCGTCCGCCCCGCGGATTGTGGTCCAGGGTTTCGAACACCCGATCGAGGCGCGCCACCTGTCGCTCGGTTTCCTCGAGGTGATCGGCGAGCGTCTGGCGGAGCGGCGCGCAGGTGGTCTGCACGATCAGCCTCGGCAGCGCGGCGACGAGCTGCCGTTCGGCCTGGTAGAGACTCCGCAGCTGATCCAGGAGCAGATCTTCCATCGCTTCGAGTGGCATGTACCTCTCCCCTCTTCCGGGCGCCCGGAGGCGTCTCCACCGCCGGCGGCGATGGGTACACCTCACGGATGGTGACTTGTCCTCGATCTCCCAACGACGCCCGAGCGTCCGGCACCGGACGCAAAACGGGCGCGAGCCGCCCCCTGTGGGGGGCCGCACCGCGCCCTCGACTTCCGAAGCCGATCGCTTCGTTCGACTGGGCGGCCCGCCAGCCAGCGCGAGCCCCGGGCGATGTCCCGCGTCGCCGCGGGAAAAACAAAAGGCGCCGCCCCGCGCCCGATGCGGGTGGCGCCTCCGACTGACGGGGCCATTGCCCCATCCGACGAGGACGGCGCTCAAGTCGAAAGCGCCGTTGTCCTACACTACAAGCCGCGCGGCTCTCGCGCAACCCCCGGACGGAAGCCGCTCGACGTCCGGACCGCGCCGCGCCCCGCCATGCGCTTGCGGAATCACTGGTGGCCGGATAACATCACCGAGCAGGCGCCGGGCCCGGGTCAAGCGACCCTCTTGCCTGCGGGGTCCCCTTGGCGAGCGGCAAGATCGGTGTCCGCCCGTTGAAGGCACGAGTAATCTCCCGCATGCCGGGGAATGACTCGTGCCTTTCGTCGTCTCATCGGGCTCCTGCGCTCCTGCGGGACGGGGAACCGTAATGCGTCCACTCGAGCCGACCAGACTGCAGGCGGCGCTCCTCCGGTGGCGAGGCCCATGGGCCGTCACCGGGTGGTTGTTGATTCTCCTGGCCGTCGCGGGAGTGGTGGGCTGGGTGCTCGGAATCCGGGTGCTGGTCCAGCCCTTCCTGAGCCGACCCCCCCTCCGGCCGGCGGCGGCCGTGGGTCTGTTTGCCCTCGGCATCGCCTCCCTCGCCATGGACGGCGGGAGGCGCCGCGTGGCCCTGATCGGCGCGGCGGTGGCCATCGGCCTCGGCGCGTTCGAGCTGATCCAGCTCGCGACCGGCCTCGACACCGGTCTCGATCGCGCGGTGCTCCTCTTCCAGCCGCGGCCGAACTTCGGCCTCCCCGTTCCGGGCACCCAGCCGCTCTCGGTGGCGGCCGCACTGGGGTTGGTGCTGGCCGGGGCCGCGCTCGCGACCGTGGTGTCCGGACTGCGCGCGCCCGGTGCAGCGTTCGTGGTGGGCGTGGTGGGCTCGACGCTGGTCGCGCTCAACCTCGCGCTGCTCGCCGGGCAGCTTCTGGGTCTTTCCCCCAGCGTGCAATTCGGACCGGTCGTGGGCTCGAGCCCGCAGGACACGGTCGGGCTCCTCAGCATCGGGCTCTGCCTCGCCTCGTCCGCGTGGAGTCGCGACTGGACGCCGGAGACCTACCCCGGCTGGATCCCGGTCGCGGCGGGGCTCGCGAGCCTCACCGCCGTGCTCTTCCTCTGGCGGGCCCTGATCCAGGGGGAGCGCGACGACGAGCAGGCCCTGCTCGACGCCACGGCGCGCGCGGTGCAGGTCAAGGCGAGTGAGGAGATGGGACGGGTGCACCTCGCGCTCTGGCGGGTGGCCTGGTTTTCCTCGACCGCGACGGTGGGCTCCCCGCGCTGGTTGCGCTACGTCGAGGGGGTGGTCAATTCGATCCCGGGGATGAGCGCCATCGCGTGGGTGCGGAGCAACGGGACCGAGCAGGTCATCGTGCCCCAGCCGACGGAATCGCCCACCCTCGGCACCCAGCTCGGCATGCAGGTGATGGCCGTCCCGCGGCCGAGCCTCGAGAGCTCGGGCTCGATCCGGCACTTCTCGATCGCGGATTCGGCCCACACCCTCGCCATGGCGGTGCCGCACTGCGACCTGGAGCAGTGTCCCGGCTTCGTCATCGCCCTGGTCCGGGTGAATCAGCTGCTCGCCACCGTGGTGAGCGACTCGATCAGCGGCTACCATCGGAGCGTCGCCTGGCGGGGCCAGACACTGGTCGCCTCGGACACCCCGCCCGAGGACTTCCGCGAGCGCGTGCGGCAGTCCTCGATGCGGCTCGACGACATGACCTGGGACGTCGCCGTGTGGCCCACCGCCGCCACCCGGGAGCGGGCGCTCTCGGACCTGCCGGAGCTGGTGCTGGCCTTCGGCCTGTTCGTGAGCGGGCTGCTGGCGGTGAGCCTCCAGCTCGGGCGGACGGTCAAGGCCAACGCCCGCACCGCCGAGCAGGCCCGCCTGAGCCTGGCGCTGGGGCGCTCCATGGATCGGGCCTGGTCGTGGGAAGTTCCGGTCGGCTCTTCGGTGGCGCCGGAAATGCAGTCCGCCGCGTCGGGCCAGGAGCTTCGCCGCGGACGCTGGACCGAGCTGATCCATCCCGACGACCGCCGGCGGGTCGAGGCGCTGCTGCTGGCCCACCTCGAAGGGCGCACCACCGCCTTCGAGGCCCAGTACCGGGTGCTCGACGCCTCCGGGGAGTGGCACTGGCGGGTGGACCGGGGGCACGTGGCGGAGCGGGGGCCGTACGGGACCCCGATCCTCATGCTCGGGGTGAGCGGCGACGTGAGCGAGCGCCGCCGGGTGGACGAAGAGCGCGATCACAGCGAGCGGCGGTTCCGGGCGATCTTCGACAGCGCCTACCAGTTCCAGGGGCTGCTCGACCTGGAGGGACGCGTGCTCGAGGCCAACCCGACCGCGCTCGCGGCCCTGGGGCCGGAAGTGACCATCGAGAAGCTTCGGGGCACCGAGTTCTGGCGGGCCGGCTGGTGGCCGACAGTGGAGGAGGCGGAGCGGATCCGGGCGGCCTGCCGCGAGGCCCGGGAGGGAGAGATCGTCAAGCACGAGGTGGAAATCGAGCACGGCGCCGGGCAGCGCATGGTGCTGGACTTCTCGGTGAAGCCGATCCGGGACGCCGAGGGACGGGTGGTGCAGCTCCTCGCCGAAGGCCGCGACATCACGGCCCGGCGCCGCGCCGAAAACGAGCTCCGCGAGGTGGAGACGCTCACCACGATGGGGCGGCTCGCGGCGCGGGTCGCCCACGAGATCAACAACCCGCTCGCGGGGATCCAGAACTCGTTCCTGCTCCTCCGCGACGCGATTTCCCCCAGCCACCCGCACTACGCCTACGTCGGGGCGATCGAGCGGGAGATCGAGCGGATCGCCGACGTGACCCGGCAGCTGTACGAAACCTACCGGCCCGATTCCAACGGCACCGGACCGGCCGGGGTGCGGACCGTCATCGGGGACGCGGTGGCGTTCCTCGAGCAGGTGAATCGCCAGTCGGGGGTCCGGATCCGCGCCAACCTGGAAGCGGCGCCCGCGTTCGCCCGGGTGCCGGAATCGGTGCTCCGGCAATCGGTGTACAACCTGGTGCAGAATGCCGTGGAGGCGTCGCCGCCCGGCGGGACCGTCACCGTCGAGGTCGCCGCCACCGACGCGGAATTCGTGCTGCGGGTCCGGGACGAGGGTCCCGGCATTCCGGTGGAGGCGCAAGCCCGGATTTTCGAACCCTTCGTGAGCTCGAAGGCCCGCGGGGTCCCGACCGGCGGCATGGGCATCGGCCTCTCGCTGGTGCGGCGATCGGTGCAGGCGCTGGGCGGCACCATCGAAATCGCCAGTCCGCCGGACGGCGGCGCCGAGTTCATCGTGCATATCCCCATGGCGGAACGGGCGGCCGGAGTGGCCGAGTGAGCGCGCGGGGCAGGATTCTGCTCGCCGACGACGAGGCCACCTTCCTGAGCTCCACCGCGGACCTGCTCCGCCGCGAGGGCTTCGAATGCGAGACGGTGGCCGACGGCGAGGAGGCCCTCGCCCGCGCGTCCGACGGCTTCGACCTGCTCATCACCGACCTCGAGATGCCGGGAAACTCCGACCTCGAGCTGGTGCGCCGGATCGCGGCATCGAGCGGCGGGCTGCCGGTCATCATCCTCACCGGCTATCCCTCGGTCCGCTCCGCCATCGCCTGCATCGAGCTGCCGGTCGCCGCCTACCTGGTCAAGCCGGTGGTCTTCCCCGATCTCCTGTCCCGGGTGGAGAGCGCGGTGGCGCGCTTCCGCTCCTACCGCGCGCTGGAGAGCGCCGAGCGGCGGCTCCGGGAGTGGCGCCTGGAGTTCGAGACCGTCACCAGCGTGCAGCGCGGCGGGGCGGCGCTGCCCGGGCCGGCCGTGGACGCGTTCCTCTCGCTCACGCTCCGCAACGTGATGGGCTCGCTCACCGATCTGGACCAGCTGGGCCGGGCGCTCTCCGGTCGTTCGGTGGAGGAGCACCCCTGCCAGCTGATGAATTGCCCCCGCGGCGCGCAGCTGCTGGAAGCCGTGCGGGAGACCATCCGGGTTCTCGAGGAGACCAAGAGCGCGTTCAAGTCGAAAACCCTGGGTGAGCTGCGCCACCGCCTCGAGCTGCTGCTCGGGCACGTCTGAGCCCGGACCCCGTCGCTTGACGTCACCGCGCCGGGTTTCGATTTGCTCCCGAGCCTCTCGCAAGCCGATTCCGTGATCCCGACGCCTGGGGAGCGCGCGTGCCGCTGAGCGCCGCCGTTCCCGCGCTCATCGCGTTCGCCGCCCTCGGTCTGGGCTGGGTGCTCGGACGGCGGTCCCGGGTCGGGGCCGCCGGCGATGCCGCGGTGAGCGAGCGTCGTTTCCGTGCCATCCTCGGCAACGCCCTCGACGCGGTGATCAGCATGGACGGCGCCGGCCGGATCACCGGCTGGAACGGCCAGGCCGAAGCGATCTTCGGCTGGCGCGAGCACGAGGTGCTGGGCCGGACGCTGGCGGAGACGATCGTTCCACCCGTCCACCGGGAGGCTCACCTGCGCGGGCTCGCGCGGTTCCTCGCGACCGGCGAAGCGAACGTCCTGGGCCGGCGGATCGAGATCACCGCGCTGCGCCGGGACGGGAGCGAGTTCCCGGTGGAGCTCGCCATCACGGTGACGCGCACCGGCCCCGCCCCGGAGTTCAGCGGTTTCGTGAGGGACATCAGCGAGTCCCGCCGTGCCACCGAGGCCCTCCGGGAGCGCCAGGCCTACCTCGACGGCCTCTTCGAGGGTGCTCCCGAAGCCATCGTGATCACCGACGAGCGGGACCGTGTGGTCCGGGTGAACGGTGAGTTCACCCGGCTTTTCGGCTACCGGCTCGAGGAGATCCGGGGCCGCGACCTCGACGAATTGGTGGTGCCGGAGGAGCGCCGGGGCGAGGGCAAGAGCTTCGCGGAGCGGTTGCTGAGCGGTGACCAGGTCAGCGAGGAGACGGTGCGGCGCCACCGGGACGGCCGGGAGATTCCGGTTTCGGTGCTCGGCTTCCCGGTCCGGGTCGCGGAGGGGCGGCACGGCACCTATGCGATCTACCGCGACATCTCCGCGCGGCTCCGGCTCGAGGACGAGCTGCTCCAGGCCCGGAAGATGGAATCGATCGGGCGTCTTGCCGGCGGAGTCGCCCACGACTTCAACAACATCCTCACGGCGATCCTCGGGTACCTCGAGGCGGCCCGCACCGACCTCGCCGCCGGACTCCGTCCCGATGCCGACCTCGAGCAGGTCGAGCGAGCCGCGCGCCGGGCGGCGGAGCTCACCCGTCGGCTCCTGGGGTTCGCGCGGCAGCAGATCGCAAAGCCGAGGGTGGTGGATCTCGAGCGCCTCGCCCGCTCGATGGAGAACCTCCTCGGCCGGCTGCTCGGCGCGGACGTGCATCTCACCATCGCCCTGGGGCCCGCCCTGGGCCGGGTGCGGGTCGACCCCGGCCAGTTGGAGCAGGTGCTGGTGAATCTCGCGATCAACGCGCGCGATGCCATGCCCGGCGGCGGCCGGCTCACCATCGAGGCGCGCAATCTCGCCCTCGGACCCGACACCCTGCCACCGGGGCAGGAGCTCTGCCCGGGCGACTACGTCGAGCTCCTGGTTCGCGACACCGGGAACGGGATGGACCCCGAAACGGTGCTCCGGGCCTTCGAGCCGTTCTACACCACCAAGAAAGCGGGCTCCGGC
This sequence comes from Gemmatimonadales bacterium, assembly GCA_036004545.1. Taxonomy (GTDB): domain Bacteria; phylum Gemmatimonadota; class Gemmatimonadetes; order Gemmatimonadales; family GWC2-71-9; genus JABFSM01. The sequence continues at coordinate 9,176 of DASYRI010000260.1, forward strand.
ACCGGACTCGGGCTCGCCACCTGCTACGGCATCATCAAGCAGAGCGGCGGCCACATCACGGTGGCAAGCGCGCCGGGGCGGGGAACGACGTTCCGGATTCTGCTCCCCCACGTCAGCCAGTCCCCCGAGCCGGAGCCCGGCGAAGCCGCAGCCCTCCCCGCCGCCGGTGGGTCGGAAACGGTGCTGGTGGTCGAGGACGAGCCCCAGGTCCGCGTCCTCCTGCAGCGGCTGCTCGCGCAGCAGGGCTACCGCGTGCTGGCCGCGGCGGACGGGGACGAGGCCCTGGCGCTCTCGCGCGCGCACCCGGGGGCGATCCAGCTCCTGGTGACGGACGTCGTCCTCCCGAGGATGAACGGACGCGAGGTGGCCCGCCGGCTCGATGCCGACCGGCCGGGACTCCCGGTCCTCTATGTGTCCGGCCACACCGAGGACGCCATCGTTGACCGGGGCGTGCTGGAATCCGGGCTCGATTTCCTTCCCAAGCCCTACACCCGGACCGAGGTCCTCCGGCGGGTGCGGGAGGCGCTCGACCGCGCCCGCTGACCCTGTACCGCTTGACTCCTCGTCGCCGGCGCCAAATCTTTAACCCGCCCGTCGCTTGCGCCCTCACTCCCCGGCGATGACCTCGACCGCTTCCAGCTCCGCCGCGCCCGCTCTGGCCGCCGGACTCACCCGCGCCCAGCTGCACGAGCTGTACTACTGGATGCGGCTCACCCGCTCGCTCGAGGAGAAGCTGGTCAACCTCTATCGCCAGACCAGGGTCATCGGCGGGCTGTTCCGCTCGCTCGGGCAGGAGGCCGACGCGGTGGGAAGCGCGTTCGCGCTGGATCGCTCGAAGGGCGACATCCTCGCGCCGCTCATCCGCAACCTCGGCTCGATGCTGGTCCAGGGCGCGACGCCGCTCGAGGTCCTCCGCCAGTACATGGCCAAGGCGGAGAGCCCCACCCGGGGCCGCGAGCTCAACATCCATTTCAACGATCTCCGGCGCGGCTTCATCGGCCAGATCTCCCACCTGGGCGACATGGTGCCGGTGATGGCCGGGATCACCCTCTCCTTCCGAATGCGCCGGGAGCAGCGGGTCGGCCTGGTGTACGTGGGCGACGGCGCGATGAGCACCGGCGCCTTCCACGAGGGCATGAACTTCGCCGCGGTGCAGCGGCTTCCGCTGGTCGTCATCGCGGAGAACAACGGCTACGCCTACTCCACGCCGCTCTCCAGGCAGACCGCGGTGAAACACCTGGTCGAGAAGGCCGCGGGTTACGGCGTGCCGGGCGCCCAGGCGGACGGCAACGACGTCGTGGCGGTCTACCAGGCGACCAGAGAGGCGGTCGAGCGGGCCCGCGCGGGCGGCGGGGTCACGCTCATCGAGCTGCTCACCTACCGGCGCAAGGGCCACGCCGAGCACGACAACCAGTCCTACCAGCCGAAGGAGGAGCTCCTGGCCTGGGCGGCAAACGATCCGGTGGACCGCTACGTCCGCCGCCTCACCGAGAGCGGCTGGGCCAGCACGGAGGAGCTCGGCGCGCTGGACGAGCGGGTCACGAAGGAGATCGACGCCGCGCTTGCGATTTGCGAAAACGAGCCGCTCCCCGAGCCGCTCTCGGCGCTCGACGACGTGGTGGCCGATCCGCCGCGCGCCGAGCTGCTGTGGTACCGGAGGCCGAATGCCTGAGATCACCTACCTCGAGGCGATCCGCGAGGGGATCGGCGAGGAGATGGCGCGCGACGAGCGGGTCTTCCTGCTCGGCGAGGACATCGGCGCCTACGGTGGCGCGTTCAAGGTGACCGAGGGGTTCCAGCAGCGCTTCGGCGCCGAGCGGGTGATCGACACGCCGATCGCGGAGACCGCGATCGTCGGCGCGGCGGCCGGCGCGGCGCACATGGGGCTCCGCCCGGTCTGCGAGATGCAGTTCATTGATTTCCTGTCGTGCGCCTATTCGATCCTCACCAACTACGTGGCGACCGCGCGCTACCGGGCCGGGCTCCCGACCCCGATGGTGGTGCGCGGACCCTCGGGCGGGTACGTGCGCGGCGGCCCGTTTCACTCCCAGATGCCCGAGGCCGCGTTCCTCCACACTCCCGGCCTCAAGATCGTCGCCCCGGCGACCGCCCGGGACGCGAAGGGGCTGATCAAGGCGGCCATTCGGGACGAGGACCCGGTGCTGTATCTTGAGCACAAGTACCTCTACCGGCGGATCAAGGAGCGGCTGCCGGAAGGGGAGGAGCTCGTCACGCCGATCGGCCGGGCGGCGGTCGCCCGAGAGGGCAGGGATCTCTCGATCGTGACCTGGTCGGCGATGCTGTGGAAGTCGCTCGAGGCGGCGGAGCGGCTGGAGCGGGAGGATGGACTCTCGGTGGAGGTGGTGGACCTCCGGACCCTGCTCCCGCTCGACGACGAGGCGATCGTGGCGACGGTGAGAAAGACCAACCGGGTCCTGATCGTGCACGAGGACACCCGGACCGGCGGCGCGGCCGGGGAGATCATCGCGCGGATCAACGAGCTCGCGTTCGAGTGGCTCGACGCGCCGGTCCGCCGGGTGTGCGCGCACGACGTGCCGCTTCCCTACGCCCCGACGCTCGAGGATTTCGTGCTGCCGCAGGCGGACGACGTGGTCGCGGCGGCGCGGTGGCTGGCGGGGTACTAGACGGAATGACGGAAAGACGGAATGACGGACAGTGGGGGGACGGGACGGACCTTCCGTCCTTCCGTCCTTCCGTCTTTCCGACTTCACGCGGAGCCTAGAATGGCCAAGATAGACGTCGTCATGCCCCAGATGGGCGAGTCCATCGCCGAGGGCACCCTGTCGAAATGGCTCAAGAAGGTCGGCGACCCGGTCAAGCGCGACGAGCCGATCTTCGAGATCTCCACCGACAAAGTGGACGCGGAGATTCCCGCGCCGCAGGCCGGCGTGCTCGCCGAGATTCTGGTGCCGGAAGGCCAGACGGTGCCGGTACAGACGGTGGTCGCCCGGCTGGAGACGGAAGCATCGGCCGCGGTGGCTCCCGGGCCGGCGGCGCCCGCGCCGGCCCGGCCGGCGCCCCAACCGGCCGCCGCGCCGGCCAAGCCCACGCCGGCACCCGCTCCGGTCGCGCGGCCGGCACCGGCACCCGCTCCGGTCGCCCGGCCGGCACCCGCTCCGGCCGCGGTCCAGGCCGCCGCCCCCCCGTCGCGAAGCGAGCCGGCCGGCGGCCGCCCCGCCGCCTCTCCCCAGCCGGTGGGGGAAACCCTGGAGGAGCGGCTGCGGCGGAAATCCACGCCGCTGGTCCGGAAGATCGCCGCGGAGCATAACCTCGACATCACCACGATCCCGGGCTCCGGTCTCGCGGGGCGGGTAACCCGCAACGACGTGCTGTCGTTCCTCGATGCCGGCGGAGCGGCGGTCGCGGTGCCGGAGTCCGGCGGCCGTCCCGCCGCTCAGCCCTCCGCCCGTCCAGCCGCGGTGCCCGACCTCACCGTCGGTCCCGGCGTTCGGGTCGTTCCCGGACCGGCGGTCGAGCCGTGGGAGGGGGACCGGGTCGAGCCCTGGTCCCGGATCCGCAAGCTCACCGCCGATCACATGATCATGTCGCGCCGGGTTTCGGCGCACGTCTACTCGCTGATCGAGGTGGATTTCACCCGGATCGCCGGGCTCCGCGCCCGGAAGAAGGCCGGGTACACCGAGCGCGGGGTGAATCTCACGTTCCTCGCCTTCATCGCGAGCGCGGTGGCGCAGCATCTCCGCAGGCATCCCGTCCTCAACGCGTGCGTCATGGGTGAGAGCACCGTCTTCCGTCGCGACATCAACGTCGGCATCGCGGTGGCGCTGGACTGGGGGCTCATCGTTCCGGTGATCCGCCGGGCCGACGAGCTCAACCTGCTCGGTACCGCCCGCGCGATCGGCGATCTCGCCGAACGGGCCCGGAGCAAGAAGCTCTCGCCGGACGAGGTCCAGAAGGGCACCTTTACGATCACCAATCCCGGCGTATTCGGGACCTTCGTGGGGCTGCCGGTCCTGAATCAGCCCCAATCGGCGATCCTCGCGGTCGGCGCGATCGGGAAGCGGCCCGCGGTGGTGACCGGGCCCGACGGCAGCGACAGCATCGGGATCCGCACCACCGGTATGCTCGCCCTGTCGTTCGATCACCGGATCGTGGACGGCGCCGATGCCGACCGGTTCCTGGCCGACCTCCGCCGCGGGCTGGAAGAGTTCCCGGAGGACGCGGTCTGAGCCGATGCCGCCTGGGTGGTCCGGGAGGAGATCCCGCTGGAGGAGCCGCAACATGCCGAGACGCATTCTCGAGGTGAACGGCGAGCGCTGGGAGGCTTCGCCCGCGGGCCGGATCACCCAGTACGCCAAGGACGAGTTCGCCCTCCGGTTCCGCCGGCTCGCTCCCCCCCCGCACGAGGAGCGGCTCATCCGGTACTCGCCCAGGCTCGCGAAGGACCGGGAAACCTCCCTCGCCCAGCTTTCCGGTCCGGAGCTGGCGGAGCTCTTCCGCCTCTCGCAGCCGTCCTGGACCACGCCCGAGCTGGAGTATCGCCGCTGACCGCTTCCGCCGCGATTGACCTGCACCTCCACTCCACCGCGTCGGACGGACTGCTCCCGCCCGCCGTGGTGGTGCGCCGCGCGGCCGAGCTCGGCCTCGAGGCCGTTGCGCTTACCGATCACGACACCACCGACGGGGTCCCGGCTGCCCAGGCCGAAGGCGCCCGCTCCGGCATCCGGGTGGTGAGCGGGTGCGAATTCTCCACCTCTGCCCCCTGGGGCGAGATGCACGTCCTCGGCTACTTCCTTCCCCCGGACGATCCCGAGCTTGAAGGGTTCCTCCGGCGCTGCCGCGAGGACCGGGTGCGCCGCGCCCGGGCGATGGTCGAGGGCCTCCAGGCGTGGGGGGTGGATGTTTCCTTCGACGAGCTCGCCGCGGAGACGGGCACCGCCGCGATGGGCCGCCCGCACGTCGCCCGCATGCTGGTGCGGCGGGGCAAGGTGAGCACCGTGGACGACGCGTTCCACCAATGGCTCGGCCGGGGACGGCCGGCCTACGTGGAGAAGGTGCTGCCCACCTTTGGCGCGGTAGCCGAGCTGGTGCACAAGGTGGGCGGCATCGTCTCCGCCGCCCACCTCAAGGAGCGGGGGACCCGCGCCGCGCTGACGGCGTTCCAGGCCGAGGGCCTCGACGCGGTGGAGATCCGCCATCCCGGACATACCCTGGATGCCCGCGCCCGGCTCTCGGCCCTCGCCACCTCGCTTCGCCTCCTCACGACCGGCGGCAGCGACTGGCATGGGGAAGGGGAAGCGGACGCCGGCCACGCGATGCTCGGCTCCCAGACGGTGCCCTCCGTGTGGCTCCTGGCCATGGACCGCTACCGCGCGGAGCGTGGCGCGGCGCGATGATCGGGGCGGCCGGGATCCCTGCCGGCCGCGCGCTGAGTCTCGCGGCCGGGAACCCGGGAGGGCCCGTGGGCGTTATCGCCGGGAAGGTGCCCGCCTGCCACGGCGCGGTGAGCGTTCTGCGGCCGGGAGCGCAGGGTGCACACCGGGAGGAAGCCCCGCAGTCGGCGGTCTATATTTCAGGGTCATGAGCGACCATCAGTTCGACCTCATCATCGTGGGCGGCGGGCCCGCGGGCCTCTGCGCCGCCATGTACGCGGGCCGCGCCATGCTGAACGCCGTGCTGCTGGAGCGCGGGATCCCGGGCGGCGAGCTCCTCAACACCGAGAGGGTGGAGGATTACCCCGGGTTCACCAGCATCCTGGGGCCCAAGCTCGCCGAGGAGATGACCAAGCACGCCCAGGCGTTCGGGGCGGACATCCGGCAGGAGAACGTCGAGGGAATCCACCGGGTTCCCGACGGCACGTTCCGCGTCGCGACCAGCTCCGGCACCGAATACATCGCGCCGACCGTCATCCTCACCGCCGGCGGCACGCCCACCAAGCTCGGCGTGCCGGGCGAGCTGGAGTACGCGGGGCGCGGGGTCTCGTACTGCGCGGTCTGCGACGGCGCCTTCTTCAAGGGCGAGACGATCGCCGTGGTGGGCGGCGGCGACGCCGCGGTGGAAGAGGCGGACTACCTCACGCGCTACGGGTCGAAGGTGTTCATCATCCATCGCCGGGACGAATTCCGCGCCTCGAGGCTGCTGCAGGAGCGGGTGTTCGCGAACCCGAAGATCGAGGTGATCTGGAACAGCAGGGTGCTGGAGCTGGTGGGGGACGCCCGAGGGCTCACGCACCTCGAGCTCGAGAATACGGTCACCGGCGCCCGCTCGCGGCTCGACGCCACCGGCTGCTTCGTCTTTATCGGCTTCAAGCCCAACATCGGGCTCGTCAAGGAGCACGTGCGTCACGACGCCGCCGGCTACGTCGTCACCGACGACCGGATGATGACCTCGATTCCGGGGCTGTTCGCGGCGGGCGATCTCCGGTCCCAGCTCACCCGGCAGGTGACCACCGCGGTGGGCGACGCGACCACGGCCGCGATCGCGGTGGAGAAGTACCTCACCGAGCGGAAGACCAAGGCGGTCGCCGGGGCGGCGTGAGGTGGCATCCCTCGAGATCGTGCCCATACCGAATGGGCAGTTCGCGGAGAACTGCTACCTGGTCTACGATCCCGCCCACCCCGATACCGCGCTGGTGGACCCGGGCGAGGAGCCCGAGCGCTTTCTCGCGGAGGCTGGCCGGCTGGGCCGGACGATCAGCGCCATCTGGATCACCCACGCCCACATCGACCACATCAGCGGGGTCGGCGCCGTGCGGGAGGAGACCGGCGCGCCGGTCCACCTGCATCCCGACGACCTTCCGCTCTACCAAAACCTCCCCCAGCAGGGCCTCTGGTTCGGGCTCTGGCTCTCCGCTCCTCCGGCGCCGGAAGTGGCGCTCCGCCACGGCCAGCTGCTCCGGGTGGGCGGCGTGGAGCTGGAGGTTCGCCATACCCCGGGGCACAGCCCGGGCCACGTCTGTTTCGTGGGGGCCGGCGTTGTCCTGGGCGGGGACGCGCTGTTCGAGGGCTCGATCGGGCGGACCGATCTGCCGGGCGGGGACTACGACACCCTGATCGGGAGCATCCGGCGGGAGCTGCTCACCCTGCCCGACGCGACCGTGGTCCACCCGGGGCACGGCCCCGCCACGACGATCGGGCGGGAGCGGCGGACCAATCCGTTTCTCACCGGAGCGGCGGTATAGCCCCGGCGAGACGCCCGCGGGGACGCCTCAGCCGTGGGGCGGTGGCGCGATTCCGACCAGCATTACCGTGCGCTCGTGAGCCCGCTCGACCCCGTGGGGGACTCCGGCCGGCGCCCAGATCAGCGTTCCCGGGCCGGCATCGCGGGCCTCCCCTCCTACGACCATGCTCGCGTTTCCCGAAATGATGAAGTAGAATTTGTCCGCCCCGCCATGAGAGTGGACGCTCTGCGCCTGGCCCGGCTCGAAGCAGTTGAGCCCCACGAGCATGGTGGCGCCGCGCGCGAGCTCCAGCTTCGCGGCCTGGTCGCTCCGGAACGTCGCCAGCAAGGCGGGCGTCGTGAAATTCTCGGGCATGGAAGCTCCTCCCAGACAACCGCCAACCGGTGACCGTCCCCTCGCCATGACGTTTCGCACGGAGAAGGACCCGCTCGGCGAGAAGCCGGTCCCCGCCGACGCGCTCTACGGCATCCAGACGCTCCGGGCGATTGAGAACTTCCCCATTTCCGGGCTCCGCCCGCTGGCGGCGTTCGTGGACGCGGTGATCTGGATCAAGAAGGCGGCGGCGCTCACCCACCGGCAGACCGGGCGGCTCGAGGCGCGGCTCGGCGATGCGATCGTGCGCGCCGCCGACGAAGTCCTGGCCGGACAGCACCGCGACCAGTTCGTGGTGGACGTCTACCAGGCCGGCGCGGGCACCAGCCACAACATGAACTGTAACGAGGTGCTGGCGAACCGGGCCAACGAGCTGCTCGGCGCGGCGCGCGGCGCCTACGCACCGGTGCATCCCAACGATCACGTCAACATGGCGCAGAGCACCAACGACGTGATCCCCACCGCGATGCGGCTCGCGACCCTGGCGACGCTACCGCTCCTGCTCGATGCGATGGAGGGGCTGGCCGGGAGTTTCCTGGCCAAGGGGCGCGAGTTCGACGGCATCATCAAGTCGGGGCGGACCCACCTGCAGGACGCGACCCCGATCCGCCTTGGGCAGGAATTCGCCGCGTACGGGCGCACCGTGGTCCGCCACCACGCCAAGCTCGCCGAGGCGGGCGAGTGGCTCCGGGAGCTCAACATCGGCGGCACCGCGGTGGGCACCGGGCTCAACGCGGAGCCGGAGTATCCCCGGCTCATGGTGGAGCAGCTCCGCGCCATGACCGGCATGGACCTCCGGGAGGGCCAGGACCGGATCCAGCTGATGCAGTCCATGGGCGACATCGCGACGATGAGCGGGGCGGTGCGGGCCTGGACGCTGGATCTGGGCAAGATCGCCGGCGACATCCGGCTGCTCGCCTCGGGGCCTCGCACCGGCTTCGCCGAGATCGTCCTGCCGGCGGTGCAGCCCGGCTCCAGCATCATGCCCGGGAAAGTCAATCCCTCCATCGCCGAGATGGTGAATCAGGTCTGCTACCAGGTGCTGGGGCTCGACACGACGGTGGCGGCGGCCGCCGAGGCGGGCCAGCTCGAGCTCAACGTGATGATGCCGGTCATCGCCCACAACATGGTCTTCGCGCTGCTCATCCTGGCCAACGCGGCCCGGGTGTTCGACCAGCGCTGCGTGCGGGGCATCGAGGCCGACGCCGCGCAGTGCGCCCACTGGCTGGAGCGGAGCCCGGCGCTGGTCACCGCGCTCGCGCCGAAGCTCGGCTACGCGGAAGCCGCGAAGCTCGCCAAGGAGGCGCTGGCGACCGGCCTCACGGTGAAAGAGCTGGTGATGAAGAAGGGCCTCCTCAAGGGCCGGGAGCTCGAGGAGGTGCTCGACCTGCGCGCCATGACCGAGCCGGGCGTACCCGGCGGGAAAGGGCTGCCCGGGGGCGGCTGAGGGAAGCGGTGTTGGACAGTGGCGGTTTCACCTCTCGCGGTGGAGGTTGTATGCGGTCCAGATGCGGGGTCCTGGTGGCGGTGCTCCTGGGCGAGCTGATCGGGTTCGCCGGCCCGGCGTGGGCTCAGGGACGCACCGTGAGCGGCACGGTGAAGGATTCACTCAGCGGCGATGGGATCGAAGCCGCCCGGGTCGCGGTTCAGGGCACCACGATTCTCGGCAGCACCAACAGGGAGGGGCAATTCACCATCACCGGCGTGCCCGGGAGCGCGGTGACCCTCCTGGTGCGCGCCGTCGGGTACCGCCGGCGTGAGGTGCCGGTCGGGCCGGACGCGACCTCGGTGACCGTGGCGCTCTCCAAGGACGTGTTCCATATCGAGGAAATCGTGGTGACGGGCCAGGCGACCGGGGTCGAGCGGCGCAACCTCGCCAACGCGGTCGCGACGATCGGCTCGGAAGACCTCTCGACCCACCCAACGGCGAGCCTCGAGCAGCAGCTTCAGGGGAAGGTCGCCGGGGCCGACATCTCGACCAACGGCGGTGCGCCCGGGGGCGGCGTGCAGGTCCGGCTCCGCGGGGTCACCTCGATCAACGCGACGGCGGAGCCGCTGTACGTGGTGGACGGCGTTGTGGTCAGTGATATCGCCATCCCCTCCAACCAGAACGCGCTCACCGGGTCGGCGGGCGGATCGAACCCGTCGCTGACCCAGGATGCTCAAGTCAACCGCATCGCGGACATCAATCCCGCCGAGATCGAGTCCATCGAGATCCTGAAGGGGGCATCGGCGGCGGCGATCTACGGGGGCCGGGCGGCGAACGGAGTGGTCATCATCCACACCAAGCGCGGACTGCCCGGCACGACCCGGGTGCAAATCTATCAGCGCTTCGGATTCTCCTCGCTGCTGCGCAAGATCGGCGCGCGGCAGTTCGCCAACGCCGCCGCGGTGGATTCCGCACTCCCGGCCGGCACCGGCGCCAAGTACTGCGGCACCGGCGCCTGCCCGTTCTTCGACCACGAGGAGCAGCTCGGCGGCCAGCGCAAGCTCTCCGCGGAAACGACCGCCAACATCACCGGCGGGACCGACCGGACCCGGTATTACGCGTCGGGCACCTACGAGAACGAGCCGGGCGTGATCGTCAACACCGCCTTTGCCCGCCAGTCGGTCCGGCTCAACCTGGACCAGCACTTCAGCGACAAGCTGAACATGCAGCTCAACACCAACGTGCTTCATACCCGGGCCCAGCGCGGGATCACCAACAACGACAACAACGGCGTGAGCTACTACTACGTTCTGACCGGCACGCCGAGCTTCGTGGACCTGCAGCGGAGAGCGGACGGCACCTTCCCAGCCAATCCGTTCTACGCCTCGAATCCGCTCCAGACTGCGGCGCTGGTGAGCAACAAGGAGGACGTGTGGCGCTTCATCGCCTCGGACCGGCTGCAGTGGACGCCGGTCGCCACTACGCGAAGCGACCTGCGGCTGAGCGCCACCGGCGGGCTCGACTACTTCATTCAGAAGAATGCCATCTTTTCGCCGCCCGAGCTGCAGTTTGAGCCCCAGGACGGGCTGCTGGGCACCTCGCTGCTGAGCAATTCGGACAACCTGAACCTCAACCTCGACGGCAACGCCGTGCACACCCTGCGGGGGGCGGGGTTCACCGCGACGACCTCCGCCGGTGTCCAATACGCCCGCAGGAGCCTCGATATCGACCGGACCACCGCACGCAACCTCATCGCGGGACAGCAGAACGTCAGTGCGGGCACGGCGGTCAGCGTCCTCGAGAACCGGCAGCTGATCAAGAACCTCGGCTTCTTCGGGCAGGAGGAGCTGCTGCTCATGCGCGAGCGGCTCAGCCTGACCGCCGGATTCCGGGCCGACCAGTCGAGCCTCGACGCCGACCCGAAGAAGCTCTTCTACTACCCCAAGGCCGCGGCCTCCTACCGGATCGAGGGCCACGGCTCTTTCATCGACGAGTTCAAGCTCCGCGCCGCGTACGGGCAGACCGGAAACGAGCCCCTCTACGGGCAGCGGTTCACGCCGCTCAACTCGACGCTCAACATCGGCGGTCTTCCCGGGCTGGTGGTGCTCGGCACCACCGGCTCGGCCAAGCTCCAGCCCGAGCGCAATAAGGAGATCGAGTTCGGGTTCGACGGGCAGTTCCTCAAGAACCGCCTCTCGATCGAGGCGAGCGGGTACCAGAAGAACGTGAGTGATCTCCTGCTCACCCGGAACCTGCCGCCGTCGAGCGGGTTCGCCCAGGAGATCTTCAACGGCGGGGCCCTCCGGGTCCGCGGCGTCGAGGTTGCGGCGGCGCTCACCCCGAAGCAGAGCCGGGACGTGCAATGGCTCTTCCGCACCACTTTCTCGAAGAATCACAGCAAGATCACCGAGCTCCCGGTCGATCCCTTCCAGACCGGCGGGTTCGGGGTGAGCCTCGGCGTGTTCCAGATCGAGAATGGGAAGTCCGCGACCCAGATCATCGGCAATGCGCCACCGCTGACCGCCGGAGGGCCCCGGAGGCAGGTAGTAGTCGGGGACGCCAATCCGGAGTTCCGGATGTCCTTCAGCAACGAGCTGACGTGGAAGAGCGCCACCGTCCACGCGCTGGTGGACTGGCAGCAGGGCGGCAGCGTGATCAACCTGACCCGTCTGCTCCAGGACGCGAACGAGAACGCGCCCGACGGCGCCGCGGGCGACAAGCGGATCGGCGCGTGGGCTGGCGGCGCCACCTCGACCTACATCGAATCGGCGACATTCGTGAAGGTGCGGGAGGTGGCGGTGACCTGGGAACTCCCCGC
>DASYRI010000261.1:0-33314 GCA_036004545.1 Gemmatimonadales bacterium
ACTCGTAGACGATGCGCGGCAGCCGGGCCAGCTCCGGCCGCAGCAGGTCGGGGTAGACATCGGCGGTGCGGAGGTAGTTGCCTTCCAGCTCGTGGCCGCTGTTGAGCCCGGTGGGATACCAGCCGAAGGTCACGCCCTGCGCCCGGCTCCGCCTGATCGCTTCGCCGATCCGGAAATCCTGGCTCACGTTGTAGAAGATGATCTTGGTGCACCCCGTGCTGCGCACCGCGTCGGTCAGGGCGTTGATGTAGCGGATCGAGCCCGGAAGATTCTCGGGGTGATGCCACGGCTCGTTCACCAGCTCGATGAAGAGTATCGCAGGTTCGTCCTTGAGCGCCGAGCGGGTGTAGGGATTCACGTGATTCAGGATCTGGTGCAGATAGTTGACCTGGGCCGCGATGGCCGCCGAGTCGGTGCCCATCTTCCCCTTGCCGAAGCGCCGGCCGAAGCCCGGTGCTGTGGTATCCGAGAGCGCGTCGGGCCAGTTGGCGCCGTAGAGCTGGATCGGACTGAACAGCATGTAGATCCCCCGCTCCCGCGCGCGGGCAATCAGATAGTCCTGCAGGTCCAGGTGGTCGTTGGCGATCAGGTTGCCGGCGCTGTCGGAGGCCTCCCAGTCGCCCCAGAACGTCAGCCGGAGGCCATCCCAGCCCATCCGGGCGAATTGGGCCATGTCCTCATCTATCATCCGCTTGCGATCGGCGTGCAGGTATCCCGCCGCGCGGTAGTCGGAAGCCGTCGGGAGCACGTAGTTGGCACCGAAGAGGGTGACCTCCCGGCGGTCGTCCCGCCAGCGCACCACGCCCGCGGCGTCGAGGTAGACGACGCGGCTCGCGGGCGCCGGCGAGGCGGCGGGCGCGCGCTGCGCATGCGACGAGGAGACCAGCGCGGCGAGGCAGGCAGCGTGAAGCGCGGAACGGACTCCGTGCATCTAACGAGTCTCCCTGCCGCCGGCTCGGCGAGCCAGCGCCGAGCGCACTTGCGGACTGGTCAGCTCGCGGAGCGCGTCCTTGCCGACCCACCGGGGCGCCGCCTGCTCCGACCGCGCCAGGCGCCCGGCCACCGTCAGGGCGGCCGCATTGAGCGCCGGATTGCGCCTCCCGATTGCCCGGAGGGCCCAGCTCACGCCCTTCTTCACGAAGTTGCGCTCGTCCCGCGCACCCGTCTCGATCAAGGGGAGCATGGCCAGGTAGCTCCTGTCGGGAGCCGCTTTGTCGTGGAGAGCCAGGCAGGCCATCAGGACGAAGCCGCCGCGCTTGACGAGCTCCCGGGGCGAGGCCGCCCATTGGCGCGACTTCTCCCACGCGAACGGTGTTCGGTCGAACAGCTTGAAACAGACGGTGTCGCAGTCGGCCCAGTTCTCGAAGCCGGCGGCCCACGCGTTCATCTGCCGCCGGGTCACCCGCGCTGGATCGCCTACCAGCGCGGCCAGGAGTCGCGCCTCGTACCAGCCGCTTTCCCACAGGGCCAGCGACAGCTCGTGGTCCTGGCCAAGCCGCTTCCGGAGCGAGAGCAGCGTTCCCATCGGCACCCCGTAGGCACGCTCGGCCACGATCCCGTAGCGGGCCATGGCGCGAACTCCACGCCTGGTTCCCTTCCGCTCGAGCCACCGCAACACTTCGCTCAGGTCCACGAGTCGGCCCCGCTCGAGTACCATGCACTTCCCGGTTCCCTCCCGCCGGCCGGACGTGATCGCTACATTGGCCGACGGACCATGCCCTTCCCTGCAGGAGTACGGCGGATGCGGACTCGTTTCGCCCTGGCGGGGGCTTGCCTCTCGCTGGCGACAACCTACCCCGCAACTGCCCAGACCGCTACGGCGCCGGACAGCTCGTGGGTCGCCCGCGGGGCCATCTACGAGGTCTTCGTCCGGGACTACTCGCCCACCGGCGATCTTCGGGGCGTGATCTCGGGTCTCGACCGCATCCAGGCCGCCGGGGCCAACGTCGTGTGGTTGATGCCGATCTACCCGGTCGGGGTCGTGGGCCGCAAGAAACCCCTCGGGTCCCCCTACTCGGTGCGGGATTATCGCGCGATCAATCCCGGATTCGGTACCGCGGCGGGCTTTCGCGCCCTCGTTCAGGCCGTGCACGCCCGGGGGATGAACCTCATCCTCGACTGGGTACCCAATCACACCTCGTGGGACCACGTCTGGGTCCGGGAGCACCCCGACTTCTACGTGCGCGACGACCGCGGCGGGCTGACCGTGCCGCGCGACGACAAGGGCAAGCTCACCGACTGGACCGACGTCGCCCAGCTCGATTACGGGAATCCCGCGCTGCGGCGCGAGATGATCGCCGCCATGCAGTACTGGCTCACCGAGTTCGGCGTTGACGGCTTCCGCGTGGACGTCGCCGGCTTCGTCCCCGACGACTTCTGGCGCGAGGCGGTGCCGGTGCTGCGCGCCGCCGCCGGCCGCCCGATCCTCCTCCTCGCGGAGTGGGGCGATCTCAAGATGCACCGGTTCGGCTTCGATCTCACCTACGGGTGGGACTCGTACGGCCGCCTCAAATCGGTGTGGAAGGGCGCGCCGGCGTCCACGTTCGTGAGGAGCGAGCTGACCGACCTCGCCGCCATGCCCCCGGGCGGCATGCGGCTCCGCTTCACGACGAACCACGACGAGACGGCCTGGGACCAGCCGCCGGTGACGTTGTTCGGCGGTGCCGCGGGCGCCCGCGCGGCCTTCGTCGCCATGGCCCTGCTGCCGGGCCGTCCGCTGCTCTACGACGGCCAGGAAGTGGAGAGCCCGCAGAAGCTCGGCCTCTTCACCCGGGAGCCGATCGCGTGGAATCAACCTGACGCGGCCGCAGCCCGCGCGTTCTATCGGCGGGTGATGCAGCTGGCGCGCACCGATTCGGCGTTCCTGGCGGGGGATTTCCGCGACGCCGACACCACCGCCCCCGACGACGTGATTGCCTATGCCCGCCGGGACGCGCTGGTGCTGGTGAACGCCCGGTCCCGCGAGGTGCGGGTCGGCCTGAAGGGCTTCGCCGGGGACAGCGTGCGCGATCTGCTATCGGACCGCGTCCAGCGAGGCGACTCCGTCACCCTTCGGGCCTTCGGCGCCGTCGTGCTGCGGCGGTCGCCCGGTCCTCCCCCGAATTAGGGCCGTTCCCTGGCCTCCCGAAGCAGAATGTCCGCTCCGGTGCCGCTCGAACGTCTATGGTCCGAAGCGCCGGTACGGAAATCAACCCGAGGAGCGGTCATCATGAGTGAATTCGTCTACCTGTATCGCACCACGAACGAGGCCAGCCAGGCGGCGATGGGATCACCGGAGCAGATGCAGAAGAGCATGCAGGCCTGGATGGCCTGGATGAAGCAGCTCGCCGACCGGGGGCACATCAAGGACCAGGGTCACCCGCTGGAGCGTACCGGCAAGCTGATCACGGGCAGGAAGAAGACCGTGACGGACGGGCCGTACGCCGAAACCAAGGACATCATCGGCGGCTACACGCTGATCGAGGCGAGAGATCTCGACCAGGCGGTCGAGCTTTCCCTGGGCTGCCCGATCTTCGAGGGCGGGGGCGTGGTCGAAGTCCGCCCGGTCCGGAAGCTTGACATGTGACGGAGCTCCAGGAGCACCTGTTCCGGCGGGAGGCGGGGCGGATGGTCGCTACGCTGACCCGCATCTTCGGGGTCGAGAACCTCGCGCTGGCGGAAGACGTCGTCCAGGACGCCTTCTGCCGCGCCCTGGAGGTGTGGCCGTTTCGCGGCGTGCCGGAGAATCCGTCCGCCTGGCTCATGGCCACGGCGAAGCATCGCGCCCTCGATCTGCTTCGGCGCGACCGGAGGGCTCGCACCTTCGCCCCCGAGGCAGGCCGCCTGCTTGAGACCGAAGCCGCTCCGGCGGTCGAGGATCTCTTCGAGCCGCACGCCATCCGGGACGACCAGCTGCGCATGATGTTCTCGTGCTGCCACCCAGGCCTCCCCGAGGCCGCGCAGGTGGCGCTCATGCTGCACATCCTGTGCGGCTTCAGCGTGGACGAGATCGCCGGCGCCTTCGTCAGCACCCACGCGGCGATCGAGAAGCGCCTGACCCGCGCCAAGCACACGCTGTCGGGCTCGAAGCGGCTGTTCGAGATCGCCGACGCCGCTGACTTCGCCGCGCGGCTTCCCGCGGTCCACCGCGCGCTCTACCTGCTCTTCAACGAGGGCTATCACGGTGCGTCGCCGGAGTCGGCGGTGCGCGTCGAGCTGTGCCGGGAGGCGATGCGCCTCGCCGCGCTGCTTCTGGAACACGCCCCGGCGGCCACCCCGGTGACCCACGCCCTCGCCGCCCTGATGTGGCTGCACGCCGCCCGCCTGCCGGCGCGGCTCGATGCGGCCGGCCGGTTGAGCGTGCTCGCGGATCAGGATCGCGCCCGCTGGGATCCCGGGCTGATCGTCGAGGGCCGGCGCCTGCTCGAGCTTTCCGCCCAGGGTCCGAGGCTGAGTGAGTACCACCTGGAAGCCGCGATCGCCGCCGCGCACGCCTCCGCGCCCTGCGTCGAAGCCACCGATTGGGCTCAAATCGTTTCGCTGTACGACCTGCTGATGACCATCCGGCCGACCCCGGTGGTCGCGCTCAACCGGGCCATCGCCGTCGCGGAGCGCGATGGACCCGACCGTGGGCTCCGGGAGATCGAGGCGATGGCCGACCGCGACCGCCTGGTCGCCTATCCGTTCTACCATGCGGCGCTCGGCGAGCTCGCGCTGCGCGGGGGAAGAGGCGGGACAGCGCAACAGCACTTTCTGGCGGCGCTCGCGCTGGCCCGCAGCTCCATGGAGCGGCAATTCTTGAGGCAGCGCATCGCGGCGTGCCAGGGCGGGACGCCACGCCACGCGCGGACCTAGTACGGGAGACGGAGCATGCGGAAGCTGGTCGTGTTCAATCAGGTGTCGCTGGACGGCTATTTCGTGGACGCGAAGGGCGAAATGGGCTGGGCCCACAAGGCCGGCGACGACGCGGAGTGGAATGCATTCGTCGCGGACAATGCCGGTGGCGGAGGCGTGCTCTTGTTCGGCAGGATCACCTACGACCTCATGGCAAGCTACTGGCCGACGCCGCTCGCGGCGCAGAACGATCCGGTCCTGGCCGAGCACATGAACGATCTGTCGAAAGTCGTGTTCTCGCGAACCCTCGAGAAGGCGTCGTGGAAGAATACCACGCTGGTGAAGAGCGACCCGGCGGCGGCGGTCCGGAAGATGAAGGCCGAGCCCGGCCAGGGCCTGGTGATCCTGGGAAGCGGCACCATCGTGTCGCAGCTGGCTCAGACGGGTCTGATCGACGAGTACCAGCTGGTGATGAATCCCGTCGTGCTCGGCGGCGGGAGGACGATGTTCGACGGCATCAAGCAGAAGCTGGCGCTCAAGCTGACCAGGTCGCGGACCTTCGGCAACGGGAATGTCGTGCTCTGCTACGAGCCGGCTGGCGGCGGATGAGGTCGAGCACCAGGCTCTCCTTCGGGCCCAGGCTGCCGGGCACCGGCGCGTAGTCCCGCAGCTGGCCGTCCTTCCTCACCTCGAGCGCGGTGCCATTCGGACCACCGAGCAGGTTCCGCGGCCGGTACCTGCCGGGGCGCAGCGCGCCCGGGGCCGAGGCGATCGAGACGGCGGAGACCGACTCGGCGCCCAGGTTGGCCACGACCAGCACGGTGCGGCCGCCCGCTCGGCGGAGGTAGGCGGCGACCTGCGGGCTCTTCGTCACGAGCGGCACCAGCCGGCCGGTCGCCAGGGCCTCGTTCGTCTTGCGCAGGTGGATCAGCCGGCGGTAGAGATTGAGCAGCGATCCAGGGTCCTTGTCCTGCGCGGCCACCGTGGTGGTCTGCGAGTCCGGCTGGGCGCTCTCCCAGGGTGTGCCGGAGGTGAAGCCTGACCCGCGCTCCGCACTCCACTGCATCGGTGTGCGGAGACGTTCGTCGGGCTTGTCGCCGGTCATCCCGATCTCCTCGCCGTAGTAGACGAACGGCAGCCCCGGAAGCGTCAGGAGGAGCGTCGCGGCCAGCTTCGCGCGGGCCATGTCGCCGCCCAGCGCGGTCATGGTACGGGTCCCGTCGTGGTTGCTCAGGAACGGCGACCAGCGGTACGCGGGCAGCGTGTCCTGGAGCCTGAGATAACCCGCCAATAACCCGGCGGCCGAGCCGGTGCGGACCGCGGACAGAAGCGAGTCCGAGAGCTCGAAGGCGAAGTACGAGGTGAGCTCGTCGGGGTAGTAGGGGAGCACCATCGCGATGTTGCCCCACGCTTCTCCAACGGTGTACGCATCGGTCTTCACACTGCGGACGTGGGCGGCGTACTCACGCAGGTAGGCGTGGGTCCCGGCGCATCCCGCGAGGCAGCTGCCTTCCTCCATCAGGTAGGGGACCGCATCGAGCCGGAAGCCGTCCACGCCCATGTCGCGCAGCCAGAAGGTGGCGACTTTTTTCGCCTCTTGCCGAACCGCCGCCGTCTCGTAATTCAGATCCGGCATGCCGCTCCAGAACACGCCGTAGTAGTACTCGTTCCGCACCGGAGAGCGGTGCCAGGCATCCGCGCCCCACGGCCCCTTGCCCAGAGGCGTGGCGGAGAAGCGGTACCAGGCCCGATAGGGTGACGTGGTGTCCGAGAGCGCCGCCCGGAAGGACGGGTGCTGGCTCGAGGCGTGGTTGAGTACCATGTCCACCAGCACCTTGATCCCCCGCCGGTGCGCGAGCACGACGAGGCGCTTGAAGTCGGCGTTGGTGCCGTAGGCCGGCTCCACCCGGTAGTAGTCGCTGACGTCGTAGCCGTGGTAGCTGGGCGATGCCGCCACCGGCATGAGCCAGATGCAGGAGGCGCCGAGGTCCGTCCGGGAGGCCGGGTTGCCGTCGTTGATGTAGTCGAGCCTGGCCGCGAGCCCGTTCAGGTCTCCGATCCCGTCGCCGTCGCTGTCGGAGAAGGAGCGGACGAAGACTTCATAGCAGACGGCGCCGCGGGTCCAGGCGGGGGGGGCCTGCGGCAGCGCCGGCGACGCGCCGAGCGCGAGGCCGCTCAGGACCCACAGATTGCGCAGACAACGCGCCCACAGATTACCGAGATTACGCAGATGACGCCCACCCCACCCCTCTGTCTTGTTCTTCATCTGGTTGATCTGTGAAATCTGTGGGCGAGCCTGGCAATCTGGAGTTTCTGGGGGCGCCCGGGCGTGGAGCTCATCTGCGGGCCGCCGCGTCAATCGCTACGCCCGAGTGGGCGGGGAGGTTGAGCTGGACCGCGCCGGTGCCGTCCACCACCACCGAGGTGCCGGCGCACGCCGCCCCCACGAGCCCGCCGGTGAGCAGGTCGCAGTAGGTCCCGGCCGGCATGCCGGTCGCGACGCCGGCTGCCAGCGCGGCGCTCCCGTTGTTGATGGCCACGAAGCCCTTGTCTCCGCGCGAAAAAGCTATCGCGTTGGCGCCGTCGTCCCACCAATGGTTGATGTCGCTCCCGGCAACCACCCGGCGGAAGCCCACCATGTTCCGGAGGTACCGGTCGCGATGCTCGCAGACCCATTGGCCGATCTGGGCCGTCTCGAGGCTCGACGCGCAGTTCACGGTGCTGGTGTTTCCGCCGGCATCGGACGGCGGCCCCATCGAGTTCCCGGCCGGACAGTTGAAGGCGTAGCTCGACAGGATCGTCGGATAGCCGTACGGCTGCGCCAGCATCCACACGTTCGCCAGTCGGTACACGTTGCCATCGCGGTAGCTTATCCCGCAGTTATGCTGGGTGTCGTGGTTCTGCAGGAACACCACCGCCTTGTCGGATGGCATCAGCCCCCAGGCTGCCTCGGAGAACCGGTTGCCGGGCGTGCCGTTGGGGTTGAGCTGGGAGATGTGCTCGCCATTGACGCCCCGGAACTTGTTGCCGACGCCGACGAAGGTGAATTCGGTGATGTCGGCGGCGCCGCCCGAGGCGTAGCCTTCACCGAAGTAGTCGCGCGGGGCCAGTGCCTCACCCGCCCCGCCGATCACCTCGAGAAAGAAGTACGGGAGCGGCTTTCCCTCGCCGGCGAGCGTCGTGTTGACCCGGGCGATGATGTCGTCGAGCTCCACCTGCTGGATGTGCTTGGCCGCGTCAATGCGGAATCCCGCCACGCCCAGCCGGGCCAGCAGAGCCAGGTATTCGGCGATCTTCTGCCGGACGGTGGGGAGTCCGGTATTGAGGTCGGGCAGCGAGAGCAGCTCGCAGTCCTGCACGTTGGCCGCGCTCTGGTAGTTGTCCACGGTGCAGGCCGGATGGAAGTCGCTTGGCGTGTAGAGGCCGGGATAGCTGTACTTGGTATAGGCGGTGCCGTTGCTTCCGACGCCGGGGCTCGGGAAGTTGGTCATGTGGTTGATCACGGCGTCCACCAGGATGTCCACCCCGGCCGCCTTGCAGCGGTTCAGCATGTCGGTGAACTCGGCCCCGGTCCCCGAGCGGCTCCGGGCGATGCTGTAGCTCACCGGCTGGTAGCGCTCGCTCCAGGGATAATTGGGAGGCTCGAGGCTGTGCTCCTGCGGCGGAGAAACCTGCACCGCCTTGAACCCGGCGGGCCCGAGCACGTTTTCGCACTCGGCGGCGATGTCGGGCCACTTCCACTCGAACAGGTGGACGAACACGTCGCCGGCGGCCATGTGGCCGCTCGGGCGGTACGTCGCGGCAAGCGACGGCCGGTCTGGCGGCGGGTTTCCGGGCGGCGGGGAGGGGAGCGAGCTGTCGCATCCCGCGGCGAGCGCGAGCAGCGCGGCTCTGGCGATCAGGAGTCCCCGCGACACGTTACGGAGGAGGTGGGCCAGGGTGAGTGGTTGGAGCGCGACTCCGCGCTCCGCCCCAAACTTCGGCGGAGCGGGGGAGACGCTGGATGTCAGGAAGCGCCGGCGCTCAATAGCCCGGGTTCTGCTTCATGTTCGTGTTGGCGATCAGCTCGTTGGCGGGGATCGGGAACAGGTTCAGATGCGCATCGGTCGAGCTTCCGCCCTGCGTGCCACCCTTCCACGACCACAGGTAGCTGGCGCCGGTGAACTTGCCGTACCGGATGAGGTCCATCCGGCGTTGGCCCTCCCACAGGAACTCCCGCCCCCGCTCATCCAGGAGGAAGTCCAGGGTGAGCTGGGCGTCGGTGATGTTGCCGCTGGTGCTCCCGAAGGCGCGCTGGCGGAGCGCGTTCACGTAGGCAAGCGCCTGGGTCCGGGTGCCGCCGCCGCCGCGCAGCACGGCCTCGGCGTAGATCAGGTACGCATCGGCAAGCCGGAACATCGGGTAATCGGTGTCGGCAAATGTCGGGTGCGAGCCGGCGTCCCCGTTCGATTTACGATTCGAGAACTTGGGTCCCTTGATCCCGTCGTCGAAATTGCCGATGCTGTTGATCGCGGCCCCATTCCCGACCGGGGCGAAGAAGTAAGTGCGGCCGTCGCCCGAAGTGAAGCGGTTGACCGCCTCCGGCTTGAGCCGGAGTCCGTACCAGCAGCCGTCGACGCCGTAGTCGGACGGGTTCATGCTGCCGCCGCAGGAGGCGTGGATGAGGAAGGTCGTGCTGCCGTACGTCTGGGTCTTCAGCCCGTCCTCCGGCACCGCGAAGATGAGCTCGCGCGAGGTGTTGTTGTCGGCCTGGAACAGGTGCCGGTAGCTGGGATCCAGGGTGTCGGCGCCCGCGATGGCGGCCTGCGCCGCGGTCAGCGCGCCGGCGTAGTTCGCGGTGCCGGTATAGACCTCGGCATTCAGGTAGACGTGGGCCAGCAGCATGGACGCCGCCGGGCCCGTCGCGCGGCCGTAGCTGCTCAGGCCGGGCTGCGGCAGGTCGCTCTGGATAGCGGTCAGCTCGCTCACGATGAAGTCGTAGATCGCCTGGCGGGTGGCCTGCTGGGGCGGGATCGCACCCAGCGGATCCGCCTCGGTCACCAGTGGTGTGCTCCCGAAGAGATCGATGCCGTGCCAGTAGCTCAGGGCACGGAGGAAGCGCGCCTCGGCGCGGTACTGAGCGATGGTGGCCTTGAACGTGGCGCTGGTCTGGCCCCGCTCGGCCAGCTTGGCATCGGTGGTCTGGCGCAGGAACTCATTCGCCATCCCGACCTGGAAAAAGATCCGACTATACATCGCCACGACGAATTGGTTCGTCGACCCCCAGTTCCCCTTGATCAGATCGGCAAGGCCATCGTCGCCCCAGGCGATGACCGCATCGTCGGTCGGCAGCTCCTGGAGCTGCCAGTAGAGGCGGATATACTGCGAGAATCCTCCGTCGATGCCCTGAATGTCCCTCTGGCCGTCGCCCCCCAGCTGTCCCCCGATGGCCAACCCCGCGTACACCTTCGCGAGGAAAGCCCGGTACGAGTTCACGTCGCTGAAGGCTCTGGCCTCGGCGATGGTACTCTTCGGCTCCACCGTGAGGTCGGTGCACCCGGCCGCGCCCAGGAACAGGAGCGCCCCCCCGACGGCGAACGCCTTACAGGTTCTGAGATTCATGTCTCGGTCCCCTCTGAAATGGTCCAGGCCAAAGCGTTCAGAACCGGAGAGTGAAGCCGCCGGTAAACGTGCGCGAGCGTGGATAGATGTTGTTGTCTATGCCGTCGCGCCCCGCGGTCGGATCCACCCCGCTGTAGCCGGTGATCGTGAACGCGTTCTGCACCGTGCCGAAGACGCGCACCGGCTGGCCCCGATACTTGAAAGAATAGGCGAGCGAGATGTTGTCCATGCGCAGGAAGGACGCCTTCTCGACGTAGTAGTCGGAGAAATACTGGGGCGTCTGGAAGCCGGTCTCCAGGACCGACGCGTGCAGGTTGTACGGCGAGCCCCGGGTGACTTCCGAGTAGGTGCCCAGGTTGGACGCCACGTTGTTGTAGACGTAGTTCCCCAGGTACGACCGCAGCGTGAAGCTGAGGTCGAAGTTGTGGTAGCCCAGATAGGACGAGTGACCGAGCATCCACTTCGGCGCCGGATCGTGGAACGGCCGGCGGTCGTGTTCATTGATCAGGTGATCCCCGTTTCGGTCCACGTACATGGCGGTATCGGCACCGGCGCCGGTCTTGAAGATCGGCTTGCCGTCCGTCCCGTACCTCTGCTGGTACACATAGAAGGAGTTGATCGGGTCCCCCGGCTGGAACACCTGGATCTGCGTGCCCACGCCGCCGGCGATGCCGCCGGTCGGGATCTGCTGCGCGCCGCCGGCGAAGGGATTGATGCTGGTCAGCTCGTTCGTGTTGCGGGAGGCGGTGACGTCGGCGGTCCAGGTCAGGCCGCCCCGGCCCCCTTCGAGCAGTCGGGCGCTCAGGCTCATCTCGAGGCCCCGGTTCTTCATGCTGCCGAGATTCGTCGTGAGGAAGTTCGACAGATTCGTGGCCGGGTCGATGGGCACCGTGAAGATCAGGTCCCTCGTGTTCTTCGTGTACCAGTCGATGGTGCCGTTCACCCGCTGGTTCAGGATGGTGAAATCCACGCCGGCGTCGTAGGCGTCGGTCTCCTCCCACTTGATGTTCGGATCCACCGCGCCAGGCCGGATGGTGGGGACGAAGGTGTTTCCGAACTGCACCTGCGCCTGATCGGCCCCCAGCAGGTACGCCGCGTACTGCAGGTAATTCCCGATGGCCTGGTTGCCGGTCTTCGCCCACGATCCCCGGATCTTCAGGTCCGAGAACAGCCTGACGCCGCGCATGAACGGCTCCTGGGAAATCCGCCACCCGACCGACGCCGAGGGGAAGTTGCCCCACTGATTGCTCGGCCCGAAGCGCGAAGAGCCGTCCCGGCGGATGCTCGCCGCCACCATGTACTTGTCGTTGAGGTTGTAGTTGACCCGCCCGAAGAAGGAGACCAGGCGGCTCTCCTGGATGTCCTGGACGTTCACCACCGACCGGGCCGAGGTGACGCCATTGCCGCCCAGGAGGTCGGTGGAGAGGCCGTTGGCCTGATAATAGGGATACTCGGCGTGCGACCAGCCGTACGAGTAGCCCCCCGTCACATCGATCGTGCCGGCCACCGCGCCGAGCGCTCTGGTGTAGTTGAGCCAGGCGTCGGCCGTGGTGTTGGCCTGGCTCTGGTTGGCGCGGTAATCGCTGCCGCCATTCCCGCTCTTCTTCTGGCCGTGCAGGACGCTGGGATAGAATGACTGCCGGTCCGTCCGGGTGACGTCATAGGCGAGATTCCCGGTGGCCTTCAACCCCTCGAGGAAGGGGAGCCGGTAGCTGGCTTGCCCGCTGCCGATGCTGCGGTAGGTTGTGCCACGGTCCGACGCCAGATTCAGCAGCGCCACCGGATTGTCCGCGGATTGCAGGGAGTTCCCCGGCCAGTCGTAGTAGCCGGTCGAGGTCGTAGCATCGAAGACCGGCTGGGTCGGCCCGAATTGGGCCGCATTCGAGAGCACGCCGCCGGGCGTGAACAGGTCCTTCGCCCGCGAGCCCCTGACGCTGGCGTGCACATCCAGGCGGTCCTTCAAGAGGCGCTGCTGAAAGTTGGCCCCCAGCGAGACCCGCTCGGTCGTGGTGCCCCGAATGATGCCGTCCTGGTTGAGCAGTCCGGCGGATAGGCGCCAATTCGAGTTGTCGTCCACACCCGAGACGGCAAGGTTGTGCTCCTGGCCGAAGGCGGTGCGGTCCACCAGGCTGAACCAGTCCGTATTCGCCGTCCCCAGCTGACTCACCTTGTTGGGGGCGTACTGCGTCACCGCGGCCCGGAACTGGTCCGCATTGAGCATGTCGGGCAGCCGGGTCACCGACGAGGCCGACATGCTGCCGGTGTACTCGAACTGGGTGCCCCGCTTGCCGGTCTTGGTCGTGATCAGCAGCACCCCGTTGGCGGCGTTGGCCCCGTAGATCGCTGCGGCGGAGGCATCCCGGAGCACCGTCACGCTCTCGATGTCGTTCGGGTTCAGGAAGTTGAGCGGGTTCCGGCCCGCGGAGAGCCCTCCTCCGGCACCGGTTCCGACCGGCACACCGTCAATCACGATGAGCGGCTCACTGCTGGCGTTGATCGAGGTCGGGCCGCGAATCCGGATCGAGAACCCGCCCCCGGGCTCGTTGTTATCCACGATCTGCACGCCCGGTACTTTGCTCCTGATGAGCTCTTCCGGGCTGACGATCCGTCCGGTGTTGAAGTCTGCGGCGGCCACTTGCGTCACGGCGCCGGTGATGTTGCCGGCCCGCTGCTCTCCATAGCCGGTCACGACGATTTCCGCGAGGCTCACCGCCCGGGCCGTCAGGACGAGGTCGGCCTCGGCCGTCTGCCCCTCCGCAACCGTCACGGCCCGCGCGGCGGGCATGTACCCGATCAGCCTCGCCCGGAGCGAGTCGGTGCCCGCGCGGATCGCGGTGAGGAGGAATTGGCCGTCCCCGCTGCTCTGCACGCTGCGGGCCCCGAAGGAAATTGTGACGCCGGGGATGGGTTGCCCGGTCACCTCGTTGGTGACCTTTCCACGGATCGTGCCGGTCTGTGCCTGGGCGCGGAGCGGTGCCAGCCAGCACACCGCGAGGAGTGCGGCGATGGTATAGCGAGGTCGGGTCATACACGCCCTCTCATGCTGCGGGGGAAGGAACCCAGACGCCCGGCGTTGGACGGGGTCCACGCGGAAGGAATGGAGCGGGCACGGTCGCGCTTCGCGAGCATTGCCTATTGCTGTTGGTCGGGCGCAGCAGGTACACGGGGGAACTCGTCCATAATGCTCCGCCGCAGGCGGGACGTCAAGAGCGGGAGGGGCATCAGGGTAATACTTCGACGGTGACGGCCCCGACCCGCTCCCGAATGGTCGCGGCGTACTCGCCTCGAACCCGGCGGCTTGCCGAGTCCGGCTCCAATTGGATGCCGGCGCGCTCCAGCGCCTCGGGCAGGGCGGCGAGCTGCGCCGAATCGCGCAGAATGAAGACCCGCATGTGGGTCCATGCCGTGCCGGTATCCCGGGAGAGGTAGGTCGTCACCGAGAGAAAGGCGTTGTGCCGCTGCGCCGCGCGGTCGATCGGCTCGGCGACCACTCGAATGTATCGGTTGTATTCCTCGAGTTTGCCCGGGCGGGCGCGCCAGAAATAAATCTGTGCGAGGCGTCGAGCCGGGGTGCCGGACGGCGAGGCCGGCGCCGGGCCTCGACCGGCACAGGCGATCAGACCGGCGGCGCAGGCGCTCAGAAGTGGGATCGTTCTCGCTGGCATGACGCCCTCCAGGAGCTGGGCCGGGTCACCGGCGTTTCGGCCTCACGCTGAGGACCGTTGGATACCGCGATGGTGGTCGGTCGTGAAGAAGCTGAGCTCGCCGGAGAGACCCTGCGTGGTCGCTGCCGGAACACACCGCCGCTTACTTCCGGGCGGCGGTGACGACCTCCTGAATCGTGCTCACGACGAGCTGCGGTTCCTGAAGCTGAATGTGGTGGCCGCTGTGGGCGGCGATGATCTGTTTTCCGTTCCGGGAGAGGGTCGCCAGAACGGCATGGTCCTGTCGGTGATCCTCCTCCCGGGCACGGCTGTCGGGTCCTTCTTCCTCCGGTAGCCCCCGGGTGAGCACGACGAGCGGCAGGTCGCCGAGCGCGTGCTCGCTCTTCATGCGCTCGGCACGCAGGCTCGCGAGCTCCTCGATCTCGAACGGGTTGACCGCCGCGGCGACGTGCTTCACCTGGCCGAGCGCCCAGGTCCGCATCCGTTGCGCAAGCGGCGGCAACAGGTCGCGCGGTGGATCGTTGGCGTGGAGGCCGGCCTCCGGCAAGCCCGCCTGCATCTGGCGGAGCGCGGCCGGCGGAATGTCGCTCTCGCGCAGCGGGTTGGACGTCTGGATCGCGGGGATCGGCCGCCCGGTCGCGAGATCCGCGGCGCGTACCAGCTTGCCATCGGCCCGCATGCGCCATGGATTGTCGGCGCCGGCCTCCACCAGGACCAACCCGACGACCTCCGCGGGATAGGTGGCCTGATAGAGACGGACCAGCCAACCGCCGAAGGAATGCCCGACGAGCACGAAGGGAGGGCGCTCCCCGGCCCGCTCGAGGAGCGTGTGCAGCTCGTAGACGATCTGATGCATGGTGCGCGGGTGCGGACCGAGGTCGCTCCACCCGTCGCCCGCGCGGTCGTACGAGCACACCCGCGCGAAGCCGGCGACGCCGGGCTGCACCAGGCTCCACTCCACCGAGAAATCGCCGATGCCCGCTTCGAGGATGACGGTGGGCGCCGCGGCGCGGGCCCCGCCCGTGCAATTCAGGTGCAGCCGCCATCCGCCGACGTCCACCAGGCGCCCGGGCGGCGGCGCGGGAGGGCCATCGGAAGCGCCCTGGGCGCTCGCCGCGCCCGGGCCCGACAGCAGGAGCGCGGCGGCGATGCCGGCCAACGCGGGAAGCCCAATCAGGGAGGGAGCCATCGGCTCCTCACTCCGGCAGCCGCCGGTAGCGGGCGCGCTGGACGACGATCCAGTCTGCACCCCCATTGGTTGCAGCGTCATCGCCGAGTGGCCAGGTGACGGTGCGCCGGGCGGTTGGGTCTCATGGCCATCACGGCGACGTGATCGTGAATCGGAACAGCACCCCCTCCACGAACTCCGCCGAGACCCGCCGGTCCCGGGTGCGGTACGTGGACGTGCTCACCGTGAGCGTCCCCTCCTTCCGGTGCGTGATTGTCTCCGGCCGCCCCAGGATCGCATCCACCTCTTCGACACTGAGCCCTTTCCGGAGGTCGGCGGGACCTCCCGCCCGGTCCGGGCGCTCCGTCGGGAGCGGCGAGAGCGGCGAGAAGTCCACATACTCCGAGAGCGCAAGCATCACCCCCTCGGGCGTGAGCGCGTCGTCCGGGACAGCGGAGCGGTACTGGAGGTTGAACCGCGAGCCGCCTTCGATCCTGCGCTGCCGGATATTCGCCACCTTCGCCTGCTCCGCCTCGGCGGCCCTGGCCGCGTTGCGGGCGTTTTCCCGTTCCCGCCGGGTGCGAAGCCCGTCGAGCTCCTCGCGGATCGTGCGGCGCTGGGCGGGGTCCGTCGTCTTCTGGAGATCCCGCTCGAGGTTCCTCTCCCGCTCGCTCTTGGGGGTGACGGGCACCGAGACGTGGGGACTGGCGTCGTCGCCGAAGGTTCCGTACCCCCCGCCTCCCACCTGGAATTCGATGTGGTCGCTCTTGAGCTTGACCTTGGTCACCATGACCTCTTCGCCGCGGCGGTACGCCGTGCCGAACCGCTTCAGGCGCGCGGCGTGCCGCGGAAAGTCGATCGGCTGGGCGGTTCCGGGATACACGTCCACGCCCTCGGAGCTGCCCGGCAGATCGAGCTTGAGGCGGACGGTCTTCCCCTCGAAGTAGGCGCGGAGCTGATCTTCCGACTGCGCCACGGCCGGTCTGGCGGCTGCGATCAGGGCAAGTACGGCGATGGTGGTACGCATGAGTCACTCCCTGCGGATTATCGGGGAACCTTCACGCGGAGCTCGTCGAACCAGTTGAGCACCACCTGGATCCGGGGTCGCTGGCGCTCAGGCGGAAGCTTGAGCAGGAGGAAGCGCTCGCCGTCGGGGGTGGCGTCGTAGCTCCGCGGCCGGGTCCAGCCCGGGCTGTCGGGGTACGGTCCGGCGAACAGCGCCGTCGCCGGCCCGGTCCGCCCGTTCGCTTCGTCCATGCTCACCGCCATCACGCTGTCGCCCTTGCGGAAGACCAGCTCCCTGCCGTTCCGGGTCCAGAGCGGCTCCGACCCGTTTTCCGGCGAGACCTTCCACCGCTTGCGGCTCGGGTCGGGGAACGACTGGGCGTACACCTCGACCCGGCCGGACTCGTCGGAATCGTACGCCATCCACCGCCCGTCCGGCGAGAGCGCGGGGTGGGCGAGGTTGAATCCGTTCGCGAAGTAGCGCACCGGCGCCGGCTCGCCCTGGAGCGCCACGGTCCAGAGCTCGGAGCCGCCCGGGATGCTGAGCACGAACGCGAACAGGCGGCCATCCGGAGAGACCTTGCCGGTGTAGCGGTCGAACTCGCCGGTCAAGAGCGGCTCGGCGGGTCGGCTCGCGTCCGCCGCCCGGCGATAGAGGTCGAAGAAGGGGCGCTCGCTGCTGTACACCAGCTCCCGTCCGTCGGGGGTCCACTCCGCGCCGAAGTCCCGGCCCCCTCCGGAGGTGACCCGGGTGCCGCCCGGGCGCCCGACCTGGAACACCCAGACGTCCCCCAGGGAGTTGGCCGAGCGGATGTCCACCGCGATCCGGCCCCCCTCGGGGGAGAGGCGGGGATGGTTGTAGCGATCGGCCGAAGGGAGCGCGCGATGGGCGTTGCCCCGCCGATCCACCAGGACCACCTCGGTCTCGGTGACGTAGGAGCTGACCGGCAGGTACGCCAGCGTGCCGTTCTCCGACACGTCGAACGCCGCGGCGCCGTCGGTCGGATTCATCGCGACGCTGTCCACGACCGGCAGCGCGGGGCCCGTCACCGCGAGCCGGTCCAGGTCGAAGGGGACCGCCCGGATCGTCTCGCCCACCGCGTAGAGCAGGTGGCCGGTGGGCACGTAGAAGCCGAACACGCCCCCGGTGAAGACCACGCTCCGCTTGCCCGAGCCGATCGAGAGCACCTCGATCGTGGCGCGCTCGATCGGCGTGCGATAGGCGGTGAACAGCACGTGGTCGCCGTCGGGCAGCACCTGCGGCCACCAGTGGCCCAGCTCGCCTTTCGCGGTGTCCGGCCTGGTGAGCTCGCGCGCATCGCCTCCGCCCTCGCTCACCATCCAGAGTCCGGTGTTGTACGCCTTGGTGTAGACCAGCTTGCCGTTCCTGCCCCAGCTCCCCCCCGCCCGGTCCGCCGCGGCGAGGTCAACGGCCGCCCCACCTTCCGCCGGGACCTTGCGAAGCTTCCCCTGCGCCGCGAACGCGATCCAGCGTCCATCGGGCGAGACGAATGGCCGGCTGTTGCCGGTCCCCTGCTCGCCCTGGCCGGCGCCCGCCACCGTCGTCATGCCCATCCGGTCGAAGAGGCGCCGCAGAATCTCCTCCCGTCGGCCGACGGTGGCGGTGAAGAAAAGCTGCCGGCCGTCGGCGGAGAGGCGGACGATCGGAGTGAAGGTCGGCCGGACGCCCGGGTCGAGCTCGACGCTGTACCGCACCGGCCCGGGCGACGCGACGCCGGCGCCGCGCTGTTGGAGCCCCACCCAGGCGAGCGCGAGCGCGAGGACGCCCACCAGCGCCCACGCAAGCGGCGACCGTCGCGCTCTGCGGGGCGACAGGGTAGCGCGCCCGCGGGGCTTGCGGCGGTCTTCCCCGACAGCGCGTCGCGGAACTGGGCGGCCGTCTGGAAGCGGTCGGCGGGCAGCTTCTCGAGCGAGCGGGCCACGGCGGTCTCGACGTGAGTCGGAACGGTCTTGCGCCGGAGCCCGAGAGGGCGGGGCTCCTCCGTCATGACGCGCGCCAGGATGCCCTGCGCGCTCGGGCCGGTGAACGGCGGCTCGCCGGCCAGCATCTCGTAGAGGACCGTGCCGAGGGCGTAGACATCGCTCCTCGGGTCGAGGGTGTGCTCCCCGGCGGCCTGCTCGGGGCTCATGTACTGCGGCGTGCCGAGGCTGGTGCCGGTCTTCGTGATCCGGGCGCCGCCAATCCCCCCGGTTCCGGCGCCTCCGCGGCTCCCGGCCAGCGCGATGCCGAAGTCCGCCACCAGCGCCCGGCCATCGTGGAACAGCACGTTGTCCGGCTTGATGTCGCGGTGAATCACCCCGTGCCGGTGGGCGTAGTCGAGCGCCTCGGCGATCTCGGTGGCGATCCGGATCGCGTCGCTCACCGGGAGCTCGGTTTCGCGGGCGAGCCGGTGCCGCAACGATTCCCCCGCCACGTAGGGCATCACCTAGAAGACCGTGCCGTCGACCCGGCCCGAGTCGAACAGCGGCAGGATGTTCGGGTGCTGAAGGTTGGCGGTGGTCTCGATTTCCTTGAGGAACCGCTCGGCCCCGATGACGCTCAGCAGCTCGGCGCGGAGGACCTTGATCGCGACCTTGCGATTGTGCCGCACGTCATGGGCGAGATAGACCGTGGCCATCCCGCCGGCGCCGAGCTCGCGCTCGAGGGTGTAACGGCCGGCCAGGGAGGACGTGAGGCGGTCGCGCGGATCGGGCATCTGCTGGAAGATAGGCGAGACGGCGCGGATTCACCGTTCGCCGTCCGGGGGGTGCCGCGGCCCGGAGGAGCGGGTCCGGGTCGAAGGGCTTCCGCTGCGCCGCTGCGCGCGCGTCGGCGAGGGGCTGGGCGGGCCGGGCCCGAGCATCGCCCCCATTGACGCCCGCCCCGCTCGCCGTAGCATTTATGCCGAGGCCCTATGTGGTCCCTCTTCCTCCGGCTCGCCATGAGCACGCTCGCGATCTCGTCACCCGCCTTCGAACCCGGCGCCGGCATCCCCGCGCTCTACACCTGCCAGGGCCGCGACATCTCTCCCCCGCTCGCGTGGACCGGCGTCCCGCCGGCGGCGAAAAGCCTGGTACTCATCGTGGACGACCCCGATGCGCCCGACCCCAAGGCGCCGAAGATGACCTGGGTCCACTGGGTGCTGTACAACCTCCCGCCCACTGCCACGGGGCTGGCCGAGGGCGCGACATCGTCGTCGCTGCCGCCCGGGACCCTCGAGGGAAGGAACGACTGGAAGCGCACCGGCTACGGCGGTCCCTGCCCGCCGATCGGGCGCCACCGCTACTTCCACAAGCTCTACGCGCTCGACGCGATGCTCCCCGACCTCAAGCAACCCACCAAGGCCCAGGTGGAGCAGGCGATGGTGGGACACATCGTCGCGAATGCCGTGGTGGTGGGACTGTACCAGAAGGAGAAGCGGTGACTGGCTGCCGGTACCGCGGTGACCGGTTGTCGGTGTGTCACCCTCATTCCTCGACGCCCAGCACCTCCAGCAGGTCCCCCGGCCGCTCCAGCCAGTAATCCGGCTCGGCGCGTGCCAGGTCCTCCCGTCCGAAAGGTCCCCAGAGCACCGCCGCCGTCCACACCCCCGCCGCTCGGCCGGATTCCATGTCGTGCACGCTGTCGCCTACATATATGGTCGCCCGGGCCGGCTCGCCCAGCGCGCCGAGCGCCATGAGGATCGGCTCCGGGTGGGGCTTGGGATTGGTCACCTCATCGGGGCCGATGATCAGCTCCATCGTGTCCTCCAGGCCCACGAGCCGGAGCCCGCGGAGCGCGCCGGGCCGGTTCTTGCTGGTGACGAGGCCGGTCCGGTAACCCGCGGCGCGGATCGCGCGCACCATCTCCACCGCGCCGGGGTATGCCGTCACCATCGCGTCGTGGTGGGTGAGGTTGTACTCCCGGTAGGTGGCGATCATCGCCTCGAGCCGCGCGGGGTCGTCGGACCAGCTGCGGAACTGGACCCGGAGCGGCGTGCCGAGCCCGGCCAGCCAGTGCGCGTCGTCCATCGGCGCGAGCCCGTGGGCCGCGAGCGTGTAGTGGTAGCTGTCGAGGATGAGCCGGACCGAATCAATGAGGGTGCCGTCGAGGTCGAAGAGCACCGTGGTGATCTCTCGCATCCCGGGAATGCTAGCGGGGTCCCGCGGCGCGCTCCACCAGCAGGATGCCGATGACCTCGACCGCGACCGGCGCCGGCGTCCGCTCCGCCGGCAGAGCGGCGAGCGCCGCCATCAGCTCCTCCTCCGGCACCGCGGCCCACGATTCCGCGAGCCGGGTCTCGCCCGCGGTCCGCCCGCGCCGGAGCGGGGCGAGCCCGCGCTCCAGCAGCTCCAGGGTGGCGCCGTCGCGGCGGCGGGCGGCGCGCCGCGCGAGCCCGAGCAGCCGCCGGCGCGCCCGGTGGATCGCCGGGGTGGCGTGCCGCGCGCCGAGGCCGGCACCGTGCGCGCTCTGGAGCGCCGGCCGCGCCAGGCTGGCGAGCCCGCGCAATGCGGAGCGAACCGCCGCCGCCGGCACCGGAGCCGCATCGGTCGGCCCGGCCGCCGCCTCGAGAAGCCGGCCGATCGTCGCCGGATCGCGGGTCCAGCCCGCCGCGGTGCGCGCAGCCACCACTTCGAGCGAGCCGCCGTCGCTCCCGCGGATCCGGAACCCCGCCACCACGCCGGGCTCCTCTCCCGCCACGCAGGCTGTGCCCTGGACCGCGTGCCGATCCTGCCACCGCGCCGCGATCCGGGCCCGCTCCCGCCACGGCGCCGCGGCGTCCGACCCGAGCCCGAGCTCCGCCGGAAGTCCGGCTTTCGTCTCGAGGATGACCTGCCGGCGGAGTGCTGCCTCGAGCGGCGCCGCCGGCCGGAAGGTCACCACCTCCACCAGGGCGTGGCGCGCGCCGAGCCGGAACGCCCGCCCGCTCCGCTGGTCGAGCCGCACGGCGGTCCAGGGGAGATCGTAGTGCACCACCCGCTCCACCAGCGGCAGATCGAGCCCCTCCGCCGCCACGTCGGTCGCCACTAACACGCTGGGCCGGGGAAGCAGGCCGTCGCCCGGCAGCGCCGGCCGGCGGAACCAGTCGAGCACCGCCTCGCGCGGCACCGCGATCCCGTCGAGCCCCGCCGCGCACCCGGTACACCACGCCAGGCCACGCCGCCCGAGCTGCCGCCGGATGTGTCGGACGGTCGCGGTGAGCGTCGTGAAGACCAGCGTCGGTCTGCCGTCGGCCAGGCACGCGCCCAGGGCGCGGATCTTGGCATCCGGCGCCGCGCTCCATTCCCGGGCCAGCGCCTCGAGCTCCGGGACCCGCTCGAGATCGCGAAGCTCGAGCTCGACCGGCGCTTCGGCTGCCGCGACCAGCGGCCACAGCACCAGCTGCTCGATCTCCGGGCCCACCATCCGGCGGATCGCGTCGCGCGACACCGAGCGGCCGGCATCCAGCGCGTCCCGCGCGTGGCGGAGCAGCGCCCGGTAGCGCGCCAGCGCCTCCGCGAGCGCCGCCGGACTCGACGCCAGCGCCGAGAGGAGCACGACCCGCACCAGGCCGGCCACCTGACGGTCGCGCGAGAGGTGGAGCGCCGAGACCCCGGTCCGGAGCCGCTCGAACCACGTGCCGCGCCGCTCGGCGGTCCGCACCAGGCGCTCGCGCCGTGCGGGCAGCAGGCCCGACCGGTCCTCGCCGGTGACGATGAGATGCGCCAGCGCCTCGCCCCGCCCGGCCAGCCCCCGCCGGAGCGACGCCACCCCGCTCCACCCGAGCGCGTCGTCGCGCACGAAGAGCAGTAATTGGTGCCCCACGTCCTCCAGACGGTTCACCGCCGGCGTTGCGCTCACCAGGAGTCCCCGCCGTCCCACGCACCACGGCGCCAGGGTGGCATAGCGCCGCGTCGCGGGATTGCGGAACCGGTGGCTCTCGTCAATCACCACCGCGCCCGGCCCGGCCGGCGGCGGGCGGCCCCGGCTCAGCGACTCGTGCGAATGAAACGAGATGGCGACGCCGATCCGCGCCGCCGCCTCCCGCCACTGGTGGCGGAGCGAGGCGGGCGCGAGCACCCGGATCGGCTCGGCGGCGCCCTGGGCCCTGGCCACGGCGAGAGCGATGTAGGTCTTCCCGGTACCGACCGGATCGGCGAGGAGCGCGCCGCCGTGGCGCCGCACCGCCGCGAGCGCGCGACGGAACGACAGCACCTGATCGGGCCGGAGCCAGGGCGGCGGCTCCTCGCGCGCCACGGCCGGGAGCAGGGCGTGCGCCAGCGCCGACGCCACCGCCCGGGGCTCGACCGGCGGCCCGGGTCGGAGCCAGGCGGCGAGCGGATCGCGCACCGGCGCCAGCGCTTCAGCGACCAGGCTCGGCGCGCGCCTGACCCAGCTCGGCCAGCGCGTCCCGCTCGGAGGGCGCGAGACCGAGCAGGCCGGCACAACGGTCATCGAGGTTCTCCTGCGCGAGCCGGCCCGCGATGCCGGCGCGCGCGAGATCGAGCAGCGCCGCGTCCACCAGCGCTTCCGCGGGGCAGGGCAGGGCGCCGACCACCCGCGCATTGAAACGGGCGAAGCCGCTCGAGGCCGGATCGGCCGACGACGCGGCGATCGCGCGGCACCAGGTCGAATTGAGCCACGCGGCGAGCCGGAGCGCGGTCTCCGGATCCCAGAGCGGAATGAGGTAGCAGGAGTTGAGCGGGATGAGCGCCTGGCCCTCGCGTCCGACCAGCGGCGCCGCCTCCAGCCGACGGGCGAGATCGGCCCAGACGACCCGCTGCGCCGCCGACGCCGGACCGGTGCGGAAGAGGGCCCAGGCGCTCCCGCCGGTGTGGTCGGCTCGGCGGCGGAGCTCGCCGGTCCACGCCGCGAGATGCCGCGCCGCCGCGGATGGGAGCGAGGGGAGCGGCCGGCCGGCCGCGTCGCAGGGCCACAGCAGCCGGCGCACCGGGCGGACCCGGAAGGCCCGGACGTCGCGGCCCCGCACCGCCCAGCGCACCACCGCGGGCTCCACCTCTGTGGGCGGATCCAGGAAGGCGCGGTTGAGCCCGGTCTTGACGCCGAGGTGGCAGATGAATCGCTCGCCAAGGGGGGGCGTGCTCCGCCGGAGCCGGGCGATCGCCAGAGCCGCGCGCTCGGGCAGGAGCGCCCACGGCTCCGCGCCGAGCGAACACTGCGCCACCGCTCCGGTCGGTGCACCGAGCCGGACCCGGATCGAGTGTCCCTCCGCTGGCGGCGCGTGCACCGCCACCAGCGCCATGGGATAGACCGTCGCATCGAATGCGGCGCGGGGATCGTGCCGGAGATCGGCCGCCACGGCGAGGGTGGTCCGCCGCGCCAGCTCCTCGCGCGCCGCGCGGGCATAGCCGGTGGTGGCGAGCTTGGTCGGCACCAGGAACCCCACCACGCCGTCCGGTGCCAGCAGCTCGAGCGCGCGCTCCAGAAACGCGATCGCGAGGTCCGGCTGGTGCGGGTAACCCCGGGAGCCGCCCCGGGCGCCGCGGAACCAGCGGAAACGTTCCGCCAGGTAGCGCCGGAGGGCCGGATCGAGCGCCTCGGCGCGCACCCACGGAGGGTTGCCCACGACGAGATCGAATCCGCCGGAGCGGAACACGTCGGCGAAGTGGGTGGGGTAGTGGAGCCACGGCACCTCATCCGCGCGCGCGAGCGCGTGCAGCCGAGCCCGGGCCCGCTGACGCGCGGCGCGGAACCCGGAGAGCCGCGCGCACTCCCGCGCGCCGAGCCCGCGCCGCTCGCCGAAGAGCGTGGGGCTCCGCGCCGCGTGCAGGAGCTCGGCAATCTCTCCGTCGAGCGTGGCGATCGCGCCGGCGAGGCCGTCCCGCGCGATGGCGACCTCCGCGCGGCGGAGCGCCGCCATCGCCCCGCGCTTGGCCGGGCCCGACGCTTCCGCCACCGCGGAGCGGAGCCGGGCGAGCAGGGCGGCGCGTCCGCTGCCCGGCCGGGAGAGCGGGAGCCCCGCGGCCGGATCCACCAGGCTGTCTCCCTGCCGAACCATGGCGTCGAGGTTGGGGAGCGGACGCACCGCCTCGGGCCGCTCATGAGGGTCGGCCGCCACCACTTCGAGCCACAGGCGAAGCTCCGCCAGCCGGACCGCCGCCCCGTTCCGGTCCACGCCGAAGAGATTGCCTGAGAGGATGCGCCGGATCCGCGCCGCGCGATCGCCGCGCCCGCGCCCCGCCCCGGCAAGCACCCTGAGCGCACCGAGCAGAAACGCGCCGCTTCCCACCGCCGGGTCGAGCAGCCGGAGCCGGGCCAGCGCCTGGCGGGTCGCCCCGTCGGGAGCGTTCAGGCGCCGCCGTGCCTCGGGCCAGCCGAGCTTGAGCCGCCGCGCGAGCCAGGTCGCCAGCGCGTCCAGGACCAGCGCATCCACCAGGGCCGCGGGGGTGTAATAGCTGCCGCTCGCGTGCCGCTCGTCCGGCTCCATCACCCCTTCGAAGACCCGGCCCAGCATGTCCGGTGCGATCGCCTCGCGATCGCTCCCACCAAGCGTGAAGTGAAACCGCTCGAAGAGCCCGTCGAAGGCGTCGCGCAGCACCGGCGTGGGCAGGGCGACGCCCCAGCGCCGCTCCAGCGGGTGCGGCTCGAAGAGGCCGCCATTCAGGAACGGCACCGCGCCGAAACGCCGCGCCAGCGACCCCCGCTCGGTCCAGGGCCGGTTGAGGGTGCCGAAGAAGAGCGGCTGGAGGAGGTCGCGATGGAGCGAGCGGCGGGCGCCGAGACAGCGATCCACCTCTTCCCGGAGGAACCGGGGGCGGCCCGCCAGCCATCCCCGCGCTTCGACGAAATAGAGAAACAGGATCCGGGTGAGCTGGAGGAGCGCGAGCGCGTGCCGGTCGGCGGCCGGGATCCGGGGCGGGAGGGCGGCGATGGCCAGGGCGAGGGTACGGCGGAAGGCGGCGAAGAAGCGCTGGTCTGCTCCGCGCCCCGCGAGCGCCTCGGCGATGCGGAACGCCGCCGCGAGAGCGCGCTCTCCCGGCCGCGCGCCGCAACGGGCCAGCTTGGCGAGCTCGAGCGCCTCCGGGTGGTCGAGCGACAGCTCGAGCGCGGGCCCGTCTGCCGCGGCGACGCCCAACCGCCGGCGCGCGGCGTCGAGCACGAGCAGCGCCGCCGGCACCCCGCGCGCGAGCAGCTGACGGGCCATTCGGGCGGCGGCGCCGGCTTCGCCTCCGGCGTGCGCCGTGGCGTACCACTCGAGCCCGTCTCCCCCCAGGCGGCCCACCAGCGCCGCCGGGCCGGCGCCACCCAGGCTCGCGGCCGGCAGCTCCCGCCAGAGCGCCTCGTACCCCAGCGCCCCGGCGAGGCGCGGCAGATCCTCGAGCCGCTGAATCGAGCGGAGCAGGTCGGCGAGCGCCATCGCGAGCCCATCATCGCGAAGGCGGGGCGGACCTTTGGTATCGCTTCGCCGCGGGCGGGGTCGAAATTCACCCGCGGCGGGCCGGGCCGATCAGGAGGCGCGGAGGTGGGGAGCGCTTATGGTGTGATGCAGCTCGGTACGGATCTGGTGCAGCGACCGGGTCAGCTCCTCGGGGTCCAGCGTCCGGCGTCCGTAGGCCTGTTCCTCCGAATCGGGCAGAAGGCTCTGGACCAGCACGTTGGTGTAGCCGACGACGGCCATCGCCACCCCGCGGTCCACCAGCCTGTTGAGCCGGAGCAACAACGCCATTCCCTGGCGTGGGCGGAGCGCCGCGATCGCGGGGGCAAGGTGGCGGATCAGGAGCTCGCGGAGGTACTGCATCTCCTCCACCACTTCGCCCGCCGCGAGCCCGCGCATGGCGGCATGGCTGCCGTACACCTCGGAGACCCGGATCCAGATCGGCCTGGTTTCACGCCGGAGCGGGCCCACCATGGAGGCGAAGACGTCAATGAGCAGCGTAAGCTCCTGCCGGACCACCTCTTTCGACACCGCGCTCGTTGCGGTCAGCCGGTCACCCAGCCAGGCGATCCACTGGGTCACCATCGTGTCGCGTTGCGCGGTGATGGCCCGGCAGGCGGCCATCAGGGTCGGGTTCGAGGTGCGCAGGAGGATCTCCGGGGCCGGAGGTAATGCTGTCGGCCGGTCTATTCTAACGTCGCGACCGGGCAGGTCAATGCGCAATTCCTGCGCCGGGCCTGCGGCGCTATTTTCGAGCCATGTGGCGCAGGATCGGACTGCTCGCGGCCGTTACGCTGGCGGTGCTTCTCGGCCTCGCGGCGTATCTGCGAAGCCAGGGAGGCGCGCTGCCCGGGCTGCCGCTCCAGCCCCTCCCGGACGCGCTGGCGCCCGCGATCGCCGCCGGCGACTCCGGCGCGGTGGCCGCCGCGGCGCGGGCCCGCTGCCGGCTCCTCGCCGACTCCCCCCGGCGCGCCTGCCTGGAGGACTTCCTCCTTCAGCTGGTGCGAAAGGACCGGGTCCGGCTGGCGATGGGCACGCTCGACCTCCTCGGGCAGCGCGACGCCGAAATCCGCCGGATCGGGCATGACTACAGCCATGTCATCGGCATCAACGCCTGGACCCCCGGCAAGGACATCGGCGAGGTCTATCTGCAGTGCAACGAGCTGTTTCAGTCCGGCTGCTATCACGGCGTGATCCAGGCGTTCTTCGCCTACCAGGGGACCGATAGCGCCGGCGTGGTGCGGCTCTGCCGTGACCACCGCGGGATGTCCGACAACGCCTGGCTCCACTTCCAGTGCGTCCACGGGATCGGCCACGGCCTGCTGCAGAACTTCGCCATGAATCTCCCCCGGGCGCTGTCCGGCTGCGACATGCTGGGGGACTACTTCGACAGCGAGTCCTGTTACGGCGGCGCGTTCATGGAGTTCATCACGGGAGGCCGGGGCCAGTCCCACCATCCGCACCTGGCGGGCATGGACCACGCCGCGATGGCGCGGGACTCCTCCCCGCCGTTCAAGGTCCGCGACCGGAGCGATCCGCTTTATCCCTGCAGCGTGCTGGGGGCCCGCTACCAGCGATCCTGCTACGGGATGCAGGCGGGGCTGATCGTCGAGACGGCCGGGCTCGACTTCGCCAGGGTGTCTCAGGTGTGCGACACCGCGCCCGAGCCGATGCGACCGGTCTGCTACCAGGGCATCGGTACCTACGTGAGCGGGGTCGTCGCGCGCGACCCTCGGCAGGCAATCCGGCAATGCTCCCTGGGCTCGCCCCGCTACCAGCCCTGGTGCTTCGTCGGAGTCGTCAAGAACTTCATTGACGTCACCGCGAAGCCCGACGACGGCGTCGCTTTCTGCCGAATGCTCGGCCCTCCCGACATCGCGTCCGCCTGCTGGCGGGCCGTCGGCGAGCAGGCGACGATGCTCTTCCGGGCAATGGAGCAGCGGGAAGCGGTCTGCCGGCAGGCCGGCGCCACCTGGGTCGAGGCCTGCCGTTACGGCGCCGGCCTCACCGCCGTGCGGCCCCCGGAGCTGCCGGCGGGCTGACCCGACCCCCGTCCCTCCCCGGCGGATGGCCACTCCCCGACTGACCAACCATCGGCTCCCCGGCTGCCTGGGCGAGATCTCGGTGGACGTTCGGACCGGGCTCCCGGCCGAGTCCCGGCCCGCGGTGGTGGTCCTCCACGGCTTCAAGGGATTCAAGGACTGGGGGATGTTCCCGCCCTTCGGCGAGCGGCTGGCGAAGGCGGGCTTCGCCTCGGTGTCCCTCAATACAAGTGGAAGCGGCGTGGACGACACCGGGGCGTTCTCCTTCCCGGAGCGCTTCGGTCACAACACGTTCAGCGCGGAGCTGGCCGATCTGCTCACCGTCGTCGAGGCCCTCGACGCGGGCGCCCTCGGCGTGGCGCGGCCGGGCGCCATCGGCGTCGTGGGTCACAGCCGGGGCGGCGGCATCGCGATCCTCGCGGCGCGGCGGGAGCCTCGCATCGCCGCGCTGGTGACCTGGTCCGCTATTTCGACGGTGCATCGCTGGGCCGACCAGCAGATCGCCGAGTGGCGGAAGAGCGGCATGATGCCGGTTCGGAACGCCCGCACCGGTGAAGTGCTGCCGGTCTACACCGACGTGCTGGACGACATCGAGCGCAACGGCGACGGCCCGCTCGACCTCGACGCCGCCGCGGCCGCGCTTACCGTGCCCTGGCTCCTGGTGCACGGCACCGCCGACGAATCGGTCCCGTTCATGGAGGCCGAGCTCCTCCACGCCGCCGCCCCCGCCGCGACGACCCGGCTGCTCGCGGTGGAGGGGGCCGGGCATACCTACGGTGCGGTGCATCCGTTCGCCGGCGCCACTCCGGCGCTGGAGCGGGTGTTCGACGAGAGCATCGCGTGGCTCGGGCGGCACCTCCCTTGACCCGCGTCGCGGGCGCGGTGAATCTCCACCCATGCCCATTTACGATTACGACTGCCGTGATTGCGGCCGTGCCTTCGACGAGCTGGTGCGGAGCGACACCAGAGTGAGTTGTCCCGCCTGTGGGTCGGCCGCGGTGGAGCGCAAGGTGTCGCTCCCGGCGCGGCCGGCCACCGCCGGCAAGCCGGCAGACTACAGCCGGCTCGGTCCCCCGCCCGGCGGGGGGTGCTGCGGGGGCGCGTGCCACAGTCCCCAGCACTGAGCCGCATCCCGGAGCTTGCGGCCCGGCTCGCCGCCCGGCCTCCCCAGATCGAGGGCGATCCCGACCGGCCACGGGCGGCCGTCGCGATCATTCTCGCCCCCGATCCCGACAGCATTCTCCTCATTCGACGCGCCGAGCGGGAAGCCGACCGGTGGTCCGGCCAGCTCGCCCTGCCCGGCGGGCGCTGGAGCGAAGCCGACCCCGATCTCGCCGCTACCGCGCGCCGCGAGACCCTGGAGGAAGTCGGGGTGGACTTGCAGGCCGCACCGATCATCGGGGTGCTCGACGACCTCACACCGCGGACGCCGCTGCTCCCCCGGATCCTGGTACGCCCCTTCGTCTTCACCCTGCCGGCCCAGTTTCCCCCGGTGCCCAACGCCGAGGTCGCCGGAGCCTGGTGGGTTCCCCTGGAGGTGTTCCTCGTCCCGGACACCTACCGCCCGATGGAATACCAGCGGCACGGCACCCTCGTGCGCGGACCGGGATACCACCTGGCCGTCGGGCTCCTCTGGGGAATGACCGAGCGGATTCTCACGCCCCTGATCCAGCTGCTGCGCTAGGCTGCCCGGCACGAATCGCCCGGTGCGGTTCCCGGTGCACCCTTCCAACCGATTCCAGAGCAAGGCCTTATGGCTTGAATAGCTACAAATTTTGCACTGGTTGACAAAAAGTTTAGTCTCGTCTAAGTTGGTTCGCATGACGAGCCGATCGCAGCGTCCGACCACCCCCAGCGCCCCTTCGATCAGCCCGACCGTTTTCCACGAACCGCTCACCCGGTCGGTCGAGGACTATCTCAAGGCGATCTACCGCCTTTCCGGAGTCGGGCAGCCCGCCTCCACCAACGAGATCGCCGATCTGCTCGACCTCTCCGCCGCTTCGGTGAGCGGGATGGTTCGCCGGCTCTCCGACCAGGGGCTCCTGGCGCACGCGCCCTACCGGGGCGTCGAGCTCACCCCCGAAGGCCGCCGCATCGCCCTCCGCATGCTGCGCCGGCACCGGCTCCTCGAGGCGTATCTGGTCGAGTTCCTCGGCTACAGCTGGGACACCGTCCACGACGAGGCCGAACGTCTGGAGCACGCCGTATCCGACACCCTGATCGAGCGCATGGCCGTCGCGCTCGGCAATCCGCGCTTCGATCCCCACGGCGATCCGATTCCCGATCCCGACGGCGCGATGGCCGAGCTGGTCTACACTTCGCTCGCCGAGATCCCGGTGGGCGAAACCGCCGAGATCCGGCGGGTGGATACCAGCCAGGCCGAGCGGCTCCGGTTCCTCGGGCACTCCGGGCTCACCCCCGGGACCCGGGTCACCGTGATCGAGCGGCAGCCCTTCCGGGGTCCGACCAAGGTTCGCTCCGGCGTGGCGGCGAGTGAGCAGGTCATCGGCCACGAGCTCGCCCTCCAGCTCCTCTGCGTCCGCATAGAGGCCCCATGAACGCGGCGCCCAGCGCGCCGGTCGAGCAGCTCACCGGCTGGCGACACCCCCGCCTCAGCCCCTCGCTTCCGGAGTCGTTCCAGACGGTGCGGGTGCCGGCGGGGGTCGGCTTCTGGCGGAAGGCGCTGGCCTTCGCCGGGCCGGGGTACATGGTCGCGGTCGGTTACATGGACCCGGGTAACTGGGCGACCGACCTCGCCGGCGGGTCGCGATTCGCCTACACCCTGCTGAGCGTGATCCTGCTCTCCAACCTGATGGCGATCCTGCTCCAGGCCCTCACCGTCAAGCTGGGCGTCGCCACCGGGCGGGACCTCGCGCAGGCGTGCCGCGACCACTACTCCCGGCCGGTGAGCTTCCTGCTCTGGGTCGGGTGCGAAATCGCCATCGCGGCGTGTGACCTGGCGGAAGTGATCGGCTCGGCGATCGCGCTGAATCTCCTCTTCGGGATCCCGCTGCTCTGGGGGGTCTGCCTGACCGCCGCCGACGTGCTGCTCATCCTCCTGCTGCAGCACAAGGGGTTCCGCTACCTCGAAGCGTTCATCATCGCGCTGATCGGAACGGTCGGCGTCTGCTTCGCGATCGAGCTGTTCCTGGCGCGCCCCGAGCTGGCCGCCCTCGCCGCGGGCCTCATCCCGCGGGCCGAGATCGTGACCAATCCCGCCATGCTGTACATCGCGATCGGGATCCTGGGCGCGACGGTGATGCCGCACAACCTCTATCTCCACAGCTCGATCGTGCAGACCCGGCACGTGCTGCCGGACGAGCGGTCCAAGCGGGAAGCGATCCGATTCGCCACGCTGGATTCGACCGTGGCGCTGCTGTTCGCGTTCTTCATCAACGGCGCGATCCTCATCCTGGCGGCCGCCACGTTCAACAGCAGCGGCCACACCGAGGTGGCCGACATCGGCGACGCGTACCGGCTGCTCACGCCGCTCCTGGGCACCACGATGGCGAGCGTGCTCTTCGCCGTGGCGCTGCTCGCCTCGGGGCAGAATTCGACGATCACCGGCACCCTCGCCGGCCAGATCGTCATGGAGGGCTTCCTCAACATCCGGCTGCCGGCCTGGCTCCGCCGGCTGATCACCCGCCTGATCGCGATCATCCCGGCGGTAATCGTGACGGCCTTGTACGGAGAGAAGGGGAGCGGCGCGTTGCTCATTCTGAGCCAGGTCATCCTGAGCCTGCAGCTCTCGTTCGCGGTGGTGCCCCTGGTGCTCTTCACCGGAGAAAAGCGCAAGATGGGCGTCTTCGCGAACGGTCCGGTGCTCGGCGCGGCGGCGTGGACGGTCGCGGTCACCATCATCGGGCTCAACGCCTGGCTGCTGATCGGAGTGTTCCGCGAATGGCTCGCTTGAGATCCGCTTCCCTGCCGCTGCTCGGGGTCGGGCTGGCCGCTCTGCTGGCCTGCGACGCCGTGCTGCCCGCCGCGCCGAGCCCGGATTCCATTCTGGATGGTCCGCTCGACGGGCTTACCA
The DNA here is from genome assembly GCA_036004545.1 of Gemmatimonadales bacterium. Classification (GTDB taxonomy): domain Bacteria; phylum Gemmatimonadota; class Gemmatimonadetes; order Gemmatimonadales; family GWC2-71-9; genus JABFSM01. The sequence continues at coordinate 31,683 of DASYRI010000261.1, forward strand.
GCCAGCAGCGCGCGGCGTTTTTCGCGGGGGACCGGGAGTTCGGCCGCATTTTCGCGACGGCCGACGGGCTGGGCCCGATCTTCGTCGCGGCGTCGTGCGGCAGTTGCCACGTCGGCGACGGAAAAGGACATCCCGCCTTCAATCTGTCGCGGTTCGGGCGCATGGCGAACGGGGTGTTCGATCCGATGCGCCAGGACGGCGGCCCCCAGGTCCAGAACCGGGCGATTCTCAACTACCTGGCCGAGGTGGTGCCGCCCGGCGCCACCGGCGTCGCGCAGTTCACCGCGCCCAGCGTCACCGGTCTGGGCTTCCTGGAGGCGGTGGAGGATGCCGACATCCTGGCGCTGGCCGACCCCGACGACGCGGATGGCGACGGGATATCCGGGCGAGTGCAGCTGGTCGGCGCCTCGGATCTGATCGCGGAGGTGAGCCGGTTGGAGCTCCTCTTCGATCCGGGGGAGCCGAGCCGGCATCTCCCGATCGGGGGCCGCTACATCGGGCGCTTCGGGAAGAAGGCGTCCGCGATCAATCTGCTCCACCAGGCGGTCACCGCCTACCGCGAGGACATGGGCCTCACCACCGATCTGATCATCGAGGACCCGGTCAATCCGCAGGTGGGCAACTTCGCGGGCGACGACGTCCCGGATCCTGAGATCCCGTCGAACACGGTGAGCAACGTCGTCTTCTACCTCAAGACGCTGCGCCCGCCCCCCCGCCGCCAGGCTGAATCGCCCGGGGTCCAGGCGGGCGAGGCGCTGTTTGTCCAGAGCGCGTGCTCCCGCTGCCATGTGCCGGCGCTCACCACCGGCGCCTCGAGGATCGCCGCCCTGAATCGCAAGGTGTTCCACCCCTACACCGATCTGCTGCTGCACGACATGGGGCCCGAGCTGGACGACGGCTACACCGAGGGAGTCGCCCTCACCTCCGAGTGGCGCACCCCGCCGCTCTGGGGCCTCGGCCTGGCCGGGAACGCCCAGGGCGGCCGCGGATTCTTCCTGCACGATGGCCGGGCCCGCTCGCTCCGGGAGGCCATCGAGCTGCACGGCGGCGAGGCCGCCGCGAGTCGGGATGCCTTCCGGCGGCTTACCGCCGCCGAGCAGGAGCTGGTGCTGGCCTTCCTGAGATCGCTGTGAATCGGCGCGAGTTCCTGGAGCGGACCGAGCGGCTCGCCGCCGGGATGCTGGCGTGCAGCGCCGGGCTTTCCCTCGGCGGCTGCATCGGGTTCCACTACGTCAATACCAGCGTCTCCGGCAACCGTCTCATGATTCGCAGAGCCGACTTCGGATCCGGCAGGTTCGCCCTGGTCGACGCGCCGGGACTTCAGCTGCCGCTCTACGTGTACCGGTCGGACGACGGCGAGTTCTCGGCGGTCTCGACGCGCTGCATGCACCGGGGCTGCCAGGTCGAGCCGGCGGCGGAGCACCTCGTGTGTCCGTGCCACGGCAGCGAGTACGGCAACACCGGGGAGGTCCTCAAGGGACCCACGCAGCAACCGCTGCGGCGGCTCCCCGTCTCCGTGGAAGGCGACACCATCGCGATCGAGCTCCCCGTGACGTCGAGCGGGTGGTGAGGCGCGCCGTCTGGGCGCTGGTGCTGCTCGCCGGAGCGCCGGCCGCGTCGGCGCAGGATACC
>DASYRI010000262.1:0-6523 GCA_036004545.1 Gemmatimonadales bacterium
GAGCGGGCAGCCCGGGCCCCGCGAGCTCTGGAAACAGCCGGGCCAGCTCCGCCCGCCAGATGGGGCTCAGCCCGCTGAGCACGATCTCCTCGGCGATCAGCCCACCCGTGCGGAAGGTTTCGACCCAGGGACCGAACGGGAGGATCTGGGCACTTTCATACGACCGGCCGACCAGGACGTGGCTGCCGCGCTCGCGGGCGTCAGCCGCGACTTCCGCGAGGAGGCGGCTCTTGCCGACGCCGGCCTCACCGAGGATGGCGACGGCGCGGCCGTGTCCCGCTCTGGCCTCGCCCAGCGCATCCCGCAGCGTGGCCAGCTCGCCGCCCCGGCCGATCAGCGGGGTCTCGGTGATCACCGCCTCCGAACGGGCCCTCGGCATCGCTCGGCGAGTCAGTTCCTGGTGCGCCTGCTGCGGCTCCGTCCGGCTGGACGGCGCCTCGTCACGGCGCCGGAGTAACTCCTGGTATAGCTGCTGGGTCTCCGCCTCCGGCTCGACCCCCAGCTCCCGCCCGAGCACCGCCACGCACGCCTGGTACTGCCGCAGCGCCGCCCCTCGTCGGCCGGCCTCAGCGTACAGCCGCATCAGCGCCCGGTGCACCGGCTCCTGCAGTGGGTCCAGGGTCAGCAGCGTCAGCCCCGTCTGGATCGCCGCCTCCGCCGCCCCCGCCGTCCGCTGGTGCGCCAGGAGCTTCGCCAGCCCCTCGAGCGCGAGCTCCCGGAGCCGCTCCCGCTCCCCCAGCAGCCACTCCTCGAACCCGCCCGTCCCCTCCACGCTCAGCCCCGCGAGCAGGTCCCCCCGGTAGAGCGGCACTGCCGCTTCCAGCGCCGCCGGCGTCCCCTCGGCGATCCCCCGCTCGAACGCCGCCACGTCCACCTCCACCGTCGCCGGGTCCAGCGCGACCGCATCGCCCTCCACGCGCACCCCGCCGGCAGGGAGCGCCCGCCGCAGCGCGAACAGCGCCTGGCGGAGGCTGGTCCGGGCCGGGCCCTCCGCGCTCTCGCCCCAGAGCAGCGTCGCCAGCTTGTCCCGGGGATGCGCCTGCCCGGCGGGCAGGGCGAGGTAGGCCAGCAGCGCCTGGGCCTTCCGCGTCGACAGGGGGAGCGCGGGGCCCGATCCGATCCGGGCCTGGAAGCCGCCCAGGAGGGTGAGCTGGAGGGATGCCATGGATCGCCCGACAGGGGCATGCCGACCATAGCACCCCGCCGGGGGCGGGCCAAGTCCGGGGCTCCATGGGCGTTTAACGGGCGCCTGGACGGCTGGGTAACGGCGCCCCCCTTACGCTCGGGCGCGCAAGAGATCCCATGTGCCGCGGACGGCTGGGAAGGAGGTGAGTGAGAAGCAGGCGCGCCTTCGAGACCGGCGTCGTGACGTGAACGAAACACAGCAACGGATGGAGGCACATCATGAGCAGAACGGGGTTGGCCCTGATCCTCGCGATCGGCCTGGTGGCGACCGTTGTCGTCGGTGATGTCGAAGCCGGACCGATCCAGTTCCGGGGGTCCGGCAGCTTTCTCACCCAGGGGACGTCGATCGACACGAACGGGGACGGCGTAACGGCTGATCTCTTCATCGTCAGCGGGTCGAGTAGTCAGCTCGGCGCCCTCACCAATCAGACCGTCGCCGAATGGGCATTCGGACCGCCGAGCACCTGCCCCCCGGGCACGGTCCTCGAGGGCACCCTCGTGCCAGCCGGTTCCGCGCTGGTTACCCGCGCCGTGAATGGGGACCTCCTCTTCGGCGCACCGACGTCGGGTACGAACTGCATCAGCGCGACGGGGGTCGCCAGCATCAGCGCGGCGGGGGTCTACACGGGGGGCACCGGACGGTTTGCCAACGCGACGGGCGATTTCACGATCGCGGCCACGGCGACAACCCTGGCCGCCGATCCGGCCGGCCACGCCTTCGGGGGGGTGGTCGCCACCTCCGAGGGGACGCTCGACAAGTAGGGCTGCGATGAGGGGTACGTGACCGGCGGGCCCGCTTCGCCGTCGGTCGCGTACCGGCTCCGGGGCTCGCGGTCTCAGGATTTGGAAGCCGGTTCTCGGCCGCCGCGGCCGACCGGCGCTACGGAAAGCGGACGAGCGCCAGGGCCGGCGCCGCCAGCAGCTCGGCGTCGAGACGCACGGGGATCTCGCGCGCCCCGGTGAGCCGGGCGACTCGCTCGGCCGGCAGGAACAGGATGACCTTGGGCGGCTCCAGCTCCCGGCCCACGGCCTCCGGCTGGAACCCCTCGACGATCAGCCGTTCCGCCTCGGCTTCGGGATCACGTAGGCGGCCTGGGCATCGGCGAGGATGCGGCGGAGGCGCATCCACACCCCTTTCGCATGGTGTCGCTGACGGTACTCCCAGGCCTGCACGGCGACGCGCGATCGCACCTGGCGGACGCGGCGCTCGAGGTCGTCCCTCACTACGGTATCCTCGGAGGCAACATCCCCGTGTGCCGCACGAAAGGCCCGGGCCGAGACGCGAGCAGCCCTAGCCCGGACTATTCGCGAGGGCGCGCGGGGCCTGTCGCCGGGGCCCGCTCCCAGTGCTCGCATCGGCGAGCCAAGACCCGCGCGCCGGACTAACCCCCAACGTGAAAACCACCGGCGTGGCCCTAGACACCGGATGCTCCGCGCTGGGAGCGGGCCCCGGCGCCACCCGCGCGTCCTCAAAAGCCATGCCTCGCGAATAATCCCGGCTAGGACGCAGGGCCGAAGCGCGCCGAGGCGTATGCCGCATACGTTGAGGCGCGCTGAGGCCCGAGGACGACGGGATGCGACGCGGATCGGCCCGGGCCCGCTCACGGCAGGTCCGGCTCGCCTGTCTCGAGCCGCCGCAGTAGCTCGGCGACCCGCGCCCGCTCCCCCCGCGGGTCCGGCATGCCGGGACGCGGCGGCATGAGGGAGAGGAGCGTCAGGCTGGAGCGGGCGACGTGGCGCAGCTCGGGCCGGAGCCCGCGGTAGGTCGCGTCGAGTTCCCGGAGGTCGTCCGGGCTCGCCGTCATCAACAGGCCCAGCGCCACCAGCAGGTCCCGGTCACCCTTCTCGCCGGTCCGGTCCGTCACGAGCTTCTCCAGGATGAGCCCGGCCGGGCGCGGCAGGGGCAGTCGGGCTCTCTCGATCTCCATGACGCGGCCCGCCTTCACGAGCGATAGCGGACCGAACACCATCAGGGGGTGCTGGGGATCCGCGAGAAGGTAGGTGTCGCCGGGATCACCGCGCCTGATCCATGCCGACGAAGTTCACTTCGAGCAGATCGCCGGTCTCGGGGACCAGGACCGGGGGCTCCTCTGTCGAGGGCCGGACCCCCGACAGCCCTTCCACGCGGCGCTTCACCGCCGCATGACAGGCGACGTCGACCCCGATGTCGACGTCCTGCGACACGACCAGGGTGGACGCGGCACCCGGCTGGAGCAGGTTGGGCACCTCGGAGCCGACGATGAGGACGCCGGGCTCCTCGAGCACCGGGCGCACCGCCCTCAGCGTCGCGAAGAGACGGTCGCGGAAGGCCACCGCCCGAGTATAGGGAGGGTGGCTGCCGAAGTCCAAGGACGCGGCGGCCAGGCAGACGCTGCTAGGGCGCGGCGGCAGGCGGGGCCACCTCCCTGAGCGCCGCCTCCGCCTGCTCGAGCCAGAAGGGCATGTCCATCTCGCGGAACATCGTCGTCGCGGTGCCGAGGTGCTCCCGCGACTGGTCGCGCTTGCCGAGTCGGCCATACATCTGGCCGAGCCCGAGGTGGCACCGGGCGACGAGCGGGCGCATGCCGCGCGGCTCGGCGAGCGCCAGCGCCTCGCGATAGCGAGTCTCGCCACGCTCGGCGTCGAACCGGTCGGGATGCGTCGCGATGTCGCCGAGGAGGTTGAGCGCATGTGGCGCGGATCCCGGCGGAGAAGATGCGATCGCGCGGTCGCCCAGGCGTTGCGCCTCATCGAGCCTGCCGAGCAGCAGACTGGTGCGCCCCAGCGAGTGGTAGGCCCAGCCGCGCTGGCCGCCCTTCGTCTCCTGACGCTCGAGGAGCTGCTCGGCTTCCCGGAGCCGGTCCAGTGCCTCGCTCCCCCGGCCGAGCTGCGCCAGGGTCCAGGCGGAGGAGGCGATGGCAGCGGAAAGCATCTGGAGGACCTCTCCGGTCCGCAGCACGCTCACCGAGCGCTCGATCGGGGAGCGCGCCTTCGACCAATTACCCTCGTGGAGGTGGAGCATCCCCGCTGCCAAGTGGGCCAGACCAACGGTGTACGCATGATGGGTCGACTCGGCGAGCCGGATCACCTCGGCCTCGTACTCGGCCGCCTCGGCGAATCTGCCGAGCTGGGCCAGGCCGTGGACCATCTGGACGCGATCGAAGATCGACACCGGTACAGCGGCGCCGAGATCTTTGTAGACCCAGTCGGCGGGCAGGGCCGCGAGGTTGTCGGTGACGAGCGCAAGCTGCTGCTCGTACTCGCCGCGGTGGTGATGTACCACTCCGAGAAAGCTCGTCGAGAGGATCCGCAGCTCGAGGTCCCCCAGCTCGCCTGCGATCGCCAGCGCGCGGGTCCCGAACGCGCGGGCCTCGTCCAGATCTCCGAGCTGCAGGAGCATGGTCGTCAGGAAGCCGCAGACCCGGCCTCGCCGGCGGTTGTCGTTCAGCGTCTCGGCGAGAGCCTCGGCCTCGTGCAGGCGCTCCAGCGCTGTCCGGTATTCACCGAGCTGGATCAACACCGTCCGCAGCTCGAGGCGGATCTCGAAGGCCTGCTCCAGCGTGGACGAAGTCCGCGGCAGCGCCACGAGCGCCGCGAGCGCCTGCTCGAACCAGACCCGGGCGTCCTGGAGCGCCGACCGCGCAGCCGCCGTGAGTCCGGCCTGTCGGAGATAGACGACCGCCTTGTCCCAGACCTCGGCGTGCCGGTAGTGCAGGCCGAGGGCGGCAGCGGGGGGATCGAGCGCGCCGGCGGTGAGTGTTTCGAGCGCCGCGGCCACGTCGGCGTGCAGCAGCTTCCGACGCGGTGGCAGGAGCGCACCGTACACCACCTCGCGGATGCGGTCGTGCGTGAAGTCGAAGCCCTCGTCCACGCCGTGCAGCATCCGCCGCCGCACCAGCTCCTCCACGCTCGCGGCGGCGTCGCGCTCGGTGAGCCCGCTGGCCCGCTGCAGGAGCGCGAAGTCGAACTCTCGCCCGATGACGGCGGCCACCGACAGGAGCTCCCGGCTCCGGTCGCTCAAGCGCTGAACGCGTGCGGCAACGACATCGCGGACTCGCTGGGGCAGCGACAGCGTCGCCGGCTCCCGGAGCGTCAGGCCCTCCCGCAGCGCCCGCACCGTCTCGACCACCACGAACGGGTTGCCCTCGCTGGCGGCCCAGGCCTGCTCCTCCAGCCGGGCCACCGCGCGCGCCTCGCTTCCCGCCACGGTGAGGAAGCGCACCAGACTGGATGTGTCGGGGCGCGAGAGTGGCGAGAGGACCACCTCATCGAGGTGGCCCTCGCCTCGCAGTTCGCCGAGCGCGCGGCGGAGGACGTCGGCGTCGGCGAGCTCCTCCTCCCGTGCCGTCGCCACCAGCAACACGGACCACGCCGGCACGCGGCGGCCCAGGAACGACAGCAACCGCAGGCTCATCTCGTCGGCCCAGTGCAGGTCCTCGAGCATGAGCACGAGCGGCTGCGTGGCGGCGACATGCTCGACGAGGGCGGCGACACTCTCGAAGAGGCGGTGGTAGTCGTCGCTGGGAGCGGGCAGTTCCGGCGCCGCGAGCTCGGGAAACAGCCGCGCGAGCTCCGCCCGCCAGACGGGGTTCAGCCCGCTGAGCAGATGCTCCTCGGCGATGAGCCCACCCGCGCGGACAGCATCGACCCAGGGCCCGAACGGCAGGACCTGGGCGCTTTCATACGCGCGGCCGATCAGGACGTGGTGGCCGCGCTGGCGGGCTTCGGTCGCGACGTCCGCGAGCAGGCGGCTCTTGCCGACGCCGGCCTCACCCACGATGGCGACGGCGCGGCCGTGTCCCGCTCCGGCCTCGGCCAGCGCCTCCCGCAGCGTGGCCAGCTCGACATCCCGGCCGATCAGCGGTGTCTCGGTGGTCACCGCCTCCGGACGGGCCCCCAGCGGCGCCCGGCGGGTCGGTTCCCGGTGGGCCTGCTGCGGCGCCGTCCGGCCGGACGGCGCCGCGGCCCGACGCTGGAGTATCTCCTGGTAGAGCTTCTTGGTCTCAGCCTCCGGCTCGACGCCCAGCTCCCGCCCCAGCACCGCCGCGCACTGCTGGTACTGCCGGAGTGCCGCCCCCCGCCGCCCGGCTTCGGCATAGAGCCGCATCAGCGTCCGGTGCACCGGCTCCTGCAGTGGGTCCAGTGCGACGAGTGTCAGTGCCGTCTGGATGGCCGCCTCCGTCGCCCCCGCCGCCCGCTGGTGCGCCAGGAGCTTGGCCAGCCCTTCCAGCGCCAGCTCGCGGAGCCGCTCCCGCTCTCCCAGCAGCCACTCCTCGAACCCGCCCGTCCCCTCCACGCTCAGCCCCGCGAGCAGGTCCCCCCGGTAGAGCGGCACTGCCGCTTCCAGCGCCGCCGGCGT
>DASYRI010000263.1:0-26717 GCA_036004545.1 Gemmatimonadales bacterium
AGCACCGGTCGCACCATCAGCGCCCGCGGCGCCCGTGGCACCCGCGACGCCCGTGGCACCCGCGGCACCCGCTGCGCCCGTCGCACCGTCAGCGCCCGCGGCGCCCGTGGTCCCGGTCGCACCAGCGGCGCCAGCAGCCCCGGTCGCACCATCAGCACCCGCGGCGCCCGTGGCACCCGTCGCGCCGGCGGCACCCGCAGCGCCCGTCGCACCATCAGCGCCCGCGGCGCCCGTGCTACCGGTCGCACCAGCGGCGCCAGCTCCACCGGTCGCACCATCAGCGCCCGCGGCGCCCGTGGCACCGATCGCACCAGCAGCGCCAGCGACACCCGTGGCACCCGTCGCGCCATCAGCGCCCGCGGCGCCCGTGGCACCGTTCGCGCCAGCGGAACCCGCAGCACCCGTGGCACCGTTCGCACCGGCAGAACCCGCAGAACCCGCGGCGCCCGTGGCACCAGGCGCACCGTTAGCGCCCGTCGCGCCGGTCGCACCAGCGGCGCCCGCGGAACCCGTGGGGCCGATCACGCCCGCGGCGCCTGCGACACCGGCCGCGCCCGCGGCGCCCGCAGCGCCCGCATCACCCTGGGGCCCGCGAATCTGCCAGGTGAACCGGATGTGACTGGTCGCCAGGCAGCTCGAGGGCAGGCCCGGCAACTCGATTCGGTAGACCGTTCCGCTCGCGGGAACGAAGCAGGCCGCGATCGTGGAGTCCGACGCGATGGCGGCCGTGAGTGCCGGCGCGCTCGACCCGGCCGCGCCGTTCTGCGCGAGGACGAGCGAGGGGACCAGGAGGCCGAGCCCGAGGATGAGGTGTGACCGTTGCAGCGTCATGGTGTGTGGTATGCTTTCGTTTTCAGTTTAGAAACCCACGGCCGCCCGGAGTCCCACCGCCCAAGTGCGGCTCTCCGAAGGCGACCACTCGAAATCGACTCCACCGAACAACCTTCTCCAGCTGATTCCAGACCCGGCAATCAACTGGAACGGCACCGAGACGTCGCGAAATCCATTGAGCGTGGCCCGCCGATATGCCAGCCGGGGCTCGATGTACGAGATCAGGCTGGCTCCGGTCCCGGGCTTCGGCGCAGCCTCCCCTTTTGCGCGCGCCTTGAACGGGACCTCGTACCCGGCGGCGACGCCGATCGGCAGGGTGACGACCGTGAGGTCACCCAGCTTCGTGAGCGTCGCCGACGCCGTGAAACAGACCGGCAGCTTCCACGTTTGGCCGTCCACCAGCACGCCGATCTGACCGCGCCGGCGGGATGGCGTCTTATCGTCGAACCCGACCCGGTCGATCTGGGCGCGGGCGATCACCGCCCCGCCGGTCCGCCACCCCGCCTCGCCCCCGAAGAGACCCTGCTCGAGGGAGGTGAGGGCGAGGCGGGCGCCGACCCAGCCGTGCTCGGTCTGCGGCGCCCCGAGGCACGCCTGCGCGTTGAGCGCCTGCGGGACGAGGAGCGCAGCGGCGAGCGCGAGGAGGCGGAGAGATCGGGTCATCGCGTGGGCCCTGTCAGCACGCCGGCCGCCAGGATGAGCACCAGGCGGATGCCGTCCCGATCCGGAAGCGTCTCGGGATTGTTGGGCATCGCCACCAGGGCGCTGTTGGCCACTGAAAGGAGCCGGCACGCCGTGTCCTTCGACTTGGCGTCGTCGGGCAGCGGCATGTCCCCCATCGCCTGCTTGATCTGGTCCACCTGCTCGAACGAGCCGAGCGCACTGGCCATCGGACCGGCCGCGTGGAGGAACGCCGCGTGAAGCGCGCTGAACGCGAACGGCTGCCAGATCGCGCCTACGAGCAGCGACGGCTCCGGAATGCACTGCACCGCGTTGAACCGGACCGGCTCGGTGATGTTGTCCGAGCAGGCCCCCGTCCCGAGGGCCAGGAGCGCGAGGGCCACCGCGGCTCCCCTGGAACTACGGAGGTAACCCGGTGCCCGACAGACCAAACTCCGCCAACGATCCATTGCAAGAATCCTCGGTGTACTCGTGTGTGGCTGGGGCCGGGCCGGAAGGCCACGGACGCCTGCGCCAGATGTTCTCGATTCGAACAGCTTTCGAGTCTGATGCGCTGCTGCGGGGAGCTAACGCAAGCGCCATGCCGGTGTCGGAACGGCTGGCAGGCCCTTGGAAATCAACCAGTTAGACCGTTGACTTCGCGCCACACATCCGGCCCGGGCGCGCTGGTGCTTGCATTTTCACAGCCGTCGCATTCTCTGCCGCACCGCGTCGTCGCGTGCGTTTCGGCAAGGTGCAGCTACCTTCATCCGGATGAATGAAATGGCGAATCTCCCCCGGTCCACTTGGCGGTAGAGTCGCGGCGCGGGTGGCCGACCTTATACATACAGTCCAGAAGCCGCGTGCTCGTCGAAGCGCGCGTGGATTCGGTCGCGTCGGCCCGGGCGCTGATCCGTCCTCGCGGCGGCGACTTCCTCTTTTCCGAAGATGAGGTAGCCGTCATGCTCCCCGGCATAGCCGACACGACTTGAGCAGCCCCGCTGGACGAATGATCCGGCGCGCGCTAACCTCGCCCGATGCGACCATATCTCCTGGCCGGGCTGCTCGCCCTCGCGGGGACTCCCGGGGCTCCCGGCGCTTCCGGCCTGGCGCCTGTCGCCGGGCTCCGCTTCGCGGTCACCTTCCCCGCCGCCCGGAGCAGCGCCCCGCTCGACGGGCGGCTCCTCATCCTGATCGCGGCCGACACCACCGCCGAGCCGCGATTCCTGCTGAGCGACAACGTCACCACCGCTCAGGTGTACGGGATGGATGTGGACGGATGGAGGCCGGGCGCGCCCGCTCTTGTCGCGGTGACCGGAGTCTTCGGCTATCCGATCCGGAACCTGGCCGACCTGCCCAGGGGGCGCTACCGGGTGCAGGCGCTCCTCAACCGCTACGAGACCTTTCACCGGAGCGACGGCCACACCGTCAAGCTCCCGCCGGACAAGGGCGAGGGTCAGCAGTGGAGCCGGAAGCCGGGGAATCTCTACAGCGTTCCGGCGATGATGGAGCTCGACCCCGCCACGGGCGCCACAGTCGCGATCTCGCTGGATCGGGAGATCCCGCCGATCGAGCCGCCGAAAGACACGAAATACGTCAACCACGTCACCATCACCTCGGAGCGCCTCACGAAATTCTGGGGCCGGCCGGTAACCCTCACCGCGCACGTGCTCCTGCCCCAGGGGTTCGAGAGCCATCCCGATGCGCGCTATCCGCTGGTCATCAACCACGGCCATTTCCCGGCGGACTTCGGAGGCTTCCGGCCGGAGCCGCCCGACACCGCGGTGCCCTGCGTGTACAGCGCGCGGTTTCGTCTCGACTGCTACAACCGGATCGAGCAGCAGTACGCCCACCAGTTCTACCAGGAGTGGACCGGCCCGGACTTCCCGCGGGTCCTGCTGGTCGAGATCGCGCACCCCACGCCCTTCTACGACGACAGCTACGCGGTCAACTCGGCCAACAACGGGCCCTACGGCGACGCGATCATGTACGAGCTGATCCCCGGGATCGAGAAGCGGTTCCGCGGCATCGGGCAGGGGTACGCGCGATTCACCTACGGGGGCTCGACCGGCGGATGGGAGGCGATGGCGGTGCAGATGTTCTACCCGGAGGAGTTCAACGGGGCGTGGGTGGCGTGTCCCGACCCGATCGACTTCCGGGCCTACACCGTGATCGATCTCTACGCCGACAGCAACGCCTATTACGTCGAAGGGCCCTTCAAGCGGACGCCAAGGCCCGGGTTACGGGATTACCTGGGGCGCATCACCAGCACGCTGGAGCAGATGAACCATCGCGAGCTCGCGCTCGGCACCAAGACCAGGTCGGGCGACCAGTGGGACATCTGGGAGGCGGTGTACTCCCCGGCGGGGCCGGACGGGTATCCGGCCCGGATCTTCGACAAGGAGACCGGCAGGATAGACCGCACGGTGGCGGCCTACTGGAAGGAGCACTTCGACCTGTCGTGGATCCTGCGGAGGGACTGGAAGACGCTCGGGCCCAAGCTGCGGGGGAAGCTCAAGATCTACGTGGGCGAGGCGGACAATTACTACCTGAACGACGCCGTGTACCTGGTGGAGGACTTTCTGAAGACGGCCGACCCCCCGGCGGAGGCGGAGGTGGATTACGGCGCTCGGGCGGAGCACTGCTGGAACGGGGATCACACCCGCCCGAACGCGACCTCGCGGCTCCGGTACCATCAGATGTTCATCCCGAGGATTCTGGGGGAGATCCGGAAGCGGCATCCGAAGGACGTGGACACGGTGAGCTGGAGGTATTAGGCGGAGCGACCGGACCTCACTGCCCCGGGGTTTCGCCGAAACGCTTCTCGAAACAGCCGGTCGCCCTGACCGATTCCCCTGGAACCGGCCGAATAGTCACGAAATCACGCCAATTCCTCACCGAACATCGCCTTTACATCTCGAACTCCGGCCGGATCCTTGAAGAGTGAGTCCCCCTGGAGGGCGCCCCGTCCGATTTTTCGGACATTCCCGGCTTTTCTCCACCGCGCCCGGCCCTCGGATGAGCTCCGGGCGGAGCCCGGATGCTCCAAAGCCGCATCCACTTAGGTTCTCGGCGCGCGCCGCTCATTCCCGCTGGCATTCCCCATGCACTGGCGCCGCACAGAGTCTTCTTGGAGCGGTTGTGTCACAGTCCGTATCGCTGTTCCCGCTGGGCAGGTCCCTCGTGTCCCGCCCCTGAGCACCAGGCCGGCGCCCGCCGACTCGGGCGCTAAGCTTCCCTCGACCATCTCCCTGATCGGGAAGTTTCGGCTCTACTCCTGGGGCGTTCTGCTGGGCCTCGGTCTGGCCGGCGCCATCTACTTCTTCACCCCGGCCCTGCGCGACAAGGTATGGCTCGACGCGCCCCTGGCGCTCTCCTGCGTCGTGGTTGGCATGCTGGTCGAGCGCGCGGTCCGGTATTTCATCGGCTGGAACCTGAACGCCAGGCTCCAGCATCTGGCCGCCAGACGGGAGGCGCACCTCGAGCTCGCCAAGCTGAGAGACTATGAGAAGCGGGGACTCATCAGCCACGCCGATGCCCGCGTCATCGCGGCCCGCATCGCCAAGCGCGACGTGGCCGGCGGCGCTCGCCCCGGAAAGCCGCGAGGGCCGTACAAAAAGCGGCGGCAGTCGTCCGCCCCACCGCCCGGATCGGCTGCTGGGCCGGATTCCCCGCCGTCCGACGCTCCCGCGGCGTGAGCGCCCGCGTCCTTGAGGACGAGAACCGCGAGATCGCAGCGAGACTTGCCTGCTCGGTTTCGAGGCCGTCCCCGGGCCTCGATCTCACCCGAGAAGCGCCGCCTCCAGCTGACCGGCGTGTCGCTCGGCCGCCTCGCTGATGCGGTCGTAGACCGGCGATGGCCCGAACCGATCGAGACAGCTCGCCCCGGTCCCCTCCGCAACCGCGCGAATCCGCGCCGAAAGCTCCAGCAGGATCGCGCGCACTCGATCCCACGGGAGCCCGACAGCCCGCGCCACTCCCTGCCAGTCGCTGCGCTGTACGTTCCGGATGTCCCAGGCGCCGCCAATCTTCATTGCCAATCGCCGTTCGAGCTCCGGATACACCTCCGTGCTGACCAGGTCGTAGTGCGGCGTGAGGCGGAGCCCGTCTGGGCGGTATAAGAGCGCAAGATTCTTCGCGTGGGCGTCCTCGTTTCCGATGAGGTAGTTGAATCCCGCCCAGCGGATCAGCCGCGGCAGATCGTCCGCGGGAAGACTCGAATGATCGCGAATCACCCGCGCGCATTTTCTGAGTCCCGGCCCCCCATCCGCCTCGTACTTCCGCTCCGGCTCGACCGCCAGGATCTGGCAGAAGTCCTCTTGGTGCAGCTTCTCTCGCGGCGGCTTCCCGGTTCCGCCGGAGATCGGACGATCGAAACGTTCGCAGCAGAACACCCGGACACCCGGAGCCGCCAGCTCGGTGCGCGGGATGAGCAGGTCGCACCGCCGGGCCAGCTCCATGCAGAAGAGCTCGTTCCCGAGAAGGTGAGGGAACCGCGTCACCTCCGGCTTGAGGATGTGGCTGGTGACCGCCCCGTTGAGCGGCAGATGCCACCTGGCGGCAGGATCCCGGAGCAGGGCGATCTTGTCCTGCGCTCCGGGGAGTGAGAGGCGCCCGCGGGTCACCGCGTTGGCGAGCGCCTCGTGCGATTCCCCCTCGAGCAGGGCGCGCAGCGCGCGCTCATCCAGCGCCTGGTACTCCGGTTCGGTCGGCGGAGTGGTCCCCGCCGGCCAGATCGAGACCGCGCCCGGGCATTCTCCACCGATCGCGCCCAGCAGGGCGACGCTGTTCTCGGGCGCCGTCCTCGCCGCCCCGGCGATGAGGCGCCGGTAAGCCTGCTCGGGCAACAGGTTTCGGAAGAACGGCCCAGCCCGCGAGTCCGGAAACGGCTCGCTCTGCTTCGGAAGCGAGACCGAAAGCGCGGGGAGCTCCTCGTTTTCGAGGGCACTGGCGGCATACTGGAAGCGGATGCCGTTCCCACGAGGCGTCAGTGTTCCGACCGGAAGGTCGTACAGGTACACCTCAAACATCGCGGCTTCCGCGGACGCTGGACGGTCCCGTGCCCGGAAGCCCTCTCGGCCTCACCGTGAGGTTGAGGCCCAGCACCTCGAGAATCCGGAGCAGCGGGCCGAGGCTCACGTTGGGCCGCTTTCCCAGCTCGAGCTCGACCAGCAGCCGGCGGCTCACCCCGGCGAGGGAGGCGGCCTCGGCGGCGGTGAGTCCGGCCTGCTTCCTTCGGGCGCGAATCTCGGTTCCAATTTGGCGAGTACCGCTGGACACGGGCTTCACGGACGCCTGTTACACAGAGGGAACTATACCGAGTCCGCTAAGCACATGTTCCTTATATGTAACGTGTGCAACCTGTTATGTCAATTGCTATTATGCCATCGGTGGCCGAATAGCCAGGAATTCACGGCCTTTCGCTCAATGTGCGGCCGCCCGGCTCGCCCGCACAAGCCAGTACACAAGAGACCGGGAGCTCGCCTTCCCTCACCCCCGGGTTAGCGCAGCTTGTCGGGATCGAGCACCACGTGCATGATGCGGTTGCGATTCCAGGTGTAGGTGATGTGGACCAGGCCGTCCCGGGCCTGGATGATGGCGGGGTAGGAGTACTCGCCCGGATCGGTCTCCAGCTCGAGCGCCTCCTTCCAGGCCCGGCCGTCGGGTGAGATGGCGAGGTTGAGCGGGCTCCTGCCCTGGCGCGTGTTATTGTAGACCAGCAGGTGGCGCCCGTCCTTGAGCGTCACCGCGTCAATGCCGGAGTTGGGATTGGGGAACCTGGTCAGGGTGAGCGGGTACCAGTGCTTCCCGGCATCCGGCGACCAGGTCTCGAACACGAATCCCGAGCGGGTCCGGCCCAGGGCCTGGAGCCG
Source organism: Gemmatimonadales bacterium (assembly GCA_036004545.1). Lineage (GTDB taxonomy): Bacteria > Gemmatimonadota > Gemmatimonadetes > Gemmatimonadales > GWC2-71-9 > JABFSM01. The sequence continues at coordinate 7,365 of DASYRI010000263.1, forward strand.
GTTGCCGGGATGAACCAGGATGGCGGGCTGGATCGCCTCGATCTCCGGGCCGGTCACCGGCGCCATGGGCGTCACCACCCTCCAGCTGCGGCCGGAGTCGGCGGTCAGCTCGAAGTGGATCCGCCAGTGGGAAGGCTCATCGGTGGATTCGCTGCTGCTGCCGCTCACGATGACCCCGCTCGGCAGGAGCACCGGCTTGTTCTTGACCGGTCCCAGGATTCCATCGGGCAGGCGGGTCGCCCGGCTCCAGCTCACTCCGCCATCGCGCGAGACGCTCGTCATCCCCCACCAGTGGGCCGGGCTCGGGCCGACCTTGTAGAACAGCCGGAGGGTGCCGTCGGGCCAGGGGGCGAGCACCGGATTCCAGCAGGGAAAGCGCCGGCCGTCGGGCTCAACTCCGGTGGCGACGGTGACGGGCGCGGTCCACTTCCCGTCCACCAGGCGGGAGAGCCAGATGGCGACGTCGGGGGCTCCCTCGCCTGTGCCGCCGAACCACGCGGCCACGACCCCATGGGGCGTATCCGCGATCGTCGAGGCGTGGGCGCTCGGGATAGGCGCGGCGGCGTAGATGAACTCGGAGGTGACCGCGGCCGGGTGGGTGTAGAAGGACTGGGCCGGGGCGCGGGTCGGGGTCGCGGCGAGCAAGCAGAAAACCAGGAAACGGCGGGTCACCGTCACGGGCCCGGCCACACCTCGCGGAAGAGCGCCAGCATCGCCTCCCAGGACTTCCGGGCCGCGTCGGCGTTGTAGGCCAGTTGAGGCATTCCCACCGAATCGGCCCGCGGGTTGGTGAAGCTGTGCCTGGCGCCCGGATAGCTCACGATCTGGAAATTGGCGCCCGCCCTCGTCATCACCCGCCGGAAACCCTCCACGGCAGTCTGCGGCACCATCGGGTCGTCCGCGCCGGTCAGCACCAGCACGCGCGCCTTCACCGCGCCGGAGTCCACCTTGGCCGGGATGAGGGCGCCGTGGAAGCTCACAACCAGGTCGAGGTCGGCGCCGTGCTGGGCCTCGGTCAGCACCACCGCGCCGCCGAAGCAGTAGCCGATCGCGCCGATCCGCTCGGGGTCCACGTGGGGATCCTTGAGCAGCTCCTCCCGCGCCGCGACGAAGCGCGCCAGTAGCGCGGTCGTGTCGCGCAGCGCCTCGGTCATGAAGCCCTGGGCGGTGTCGGGGTGCGTGGTGTGCTTCCCGTTGCCGTACATATCCACCGCGAAGCCGACATAACCCGCTTCGGCCAGGCGACGCGCCGAGTTCCGGACGTGCTCGTTGTGCCCCCACCACTCGTGTACCACCAGCACGCCGGGCCGCCGGCCCGAGCGCGCCGAGTCCCAGGCGAGGTAGCCCTTGAGCACGGTTTCGCCCGAGCGGTACTCCACCTCCCGGGTCTGGATGTTCGGAGCGGCGGGGGCCTTGTCGGCCGAGGCCTGGTCGGCCGGGGGCTTGGGGCCGCAGGCGGCGAGCAGCAGGAGAGCGGCGGTGGCGTGGCGAGACATGGGAGGCTCCCGAGGGTGAGCTTGTTCTCTACGACGTTTCCCTGACTTGCCGAACATGACGTTCCCGGGCTTGCCGAAAATACAGCGGCGGGCCCGGCTCGAGAGTATTGGGGGCACCGAGGGGGTCGAAATCACCCTTGGATGCCGGCGCCCAACTGAGGCAGGGCGGTATATTTCCTTCATGCTCAATCCCTCCCCGATGCTCCGCCGTTTCGAGGCTCGGTATGACCGGGAGGCTCGGCAGGCTGATTCGCCGGAGGACGCCCTACGGCGCTTCGCCGCGCTGTGGGCCCATGCGCGGTTCCTCAACCCGGAATCGGGCGCGGACTGGGCCGCCGACCTCGCGGGCGATCGCGCCATCGCACGCGCGGTGAATGGCCTCCCCCCAGCCCCCTGATTTTGCGCGGCTGCTGGCCGACATCGCCCGCGCGCTCCGCGATCGCCGGATTGCTTTCATGCTCATCGGCGGTCAGGCGGTCCTCCTGCACGGGGTGCCGCGGCTCACCGAAGACATCGATGTGACGCTGGGGGTGGACACAAGCGGCCTGCCCGCGCTCCTGAGCGTCTGCCGGAGTCTGTCTCTTTCCGTTCTCCCCCACGACGCCGAAGAATTTGTGCGGGAAACCTTTGTTCTGCCGGTCCGGCACGGAGAATCCGGCATCCGGGTGGATTTCATCTTCTCCACGACCCTGTACGAGCAGCAGGCCATCGCGCGCGCCGAGATGGTCGTTCTCGCCGGTGTTCCGGTGCCGTTCGCCAGCGCGGAGGACCTGCTGATCCACAAGCTGTTCGCGGGCCGGCCCCGCGATCTCGAAGACGCGGCCGGCGTGGTTCGGCGCAAGGGGCACCAGCTCGACTGGACCTACCTCGAGCATTGGACCGGAGAGTTCGCGGCCGTGCCGGGGCGCGAAAAGCTTCCTGCGATGCTCCGCGCGCTCAGGGAGGGACAGGAATGAGGCAATAGCGCCCTGGGTGTCAACGCCCTTCTAGCCGAGCGCGACCCTCGCGAGCTCCCGGCTCATCGGATGCGCCGCCTGGTCCGACGGCCCGGTGGGCGAGTCGCCAGCCTTAAGGCCACCGCCAAACGGGTTTCCCGACCCCTGATCTCACCGGGCGGAGCCGGCTCAGGACCGCGCGGAGAGCGATAAGATTCCCCGATGCAGCCTGCTTCCACCCCCCCGGCACCGCCCGGACCGGCGTTCTGGATCGTCGAGCGCGCCGCGAGCCGCCGTTTTCCGATCCGGATCAGCATCGAGCAGGGCGGCCGCCTGCTGCTCGCGGTGCGGGCCCAATCCGCCTGGCCCGGTCCGGGCCAGCAGGTGTTCTGCCTCCGCGAGCGGGAGCTCGATCCGGCGGAGCGCCTAGCCCCGCTGGAGCGGGTGCCGGTGGCCAACCTCACCCGGGTCGGCCGGAAGCTCGCCGTCGTGCTCGACCGCCCCTCGCGCAAGCGCTGCGAGCTGCTCACCGTCGCCAAACCGTACCGCGACAAGGACGGCAGCTACGAGCAGATCTTCTTCCGCACCGAGTCCGGCATCCGGTCGCACCGCTCCCGGACCCGGGTCGAGCTCAGGGCCGCGCCGGCCGCACCGCTCCACCTCGCCATTGATTCCGCCGAGCGGTATCCCTGGCGCTTTCCCGGGGCGACGGTGGAGCGCCGCAAGCTCCGGGCCGGGGATTACGCCCTGCTCGAGGGCGGCCGGGTGACCGCGGTGCTCGAGCGCAAGTCCTTCGACAACTTCCTGGGGGACCTGGGCGCGATCCAGGCGCTGCACGGCGTGTTAGCCGACCTGGCGAGCCACCCGCGTGCCGCGCTGGTGGTGGAGGCGCAGTACGGGGATTTCCTGGACGAGCGGAGGGTCCGCGGGCGCTGGCCGGTGGCGCACCTGGCCCGCGCACTCGCCGAGCTCGCCGCGCTGCATCCCCGGCTGCCGGTGGTGTTCGCCGGGAGCCGCAAGCTGGCGAATCTCTGGGCCGAGCGGTTCTTCGCGGCCTGTGCGGCGAGCGGCGAGAGCCCGCAGCTCGAGCTGGTGCGGGAGACGCTGATCCGCTACGACGAGGTGCCGAGGGGGCCAGGGCTCGACCAGGAGATCCGGGAGGCGGTCCTGGCCGGGCTCGGTCCGGCGTTCGCGATCGGCGAGCTGGCGCTGCGCTTTCCCGACGTCAAGGCGGCGAGGCTCCGCCGGGTGCTGGCGGATCTCAAGCGCGAAGGTCGAGTGACGCGGACCGGGGCGGGGTTGGCGGCGCGCTGGGTGCCGGCGGCGGGCTAGAGACCCGGATACAGGTCGAATCGCATTGCCTCCGCGGCGGTTCTCATCCTGCCGTCGTAACTGGCCAGCTGAACCCCCTGGCCGTGCTCCACGAGGAAGTGGGCTGAGGCCAGGTGCAGCGCGTCGAGGGTGCGGACCGCGGTCGGAAACGGCTCTTTGGCTCGAGCCAGCACCGGCTCTGCCAGCTCGAGCATTGCGATCCGCCCGAGCAACAACGCCGCGGGCTCCGCATGCGAATGCCCGAGGCCGCGCGCGTTGAGCCGTACCCGGAGCTCGTATTCTACCAGACGCGAGGAAACCAGAGTGGCGTCCCACAGGTGGTCGGGCGGCACCCGGTCTTCGGCGAGCAGCTGAGCGAGCAGGACCGAAGTATCGAGGTAGATCACCGATCCTCTCGGTCCGCCGCCAGCTCGGCGAGCAGCTCGCGAAGCGGGGCCACGGCGGGTCCGCGGGGTGGGAGGCCGGGCGATCCCACCGGCGGAGTGAGCCAGCCGCGCCGGACGGCCTCCGCGAGCTGCACATCCGCCAATGCGGCCGCGCGACCCGCGGCCGGAGGACCGAGCTCAGCCACGACGCGGTCTCGATCCATGACGAGGACGATTTCGCCCGCCGCCGCGAGTTTGACGTATTCGCTCAGGCGATTCTTGAGGATCTTGATCCCGATGGCGCGCATGCCTTGAAGGTAGCTACCGGTGGCTACGTCGTCAAACGCTCGGCGGCGTTCCGGCATGGGAGTGACTCCGTCCGTTGCTACGATCGGCCGCGGAATCCGATCCGCTCGCGTGGCGCCTGCGCCGGCGGCAGCTGGCGACGCCCTGCTCCGTGAAAGCATAGGGCAGCTTTCGGGCGCCGCCCCAACTTGAAGTCACAGATTGTGACTTCAAGTTGGCCCACTCCGCCGACTCGAGCTGGAACATGAAGTCCGGAGGAAACCTGGTCCGATTGCGCTGGATGGCCTGAACGAGAACCCTTGGCTCGACCCCGTATAATTCAGCCAGGTCAGAACTTAGCAGGACACGCTCGCCACGAAGGGTGAGAATGCGATCTGCGAGGTGCATGGGAGCAAGGAGAGCTCGTGGCATCCCCGAATCTGGTGAGGGGACGCTCCCGGACCAGTACCATCTGAACGCGGAATTGAACCCGAAAACGCCTGCTCTCGCGCTGCCCGCTTGTCTGGGAGAGGTCCGACATCTCATCCGACGACTGGTGCCGGCGCCGCAATCGTCCTATTCCGACCTGAGCGCCGCCATCGGGTCGAGCCCCGCGGCCCGCCGGGCCGGGATCCAGCACGCCGCCACCGAAATCACCACGAAGAGGACGGTGATCGCGGCGTACGTCGGCGGGTCGGTGGGCCGCACCTGCACCAGCATCGTCGTCATCGCGCGGGTCAGCCAGATGGCCGCCAGGAGCCCCACGCCGAGCCCGACCGCGCACAGCTTCATCCCGTCGGCGATCACCTGGCCCAGGATGTTCCGCGCGCTCGCCCCGAACGCCACCCGCACCCCGATCTCGGCGGTGCGCTGCCGCACCGCGGTGGCCAGCACCCCGTAGAGTCCCACGCAGGCGAGCGCCGCGGCGATCGCGGCGAACACCCCGATCAGGACCAGCGCGAACCGGGTCCCGGTCATCGCCCGGTCCACCAGGTCCTGCATCGGCCGGACGTCGGCGAAGGGGGTGCGCGGCTCGACCTGCTTGACCACCGCGCGAGCCGCGGGCGCCAGCTCGGTGGGACGACACGGCGCGCCCGGGGCGCAGGCCCGCCGCACCACCCACGAGCCCACCCCGCCGTGATTGGCGAAGAACCCGTCGGTGAAGAAGATCGCCATGCGCCCTTCCGTCACCATCGACTCGTGCCGCTCATGCTCCACCACCCCGATGATCTCGAGCCACTCCGGCGTCTGCCCCCGCGAGCGCACGTAGAGCCGCTGGCCGACCGCCGACTGGCCCGGGAACGCCTGTTTCGCGAGCAGCTCGTCCACCACGATGCCGGTGAAGTCGTTGCGGTTGTCCGCCTCGGTGTAGGTGCGCCCGGCCAGCAGCCGAGTCCCCATCGCCTCGAAGTAACCCGGCAGCACGATGTGCACGTTGGCTTGCTGGAACTTGGACGGGTCGGTGACCGCCTCCTCTTTGCCCCAGCGTGAATTGATGAGCGTGCCGTCGAGCGGCAGCGGGAAGACCGCGGTGACGGCCTTGACACCGGGGAGCGCCGCGAGCTGCTCCCGCATGGTGCGAACCTTGGCGGCTCGCTCCTCGGGGCTCCGCCCGTTGACCCCCGCGGAGAAGGTCAGCACGCCCCGGGTGTCGAAGCCGGGGTTGGTGCGCGCCAGCGCCACGAAGCTCCGGACCATGAGCCCGCCGCCCACCAGCAGCACGAACGACAGCGCCACCTCGGCGATCACGACGCCATTGCGGAGCAGCGATCCGCCGGCGAGCCCGGCCGAGCGGCCCGCGCGGCGGAGCACGTCGGCCAGGTCCGGGCGCGCGGCGCGGAGGGCCGGCGCCAGCCCGAAGAGCACCGCCGAGAGCAGCGCCGCGAGGGAGAGGTAGCCTAACACGGCCAGGTCGATGTGCACCGCGTCGAGCCGCGGCAGGTTGGTGGGCGCCAGCGCCACCAGGAACCTGATCCCCGCCCACGCGAGCCCGAGCCCGAGCAGCGCGCCGGCCCCGGCGAGCACCAGGCTCTCGGCCAGCAGCTGGCGCACGATCCGCCAGGACGATCCCCCCAGCGCCACCCGCACCGCCAGCTCCTGCTCTCGCGCCGCGGTGCGCACCAGCAGCAGGTTGGCGACGTTGGCGCAGGCGATCAGCAGCACGAACGCCACCGCGCCCATCAGCGCGAAGATCGCGGGCCGCACGTCCTGCACCAGGTCCTCGTGCATCGGCTCCACCCGGAAGTGGATGTCGGCGGCCTTGAAGATTTGCTCGGATTCTCTGAGCGCGGTCGCCGCCCGCTCCGCATCGAGCCGCGCCGCGGCGAGCGTGGCGCCGGGCTTGAGCCGGCCGATCAGGCGCATGAAGACGTTGAGCCGGGACGCCCGCTCGTAATCCACCCGCAACGCCGACAGCACGTCGGGGTGCGGCTCCATGTTGGTGTTGGGCGGGAAGAGCATCTCGAACCCGGGGCCCAGCACCCCCACGATGCTGGCCGGCCCGCCGCCGAAGTCCACCGACTTGCCGATCACGCCGGGGTCGCCGCCGAAGCGCCGCTGCCAGTAGCCGTAGTTGAGGATCAGCATGGTGGGGAGCGGTGGTGGCGGGGGCGCCGCGGGAGGCGGCGCGGCCGCGGCCCCCGGGACCGCTGCGGGCGCCTGGGGAGGCGGCGGCGGCGGCGCGGCGTCGTCGTCGGTGAAGCCGCGACCCGCGATGACGTGGACCCCCAGGAGCGGCAGCAGGTTCTGGGTGACGCCGAGTCCCGTCACCTGCTCGGGCTCTTCCCCGGGCACCGTGAGTCCGCCGGCGAACGGGGTGATCGCGGCGATGTCTTGGAACGCGGTGCTGGCCTTCTTGAGATCCCGGTACGGGCCCGGCGCGAAGGGGAAGTCGCTGACCTTGCGGGCCCGCATGTCGCCCCAGATGAGGGCCAGCCGGCCCGCATCGGCGTAGGGCAGAGGCCGGAGCAGCACGGCGTTGACCACGCTGAAGATCGCGGTGCTGGCACCGATGCCGAGCATGAGGGTGAGGATGACGGTGAGGGCGAAGCCGGGGTGGCGCCGGAGCGCGCGAATGGCGTGGCCGAAGTCCTTGCGGAGGTCGCCAGAGAAGGGGTTGCGGAACTCGTCGCGCGCCTCGTCCTTCCAGTGCTCGCGGGCGCCGAACTCGAGCTGGGCGCGGCGGCGCGCCTCCTCGGGCTTCATGCCGAGCCGGATATTGCGCTCGGTGGCCATCTCGAGGTGAAAGCGGACTTCCTCGTCGAGCCGCTGCTCCCGGTCGTCGCGTGGCATCTCAGTCCTCGGCCAGCCGGAGTATGAGGTTGACCGCCTCGGAGATCCGCTCCCAGTTGGCCCGCTCGGCCACCAGGTGGCGGCGGCCGGCGGGGGTGAGGGAGTAGAAGCGGGCGCGGCGGTTGTTCTCGGAGGTTCCCCATTCGGAGCGGACCAGCCGCTGGCGCTCCAGCCGGTAGAGCGCGGGATAGAGGGACCCTTCGTTCATCTCCAGGATGCGCCGGGAGCCCGATTCGATCCGCTCGGCGATGCCCCATCCGTGCATGGGACCCAGGCGGAGGGTCTTCAAGACCAGCATGTCGAGGGTGCCCTGCAGGAGGTTCTGGTCCGCCACGACCCCTTCCCTTAGAACGTCGAAGGGAAGGTGGCGCCTGGCGGGGGGAAATTCAAGTCTCCTCGAGCAGCCACCGGGCTCCCGGCCACCATTCCACCCCGCGCGGAAGCTCGGCCGGCGGCGTGGCATCGAGCGTCACGAATTGCGCGACGGCATTCCGGTGTTCTCGCCGAGCCTCGGTCATCGCGCGGAGCTCCCGTTCCAGTGTGGCTTGATCCGAGGTGTCGGCACAGACCTGAATCAGCAGCGGCTTCCTGCCTGGCGTCGAGGCCAGGAAGTCCACTTCGTAATCGTTCTTCGTCCTTATGTAGGTCGCGTCGTATCCGCGGCGCTCGAGTTCCAGCAGAATCACGGTCTCGAGAGCGTGACCCGTCTGGGGACGCCCCGTCCGCTCGTACACCCCTATGAGCCCGGGGTCTACCGGATAGGCCCTCCGCGGGTTCACCATCCGTTGCCGCTCCGACGCCGTGTGCATCGCCACCACCCGAACCAGAAAAGTGTCTTCCAGGTGTGACAGATAGGCGTGCAGGGTGTCCTTTCCGACCGGGATTCCCTGCCCCTTGAGCACCTGAAAGAACTTCTGCACGCTGAACGCCCCTCCCGTCGTGCTGAGCAGCTGCCGCTGCAGCCAGCGCAGCGCCACCGGATTCGACACGCCATGGCGTTCGATCACGTCGCGCAGCACCACCACGTCTACATACCCGCTGAGGAGCGCCATTCGGTCCCGCTCCTGCACTCCCTGGGCCTCGGGGAACCCTCCTGCCACCAGATACTCACGGAGCCGATGGTCCAGTGCCGAGCGCCCTGCCTTGCCCAGCTTTTCCCACTTCTTATCCGGTTCCACGCCGGCATGCCGGAGCACCTCCCGGAAACTGAAGGGGTGCACCAGTACTTCCATGGCCCTCCCACGAAGCGCCGTCGCCACCTCCCGGCTCAGCAGCCTGGCCGAGGACCCCGAGAGCAGGAGCTCGATTTGCTCCGTTTCCGCGAGCCGCCGGGCAAATCGCTCCCAGTCGGGCACCGTTTGGATCTCATCGAGGCAGAACGTCACCGGGCCATGCTCCCGGAATTCCGGATGGCGCCTGAAGTACTCTTCCAACAGCCAGTCGAGGTCCCGCACCTCGATGCCGGCCAGCCGGTCATCCTCCAATCCGATCAGGATCAGGGATTCGCGAGGTCTCCCCATCGCGAGACGGTCTCCCAGACACTGCCAGACGAAGGACGTCTTTCCCGCTCGCCTCACCCCCACCACCGCCAGCACCTTCCTGGCCAGCCTGGGGACATGGACGTCCCGTCGGGTAAGCTCCGGCATCGGCGCCTGAAGCGCATCGGTAAGTCGCTGCCTCAAAACGTCTTGTGAAATTGTCATTCTGAAAAGGATAATACTAGTTCAATTTATCCTTTGCAAGAGGACAATTCAGGACCACGGCTGCGTTCGCCCGGCTCCGGCGGCTCAAAGAGGCGGCGGGCGACTGCGCCCTCCGGCTCTCGAGCCTTCGAGTCCGATCGAGTCCGCATGAGATAGCCGGTACGAACGCCGGCCTCAGGCCCCAAGGATTTCGTTCAGGCCTTCGACAACCTGCGCGAGCTCTTCGGGGGAGGCCCGCCCCAACCGCTTGCCGATGCGCTTCACGGCGAGCGTGCGAATCTGGCTGATCTTGACCCAGGAGCGCTTGGGCAATCGGGGGGTGGTCAACTCGAGGGTGAGCGGGAAGGCTGCCCGCTGCGGCTGACTCGTCAGGGCGACGGTGATCACGGTGCCGGAGCGGTCGTTGAAGACATCCTGACTGAGGATCAGCACGGGGCGGAGGCCGGCCTGCTCGTTGCCCCGGGTGGGATTGAGATCCGCCCAGCGGATCTCCCCTCTCAGTATGCCGGCCATGCGGCCGCGTCGGGGCCGAGCCCTTCCTCGGCGAGGGCCCGCTCGGCCGCCGGGTCGAGCTTGGCGCACTCCTCCGCCAGCCGGCGGCGCTCCAGGCGCTCGAGCTGTTCGGCCACGGCGGCCTCGAGGGCCTGGCTGCGATTGGGATAGTGGCCGTCGCGGACGAGGCGATCGACCCGTCTCAGGATCTCGGTATCGAGGGTGACGGCCACTTTGGTCTTTGCCATAGCACCTCCTGGTATGAGAATATATCATACCTGCCGGCTCTGCAAGCCGGGCGGGCCATCGAGTGACGGACCGCCGGGCCCGCCCCACGCAGTCGAAACCGAACCCGCCTGGAAGGCCGACAGGTGAGTGAGTATGCGGCTGCGGTTCAACTCCGGGCGCTGGGACAGGGCTGGTCGGAATCAATTGTGAAGGCGGGATTGCACGTCGAGGGCCTGAGGGAGCGGGTGAAGGCACCAGACACCGCTGATCTCTCGGCCTCGAGCGCCTTCACCATGAGGCTGAGTGAGGAGATCCGGGGCTGTGTCTAGCTTCCCCACGAACCAAGGCACCCGCTCGCCGGCGCTGCTCGTCCGGTATTCGAAGACGTCCGGTCGCGGCGTTTGGGTCCACGCTTGCGCACGATCGCAGTCCAGGTTCTGTTGAGCCGGTCCATGGAACAACGAGCGCGAGGTCTGCCGGGTGCAACTCCTCGGAAACTGCTATCGTGAAGGCCTGCGCTCTATCGAAGAGGTCGCGACCCTGCTCGGCGTCGCGCCACCCGAAGCGGTGGTCATGCTCGAAAGCCGTGGGTACCACCGTCCTCTCAAGGTCATTCGGCTCACGCCCGAGGAGCGCCGAGCCCGTCTTCAGGCGATTCGGATTGACCGCCTGGCTTGGAAGGGCGCGCCCGCTCCCGATGAGGCCCTTATCGCTCGAGACGTGATCGCCAGCGAGCGTATCGAATCCGTGGATGCCCGGCGGTGGATCACACGCGTGCCAGCTCCAAGAGCGCCTCATCAGCTGCGCCCGGCGACGACTCAGTTACCGCAAACACATCGTGCCCCGCGAGGCGCAGGGCACGGACCGTTTCAAGCGGGATGTTCTCGTCGGCCAGCAGCCGCATCAGGCGGCGCCGGGTCGCACGGGCAGAAGGGTCTGATCGTGGAGGGCCTCGGCGGCGTAGGCGAATACCGCGCGGATCGCCTCATCCGAGAGCTGCGGATAATTGGCTCGCAACTGCTCCTGGGACCAGCCTTCCGCCAGCAGACCGAGGACGAACTCCACGGCCAGGCGAGTACCACGGATGACGGGCTTGCCACCAAGGACGGTGGGGTCGGCCCCGATATGTTCTGTCCAGGTCATAACTCCTCCTTGCCAACTAACTTAGCGCGATTCCGGCGGGCCGTCTAACGCGCCCTTGACGCTCGGGGGCGCGGCTGATTTGCGCCGGAGGGCATGGTCGGTGGATTCCACCAGCTCTGGTTCGGCAACGGAGCAGCAAGCGACACCAACAAAAGGGGAACCGGGCGCGCCTTCAGTCCGAGCGGAGCGCCAGGTTGGGATCCGCCCGCGCGGCGCGACGCGATGGCATGGCACTCGCGAGCACGGCGACGCCGAGCAGCAGCATCGCCACCAGCCCGTAGGTCGCGGGGTCGCGGGCCGATTGCTTGAAGAGCAGAGGCTGGATCCAGGGCGCGGCCAGCAGCGCCAGCGCCAGTCCCAGGACCACACCGGCGCCGGCAAGGCGCACCGCCTGTCCCACCACCAGGCCCACCAGGTGGACGCTCCGGGCGCCCAGCGCACTCCTGACCCCCAGCTCGTGGGTGCGCTGGGCCACGTCGTAGCTCACGGTCCCGTAGAGACCCACCGCGGCCACCAGCAGGGCCAGCACGCCGAACCCCACGAAGAGCGTGGCACCCAACTGCCAGGAGCGGCGCTGGCGGTCGAGCAGATCTTCCATCGGCTGCACCGAGACGTAGCCCTGGCCCGGCATCGTGCGGTTGAGCGCGAGGCGCACCCGCTCCGCCGAGCCGGCCGCGTCGGGCCCGGCCATGCGCAGAAAGAGCTGGCTGCCCCAGGAGGGGTCCACCTGATCGAGCGGCAGGTAGTACATGAAGCGGGGGTCGTCGGTCAGGTTCTGCTGTGCGGCGTCCTCGGCGATGCCGATGACCGTGGTGCAGGGCGCCAGCGGGTCAGGGCCCAGGAACGCCTGGATGCAGCGACCGAGCGGATCGGGCCAGAGCGCCCGCGCCATGCTCCGGCTCACCACCGCGACCGAAGGGGAACCCTCGCGATCGGCCTCGGTGAAGCCGCGGCCCCGGAGGATGCGGGTGCCCATCACGGCGAAATAGTCCGGATCGGCCACCTGATAGTTGAAGCGGCCGAGTCGCTCGACTGAATCCACCCCGGGCACCACCAGCCGGGTGGTGTTGGTCCCGAAGGGCCGGCTGTTGATGCGGGCCGCGGCGACGACGCCCGGAATCTCCCGCGCCGCCGCCAGCAGCCGGTGCCTGAACCGCACCAGCTCGGCTCGGTCGAGGCTCTGGCCGCGGAGGTCGGACCGCACCATGAGGACCGGTGCCGGGTCGTAGCCCAGGTCGAGCGCGCGCACCCGCCGGAGACTCTGGACGAAGAGATGGGCGCCAACCAGCAGCAGCACCGACAGCGCGCCCTGGAGCACCAGGAGCGCCGAACGGGCGCCGGAGCGCTGCCGAGTGCCCTCGCGCGGGCCGGATTTGAGCGAGGCGGCGAGGTCTCCCCGGACCGCCAGCAACGCAGGGCCGATCGCGGTGAGTACTCCGGCGAGCAGCGCGAACGATGCGGCGGCCAGGAGCGTGCGCCAATCGGTGGCGCCGCTCTGCGACAGGGCCGGGGTCAGCACCAGCCGCCGGAGGACCAGGCCCCCCCACCAGGCGATCGCGAGCCCCGCGAGGCAACCCAGCGCGGCGAGCAGCAGGCTTTCGGTGAAGAGCTGCCCCGCCAGGCGGCGCCGGCCCACGCCGAGGGCGAGCCGGACCGAGAGCTCCCGGCGGCGGCGAATAACCCGCGCGAACATCAGGCTGGTCACGTTGGCGCAGGCGATCAGCAGGACGATGGCGGCCACGCCCGTCACCCAGACCAGCGTGCGGGACTCCAGGCCGGCGGAGGGGCCGGCCGCGGTTTTGACGGCTCCGGCAAAGGCAACCGGATGGGCAATCGAATCGGGCAGCACCGCGGGATTGATAAGGCGCGCGGCGCTCCGGCTGGCACGATAGGCCTGGCTCAGGTCGGCGGAGGCGGTTGCCTCACTGACGCCGGGCTTGCGGCGGGCGATCGCGCTGATCCAGTCCCAGTTGTACTTGAGCCAGTAGTCTCCGGTCTTGTTTTCGCCCGCGGCGAGCGGGAACGCGGTGAGGGGAATGAACACGGCGGGTGGCTCGGCTTCGGAGATGCCGACGAAGTCCCTGGGCGCCACGCCGACGATGGTGTGGCTCACGGTGCCGATGGCGAGCTGTTCGCCGAGGACGTTTCGGCCGCCGAGCTCGGATTGCCAGAAGCCGTAACCGAGCACCGCCACCTTTGCGCCCTGCGGGAGGGAATCTTCGGAAGCGCCGAAGAAGCGGCCCAGTGCGGGGCGGATGGCGAAGAATCCGAAGAAGGACGCGCTGACCCCGGCCACGCGGCGCTCTCGGGCGGCGGTGCCGGTCCCCACGGCCAGGGGGCGCTCGGTCGCTCCGGCCCAGGCGGCGAAGGAGCTGCTGCCACGGGCCAGATCGAGATAGCGGGTATAGGGAAAGACGAAATTGGTCGAGGTGCGGCCGCGGTAGGTGGTGCGGAGATAGACTCGGTGCACCGTGCCGGGGTCGTTCAGGTACGAGAAGGGGCGGAACATCAGCCGGTCAATGACGCCGAACATGGCGGCGTTGGCGCCCAGCCCCAGGCCGAGGGTCAGGATGACGGTGGCGCTGAAGCCGGGGGAGCGGAGGAGGCCGCGGGCGGCGTAGCGGAGGTCCTGGAGGGCGCGCATGGGGTTCCGCCGGGCCGGGGGTGTCCGGCGATAGATACTCCGGAACCCGAGAAGGTTGCTTTGCCCCGGTATACTACCGAATGATCGTGCACCTGCTGGACGGCACCTACGAGCTCTACCGCCAGTTCTATGGCCGGCGCCGTTTCAACAAGGGCGAGGACCAGCCCTACGGGGCGGTGCTCGGCGTGCTGCATTCGGTGCTGGAGATGATCGAGAAGGGCGCCACGCACCTCGGAGTCGCGACCGACACGTCATCGAGTCGTTCCGGAACGACCTGTGGCCCGGGTACAAGACGGGCGAGGGGATCGAGCCCGCGCTCTGGGCGCAGTTCCCACACCTGGAGGAGGCGCTGGTCGCAATGGGGGTGGTAGTCTGGCCGATGGTCGAGCTGGAGGCGGACGACGCGCTGGCCTCGGCGGCGAGGCTGGCGGCGGAGGACGCGCGGGTGGAGCAGGTCCGCATCTGGGCCAACGACAAGGACCTGGCGCAGTGCGTTCGAGCCAGCCGAGTGGTGCAGGTGGACCGCCGAGCCGGGGAGGTTCGGGATGCGGAGGCGGTCAAGAAGAAGTTCGGGGTCACGCCCGGGCTGATTCCGGATTATCTGGCGCTGGTGGGGGACGCGCAGGACGGGTATCCGGGGATTCGCGGGATCGGCGCCGCCACCGCGGCCAGGATGCTCAATCAGCATGGGCCGATCGAGGTGTTTCCGGCGGCCGTGTTAGGGGAGGAGCGGGAGCGGGCGCTCCTGTTCAAGCATCTCGCGACGCTCCGGACCGACGCGCCGTTGTTCGAGGACGTGGATGAGCTGGAGTGGCGTGGGGCGACGGGGGAGTTCGGGGGGTGGGTGAAGAGGATGGGGGATGAGAGGCTGGGGACGCGGTGCGAAAGGGTCTGGGCGCGAGCGCGCGGAGGATCGTAAAACGGAAGACCGGGAGCTCGCTTTCGCTTAGCCCCGGTCTCTTCCCACCGTTTCGGCAGCCGATGTTCCGGGTGCCGGCGCTCCGGCCCTCGCGCGGGATTGCCGCACATTGCGTTGCGCTCGCCTGGCGTTATGACGACCAATGGACTGCGCCCTCGTTCGGGTTCCACCCTCGGTCGGGTGTAACCTCCCGAGTGCTAAGGCGCGGCGGCAGCCGGGTGGATAAGTTCTTCTCGAGACGCGCGCCTGCCGCCACAGGCGCTTCAGCAGTATCACAGGGCGCTCTCAAGCCTGAGCCCACCTGGCGTTCCGCCCTGCTTCCAGTGGGAATCCGAGGCCATATGCCTGATGCCCTCACCCAGCTGACGGTCCTGATTCAGCAAGGCCGGTCAGCCAAGGAGGATGAGATCAAACCACTGGTCGAGGCTCTCTTCGGCCAGCGATACCATAAGGCGGCCTGGAAGGACCTGCAGGTGAGAAACGCATATGGGCTCGCGAGAGAAGATGTGGATGGCGGGGTTCCCTATGCAGGACTCATTCATCCCGACAATCCGACCTCGGGCCCATATGGTGGCACCAGCCTGGTCTGGTTCCCAGGCGACGGTTGTAGCCTGATGGGACTCGGCATCGGCACGCGGGGGATTTCGCCTGATGAAGGCATTCTGACCCGACCAGGTCATCGCCGCCGAATCGCCGCACTCCGGCGACTGTTCGCACGTCACGGTGTGAAAGGGTGGGCGAAGCCGGATCCGGCTGCGTTGGGAATCGAAGTTCCGGAGGTTGTTCGAGGGTGGTGGCCCGAATTTGCCCCCGCCTTCAAACGCTACGGTTCGGAGATGTATTGCTTTGCCAAGGTGCCAGGCGAGCCCAATGCCGGTCGCGGAGTAGTCCAGGCCTTCTTCGATCTGTACGCCTACGAGCGACGCTGGAAGACGCTGGCAGCTGCCCAACAGGAATCCGATGAGCTCCTCGGGGCCCTCCGCAGCGATCTGTTCCAGGTCCCTACACCGAAACTTGTCCACGACCTACTGCTCAAGAGGCGGTTCGTCATTCTCCAGGGGCCTCCCGGGACCGGCAAGACTCGCATGGCAGACCTTGTGCGGCGTGAGTTTTTCAAAGGGCGGGGAAAGACGATTCAGTTCCACCCGTCGGTAACCTATGAGGATTTCATCGTCGGCTTGGCACCCGACCCAACAAAGGGAGAGCTGCACTTTCAAGTTCGCGCTGGAGCCCTCCTCTCGGCCGCCACTCAGGCCACCGCAGAGCCCTATCTCTTGGTGATCGATGAGGTCAATCGTGCAGACCTCGGCAAGGTCTTGGGCGAGGCGATTTACCTCTTCGAAGCCGACGAAGTTGGCGGCCAGAATGCCCGGGAAGTCGAGCTGCCGCACTCATTTAACGGCAAGCGAACTCTCAGGATCCCGGAGAACCTCTATGTCCTCGCCACGATGAACACGGCCGACCGCAGCATCGCCGCGGTGGACCTCGCCATCCGCCGGCGCTTCGCGTTCGTGGCAGTGCCGCCGAATCGCTCCGCGGTTGTAGAGCAAGGCCTCGAGTCCGCGGTTCAATGTTTTGACCGCCTCGCCGATGTTTTCGTCGAACACGCCTCGGACGAGGCTCTCGCCCTCATGCCTGGGCATGCGTACTTCCTGGCAGGGGACGAGGCTTCTCTCCGGAGACGGATGACTTTCGAGGTGATCCCGCTTCTGGACGACTATCTCAGGCAAGGCCTCCTCGGTTCTGCTGCAGCCGAACTCCAAGCTGTCCGAGATTCCCTCGCCGATCAGTACTCCGTCGATGCCTCCTCGTAGGCAGCAGCGCCAACGGCCGCGCTGGCACAAGTGGACTGCGACTGGGGCTCCCGAGTCCAAGGGACTCTATCGTGCAGTGGATCACGGCTCGCCGATCTCCCTACGACAGGTGGACTTCGCTCCGCCCACTCGGAGTGGGGGCTGGGGCACGTTCGCGGAGTCATTCCTTCGGCTGAACGAGCGCGCGCTCTTGGAGCTCGACGTGACCGCGCGGGTCGCGGCGAGCTCACCTGAACCGACCCTTGAGCTGATTCCAGGTGGCAGGACTGGCGCAATTCCGCTCCGCTCCGCGCAGACTGGAGGTGTCGCAGCCGGGCTATTGGTGCAGCCGAGGTTTGGTTGGAGCGGCGCCGGACAGGTGATGGCAGAGACCGGCTGGGCCGCGGCTCCTCACTTCCTCGAATTCCCCCTAGTTCCCGGCAGCGCACGCGATGTTCCACCGTGGGTTCTTGCGGGTCCAGTCCTTGCGCGTTTGGCGGAGCTGCTCCGTTCCCTCGGTCGTGGCTACGAGGTCCGCGAAGAGCGCCGCGAGCTACCAAGAGGGCGCATCCTATGGCCACGATACCTCACAGAATCACTGGCTCGCGGACAGTGGCATCAGCTCCCATGCATGTTTCCTGACCTTGTACAGGACCCCTATCTTCGTCGAGCTATCCGTTGGGCGATCGAGCGCGTGCGCGGTGACCTATTGATTGTCGGCGGCCGTGATCCGATCGCCCAGCAACTATCAGAGGTCGCCCGCCTGCTCCTCTTGAGGTTGCTTGATGTGGTTCCCACAGAACCGCGGGGTGGCTACCTGGATCGAAGATTGAAGCTCGGTGCAGTGACAGATATCGCCTTCAGGCGGGGCGTGGAAGCACTGGGATGGGTCGTCGACGAGAGGGGACTTGGCGGGGGACGAGAGCTGGATGGACTGGCTTGGCAGCTACCGCTGGATGAACTCTGGGAGCGATACGTTGAAGGTATCGTTCGCCACGAAGTCGCGAAGGAGGGGGGAGAGGTGCTGGTCGGGCGTCTCGGTCAAACCACGATACCCATCCACTGGTCTGAGCCGGGCCTGCGATCACTCGGTCATCTCGTACCTGACATCGTTGTCCGGAGGGGCCGCTCATTGCGCATCATCGATGCCAAGTACAAGGCTCACCTTGCCGACCTGGACGAGGCTGGGTGGCGTGCAGCTTCGGAAGCTCTAAAGGAGGCCCATCGCGCCGATCTGCACCAGGTGCTCGCCTACGCATCGGTCTTCGACGCCGAACACGTGACAGCCTCCCTCGTGTATCCACTTAGACGAGGCACGTGGGAGGCACTCCACGCCAAGAACCAGGAGAAGTGGCGGGCCGAGCTGCCGACGGGAGGAAGAATGATTACCCTAGAACTTCGGGGGCTGCCCTTCGGATCGCAGGGCCAAGCATGAACCGCCACGACTAGCGATTACCCCGGCCTTCATGCAACCCGATCGACGATCGCGGCGGGGGCAAGACCAATCGCCAAATCAGCGACAAACCGCCTGCTGAGTATTTTCCGGGAATCTTCGAGAAGTCGGGAATTGGTGCGTTCGATACCCAGTGCATCCCGACAGACGGGGAATCCCTCGCTGTTGGGAAATTACAACGGCTTCTTGGTTCGGCGACGGCGCCTGATCGCGGAGATGCTCAATGCGTTTCTTGGTCTCCGCACTCCTGGGGGTCCGGACACCCTCCAGGGAGTCGTTTCGACGGGGCAGACTTGACGGAAGGCATTGTGTTGCTTAGCCTTATGTCAGATTCGGTGTATATTCGGTGCGGGGGCAGATGAGCGAGCGAACGGGTATTGAGTGGACGGACGCCACCTGGAACCCGATGACCGGGTGCACTAAGATCACCGCCGGCTGCGACCACTGTTACGCGGCAACCGTCGCCGCGACCAAGACCCGCGAGACCTACCTTAAGCAGCTACCCGTTCAGAATACCCCAGCCAACCGCGCGGACCCGTTCGCGCCACGGTTCTGGCCAGACCGTCTTGAGATGCCGCTCCGGTGGAAGGAGCCGCGGCGGATCTTCGTTAACTCGATGAGCGACGTCTTCCATGCACACTTCTCCGTCGACCAGATCCGCCAGGTATTCGACGTGATGGCGCGGGCAACCCAGCACCAATTCCAGGTGCTCACGAAGCGCCCGGAACGCGCGGCCCGACTCGCTTCGAGGCTTCCGTGGCCCGAGAATGTCTGGCTCGGGGTGTCGATCGAGAGCATGGCCGTCGCCCATCGCGCCGACGCTCTGCGTAAAGTCGAAGCGGTCGCCATCCGGTTCATCTCCGCCGAGCCCCTCCTTGGCCCTCTGGACGAGCTGAACGTGGACGGGATCCATTGGGTGATCGGGGGAGGCGAGAGCGGAATAGGCTTCCGTGCCTGTCAGCCAGAATGGGCACGCGGGTTGCGCGATCTCTGTCTGCGTGAAGGCGTGGCGTTTTTCTGGAAACAGTGGGGTGGTCGCACGCCGAAGGCCGGCGGCCGAGTACTCGACGGTCGGACTTGGGAGGAATACCCTGTTGCGTTGACCGCCTAGCTTCGAAGCCGAACCCTAGTCCGGCCTTTGGGATATGTTCCCCTCACTCGTCTCCCTTGCACTTCGACCTCGATCTCCCCGGCATTCTCCATCGGCACCAGTCCGTGCTTACGGAGCTGACCTGAGTGGTAATCCGAGGCGTCGGACATCAGAAGCGCCTCAA
>DASYRI010000264.1:0-18798 GCA_036004545.1 Gemmatimonadales bacterium
CGGGGCAGACCGATATCGCGGGGACCGAGCTGTATGCGCTCTACGACAAGATGCCGAATCGGGAGATGAAGGAGCAGCTCATTTTCGTCTTCTCCCAGCGCAGCGAGCGGGCCGCCGTGGACAAGCTGTTCCAGATCGCCAAGGGCGATACCGATCGCGAGCTCCGGAAGAAGGCGATCTTCTGGCTCGGGCAGTCGAGCGATCCCCGGGCCGTGGAGTTCCTCGCGAGCCTGCTCGAGAAGCCGTGAGCCGGGAGGCCCCCATGCGCAACATTACCCTCGCGGCCGTGGCACTCGTCGCCGGCGCCGGCGCCGCGGCCGCCCAGACCCCGCTCGCCGACCGGATCCTGGCGGTGAGGGACGGGACGGTCCGGCTGGCCTATGCGGTCCGCGACGGCATCTGCGGCGACGGCGAGACCTTCATCCGGGACCGGGGCCGGGGCGACGACCACTACGTCAGCTTCGAGGAGAGGGACGGCCGGCGCTGGCGGAACGCGCCGTGCGAGCCGGGGCCCGCCCGGGTGGAGATCATCAGGCTCGAGGGCGCGGTGAACCGGGTCCGGGTGTACGTGGGAGGCGAATGGCGGACCGGGGGCGGCGACGTCACCGACCTCGGCACCGTGTCCGCTCCCCAGGCGGCCAAGGCGCTGATCGTCCTGGCACAGCGGGAGCGCCGGGCGGACCGGGCGATCTTCGCCGCGATGATCGCGGACAGCGCCGTCGTCTGGCCGGACCTGCTCACACTCGCGAAGAATGACGACGCCCCCAAGGCGAGCCGGAAGAGCGCGGTCTTCTGGCTGAGCCAGGCCGCCGGCGATGCCGCCGTCCGGGGCCTCACCGACCTGGCCTCTGACCAGCGGCAGGATCGCGACGTGCGGGAGCAGGCGGTGTTCGCGCTCTCCCAGCGCCCTCACGACGAGGGGGTGCCGATCCTGATCCGGCTGGCCCGGGGCGATCGCGACCCCGCCATCCGTAGGAAGGCCCTCTTCTGGCTCGGGCAGTCGGATGACCCGAGAGCCCTCGCGTTGTTCGAGGCGATTCTGACGGGTAAATGAGCGCGGGATGACGTTTATCCGCTCCGTTGCAGGATGGGTTCTCGGTCTTGCGCTGGGCATCGCCCCTGCGGGTTCCGGCTGCGCCCAACGGTCCGCGGGGGGTGAGCCGGCCGCGGAATCTCTGGACGTGGCACGCCGGGAGCTGGGCGCACGATACGCGGAGAACGAAGCCGCGTTCATCGCGCGTGACCCCGATCGCGTCATGCGCCTCCGGCACCTCGACTTCCACACGGTGGCACCGGACGGAAAGGTCTCCACGCGTGAACAGATGTACGAACGGACCCGCGCGTTCATCGCCCGGATCGAGCGGTTCGACTCCCTGGCCGAAGAGATCACGGCGCTGACCCTGGTGGGCGACACCGCCCATGCGATCGTGCACCAGCGCACCGTGCGGCAGCAACGCTTGAACGACGGGGCGCTCCATGAGGTCCGGACCTCGGTGGTGCAGCGCGAGTCGTGGATCCGAACGCCGGCGGGGTGGCTCTTCTGGCGCGTGGACCGGATCCAGCCCGGTAGGACACTGGTCGATGGGAGACCGGCTCCGTAGCCCGGCGCCGCGATCGAGCCTCACCAGCCGAGCGTGACCTCCAGCCTCGTATACACGAAGCGCCCGTTGTAGCCGAAGGGCGAGGGCTGGGGGTAGAGGAAGATCCCGAAGCTGTTGTCCGGGTTCAGGCGAGTCGGATACTGGTCCAGGAGATTCCTGGCGCCGATCGAGACGTTCAGGTTTCCCGGGAGCAGGTAGCCCACCTCCGCATCCACCAGCCCCGCGGTCGAAATGCGCTGGACGCAGTCGCCGCACCCCGATTCGGGACCGACGCCGCTCAGCTGCGAGGTGGTGTACGGCCCATACCAGGCGTTCCGCAGGAGCCCGTGGAGCCGGCCCCGGCCGTACTCGGCGGTGACGGTGCCGCGCCAGTCGGGGCGCTCCTTCTCCAGCGCGATGCGCCCCCCGGAGGCGTAGGGATCGAAGAGCACGGCCCCGGTTCCGGCGAGCTCGGGCGGCTCCCGCACGTTGAGGATCCGGTTCCGGGTCCAGTCCAGCACCCCGCTCAGCTCGAGTCGCTGGCCCTCCGGCATCGGCACCCGCCAGGCGGCGGTGAAGTCGGCGCCGACGGTCCGGGTATCGAGCGCGTTGGTGAAGTACTGGGCGGTCTCGATGTCGTCGATGCCGTTCTGATTCAGGATCGCCACGACCGCAGGGCCGCCGAGCACGGCGGTGAGGATGATCCGGCCCTTGATGCGCACGTAGAACGCATCGGCGGTGAGGGTTACTCGTTCGGTGGGACTCAGGGCAAGCCCGCCGCTCAGGTTCACCGAGGTCTCGGCCTTGAGCGGCTTGGCGCCCAGGGCCGCGGCGGCGGGGTTCGCCACCGGAAAGATCCCGCCCTCGACCGGCTTCTGGCGGCCGGTGCCGGGATCGAGCACGAAGTTGGTGATGGTGGCGCCGTAGTAGCTCTGGGAGAGGGCCGGCGCCCGGAACCCGGTGCTGACCGCCGCGCGCAGGGTGAGCTGCCTCGAGGGCTGATAGCGGAGCGCGAGCTTGCCGGTCAGCTTGGAGCCGAACGTGCTGTAGTGCTCGAAGCGGCCCGCGACGTTGAGCAGCAGCTCGCGGGTGAGCCCGGACTCGAGGTCCACGTAGCCCCCGATGTTGTTGCGGCTGCTGTCCACCTGGTTCTGCGGCTGGAAGCCGCCGAACACCTGGGAGCCGGGCGGCGCCGCCTCGCCGCTCCGGTTGAGGTGTCCGCCCTGGATGTAGGACGCCGGTTCTCCCGCCTCGATCTTGTAGTTCTCCCGCCGGTACTGGACCCCCGCCGCGACGTTTACCGGGTTAGGCATGCCGAAGTCGAGCGGCTTCGCGACGTTTACGGCGGTGACCAGCTCGTTCAGGCTCAGGGTGCCAGCGTCGATGCGCTTCTTGTTGGGAATCCCCGGATCGTCGGCGTTGCCGAGGATGCCGTCGAGGCCGGGCGCGCACGCGGTGGTCAGGCAGGGGCCGAGCGAGACGTTCATCGTATTGTGGAGGTCGTACCAGAACGAGTTGTAGCCGAAGGAGGCGCCTGCGTCGTAGGCCCATCCGCCGGTGGTGCCGCGCACGCCGGCGGCGCCGGAAGCGTCCTTCACCGTGGGGTGGAACTCCGGCAGGTAGCCCTGCGGGTAGATCTGCGGCCAGTTGCGGTCGGATATACCCTGGCGGCGGAACCCGTTGCCGGTGCCGATCCGGTGGGTGTAGCCGCCGAAGGCGTAGAGCTCGCTCGAGCCGGCGGGGTTGAGCGGGAAGTGGGCGTTCACGAAGCCGACCGCATCCTTCGCGAGGCCGTCGCCCCAGTGGTGATTGGGCTGGGGCACCGGATTGTTCTTGGTAATCACCTTCCCATCGGCGTTGATCTGGTCGGCGTCGCCGGCGACGATCTGATCCTCGGGGTCGGCGCCGGCCCGGTTGGTGGGCTCGCGGTGGCGGTATTCGCCGAAGACGCTGATCGAGCCGCGACCGACCGGGATGCCCCAGCCGCCGTCCAGATTGTAGGTGGTGCCGTCGTCCGGAAACGGCCCGGTCATGTAGCGGCCGAGGTCGCTCCGGAAGAACGGGGCGAAGGCTCCCTCCTTGATGACGACGTTGACGACGCCGGCGATCGCGTCGGAGCCGTACTGGGCCGCGGCGCCATCGCGCAGGATCTCGATCCGGTCGATCGCGCTGGCGGGCAGCGCATTCATGTCCACGCCGCTGGAGCCCGCGCCCATGCCGGCGGCGAAGTTGTGGACCAGCGCGGTCCGGTGGCGGCGCCAGCCGTTCACCAGCACCAGGGCGTGGTCGGGGCTCAGGCCGCGGAGGGTGAACGGCCGGACGATGTCGCTCGCGTCGGCGACGCTCTGCCGGGGGAAGTTGACCGACGGGGAGAGCCGGGCCAGCACTTCGGCCGTCTCGGTGGAGCCGATCTGGCCGATCTTCTCGGCGCCGTAGACGTCCACCGGCACGGCCAGCTCTTCGGCCGCGGTGTGGCGGGCGCGGGAGCCCACCACGACGTCGATCGGGGCCAGACGAACCACGCTCCTGCCGAGCACGAAGTCGTGCCTCGTTTCCGCCCCGGGCTGCACCGCCAGCGAGGCGCTCGACGGGGTGTAGCCGATGAGCCGGGCCCGCACGGTGCGGTTGCCCACCGGGACCCGGCTCAGCTCGTATCTCCCGCCGGCACCCGCGACGGCACGGAATGGAGTCCCTTCGACTGACACAACGGCGCCCGGGAGCGGGGCGCCGGCACTGTCCGCCACTCGGCCGGTGATCCGGCCGGTCTGCCCGACGAGCGCCACGACGGGCAGGTGCGCGAGCACTGCGGCGAGGGCGATCACGCGTCGTGCGCGGTCCATTTCGCCTCCTCGGAGGACGTTGCGTCGGTTCGGGGAGCCCGGGCCGGTGGGCGCGGGCCGGACCCAATACGGCGCGCCGGCAGGGGCCTGTCAAGGGGGCGGGGCGGTTGGCGATTCCGGCCCGGTCCAGTTAACGTTTCAAGCACAGAAAGTGTCTTGCCGACACGCGCGCGACGGCACCACGCCCGGTGTCCGTCGCGCCGTCGTCCCCGGACCATGGAGCCGTACCGTATGCGGATGCGAAACATCGTGGTGGCGGGCGCCCTGGTGGCGCTCCCCCTGGCGGCGGGGGCCTTCCTCGGGCAGGGGACTCGGAGCGACGTGCCGGACGGGGCCCGGCTGTTCGCGCAGGTCCTCCAGAAGATCGAGGACAACGCGGTGGACTCGCTCTCCCGGAACGCCATCTACGAACGCGCGGCCCGGGGACTGGTCCGGAACCTGCAAGATCCCTACGCCGATCTCTATTCCCCCGAGGAGCTGGCCTCGTTCGAGCGCAACACCCTCCGGAACAACTACGGCGGTCTGGGCATGTCGATCGCCCCGCAGGACGATCAGATCGTGGTGGAGCGGGTGTTCCCCCACACCCCCGCCGCGGACGGCGGCGTGATGCCGGGCGACCACATCGTCTCGGTGGACTCGGTGGTGGTCGTGGGCTTCAAGCTCGACCAGGTTTCCAGCCGCCTGGTCGGGAAGCCGGGCACCCAGGTGGACGTGGTGTTCCAGCGGCAGGGGGTGATCCAACCCATCAAGGGGCGCTTCACCCGCGCGATCATCCGGGTGCCCGCGGTGCCCTACACGCTGATGCTGGACGGCGGCGCGGGCTACATCCCGCTCCAGAGCTTCAACGAGTCGGCCTCGGAGGACGTGGCCGCCGCGCTGCTCGATCTCAGGCGCCGGGGGGCCCGCTCGTTCATCATCGACTTGCGCGGCAACGGCGGGGGGTCGCTCGACCAGTCGCTCCAGATCAGCAATCTCTTCCTGCACCGGGGGCAGGAGATCGCCCGGGTGCTGAGCCGCGGCAAGGCACCGGACTCCTTCCCGGCCGACCGCCCCGCCCCGCTGGTGGATTCGATGCCGGTGGTGGTGATGGTGGACGGGAACACCGCCTCGGCGTCGGAGATCGTGGCCGGCTCGCTCCAGGACCACGACCGCGCCCTGGTGGTCGGGAGCCCCTCCTTCGGCAAGGGCCTGGTCCAGACCCTGTACCGGCTGGAGAGCGGCTGGGCGATCAAGCTGACCACCGGCAAGTGGTACACGCCGAGCGGGCGCTCCATCCAGGCGGAGCACGAGCGCCTCGAGGACGACCGGTTCGTGGAGTACGCGAGGGGCGCGGCCTCGACCGACACGGCCCGCCGGCGGCCGGTGTTCAAGTCGGACGGCGGGCGAACCATCCTGGGCGGGGGCGGGGTGACTCCGGACGTGATCGTCCGGAGCGACACCGCGACGGACACCGAGCGCGAATTCCTGCGCACCCTCGCCCCATGGTCCCAGACCTGGCGGGTGGCGCTGTACAACTACGCCCTGGAAATGCGCTCCAGCCTGCGCCGCGATTTCACCGTGACGCCGGAGATGCGGAACGAATTCTTCGCACGGCTCGTCAAGGCCAAGGTGCCGGTGCAGCGGGTCCAGTTCGACTCCGTCCATGACTTCGTGGATCGGGCCATGGACCAGCAGTTTTCCAACCTGGCCTTTGGCGACTCGACGGCGTTCCGGCGGAGCCTGCGCACCGACGACCAGATGAAGGCCGCGCTGGACCTGCTCCACCGGGGCACCACCCAGCGGCAGCTGCTGGCCCTCGCGGCCGCGAAATAGGCCGCCGGGTCAGGGTCCGGTAGTCCCGGTCAGGATGCCGTGACGGATGCGGGCCGCCTTGGGGCTCGCGGCCGGGTCGAATTCCAAGCGGTTTTCCACGCTGGTTTCCCTGCGCACCTCGACCCGGAGCGTCCGCTCGACGCCGTCGCGGCGCACCAGCACGGGGAGCCGGGTTCCGGTCGAGTCGGAGTAGCGGGCCCGGAAGAGGGCGCCGAAGTTGTCGTCCCGGACCGCGATGTCCCCCACCTTCACGAGCTGGTCACCCGGCTCGATCCCGGCCGTCTCGGCCGCGCTGCCCGCCGTCACCCCGATGACCACGACCTTGGCGCTGTCGGCGAGCGTGTTGACGCCCAGCCGGACCGCCCGAGTGGTGTCGGCGCGGCGGCGGAGGCCGGCCAGCGGGCCCACCGTGGCCCAGGGCAGCGGCTCGCGCCCGTCCACGTACCGGGCGGCGAAGTCGGCAAAGGAGCGGCCGCCCGCCGCCGCGCTCACCGCCGCCCACCACTCCTGGGTGGTGAATCCCTTCCCCGCCTTGTAGTTGCTCCGGTAGAGCCCCCGCATGACGTCGTCGAGCGCGCGGCGGTTGTCGCTCCCGTCGCGGATCTGGATGTCGAGCAGCAGGCCGGCCAGCGAGCCTTTGTCGTAGTAGATGTCCTGGGTGCCGTCGGTGGGATGGATCCAGGTGCTGAGGGACGCGTCCTCCAGCGCCACCGGGACGGTGCTGTCGGTGTGCCGCTGCTTCTCTTCGGTGATCCGCAGGAACGAGGTCGAATCAATGATCCCGCCCCGGACCAGCGCGAGGTCGGCGTAATAGTCGGTGATCCCCTCGCTCACCCAGAGGAGCGTCGTGGGCTCGGGCTGATCGTAGCGGTAGGGGACCATCTCCGCCGGCCGGAGCCGCTTCACGTTCCAGGCGTGGAAGATCTCGTGGGCCGTGATCGAGGCGAGGAGCGCCGTCCCGATGAAGCTCGGGGTGTAGATCCCCACGTGGGAGCTCTGGTGCTCGAGCGCGCTCCCGCCGCCATACCCCGAATCGAAGATGAGCATCGTGGAGTAGTTCTTCCACGGCGTTTCGCCGAACACCTTCGCCTCGACCGGGACCGCAGCCTGGAGGTCCTCCCAGAGGCCGGCACGCCCCGGCCCCTTGAGCTGCCCGGCCGGATAGCTCGCGAGCCGGTGCCAGATGCCGTCTATCCGGGCGCTGTCCAGGTCGAAGCGGCCGATGAAGAACGGCATGTCCACGAGATCGTGATAGTTGGACGCGTGGTAGGTCCCCGGGGCGCCGACGGGATCCATCCCGGTGACCACCCGCCAGCCCGCCGCGGTGGTGACGGTCACCTGCGCGGGGAAGTCGAGCCCGATCCCCTCGGGATAGGGAAAGACGTTGGTCCCGTTCACCAGCAGAAAGTCGGGCTTCGACCATGTCATCGCGTTGTCCAGGGTGTCGGCGAGGAAATCGAATCGGACCTCCACCGGACCGGGCGAGCCGGCACGGATCCGCCAGGTGTCGTAGTCGGTCTTGTCCCAGGAAACCGGCTTCCCGCCGCTGGTGGCGGAGAAGCCCGACACCTTGCGCGCGTAGTTGCTCAGCTCGTAGGCGCCGGGCGTCCACGCCGGAATCGAGAGGAGCACCGGCGCCGTGCCGGCGACATCGAAGCGCATCGCGACCCGCACCGTGCGGTTCCGCGCGCTCGCCGAATCGAATCTCAGCTCGTAGCTGATGTTGCCGACCGCCGGGGCGGACGGCGCGGGGGGGGCGGGGAGGGCGGGGGGGCGCCGCTGCGCCGCGGCCGGCGGAGGCGGCAGGGCGGCAAGCAGGGCGGCCGCGATCACCGCGGGCGCTCGGGGACTGGCGAACCAACGGGACACGGTGCATCCTTTCGTCATCGTCACACAACACGTCCGGGGACCATGCTCGACTTCCGCCCTGCCCTCCACGGCGGCCTCGCCGCCGCGCTGCTGGCCGTTCCGGCCCGGGAAGCGGCGGGCCAGAACCAGCCCTCCGATCCGGCGAGCCTCGCCGTCCAGGAGCGCGCGGCGGCCGAAGCGAGCGGGCGCGACGGCTTTGCGCCGGCGCTGCTCGCGGTGCTCGCCCGGGACGGGGCGGTGCTCTGGCCCGGCGCGCCGGTGGTCGTCGGGACCGAACAGGCACGGAGGCTCCTCGAGGCCCAGCGCGCGCTCGACTCCCTCCGGATCACCTGGCAGCCGCTCGGCCTCGAAGTGGCGAGTGACGGCAGCCTCGGCGTGACCTGGGGCGTCGCCGCCGCGGCGCGCGAGGGGGGGACTCTGCGGATCGGCCGGTACATCGCGACGTGGCGGCCGGACGGCGAGTCCTGGAAGCTCGCGGCCATCGTCGTCGTCGGCCTCTCCGCCGCCGGTTCCACCGCGCTCCCGGCCGATCTCGGTGCCCTCCGCCGCGCACCGCTCGCTCCGGCGGGGAACGCCGCCCACTTCGTCGCCGCCGACCTCGCCTTCGCCCGGCTCGCCGCGGATTCCGGCGCGGCGCGCGCCTTCACCCGCTTCGCCGCGCCCGATGCCGTCACCTTCGGCGGGGTCGGCCTCCTCAACCGCGGACCCGCGGCGATCGGCGCCGCGCTCGAGGCCGGGGCGGCGAGCCGCTGGTCCTGGCACCCGGTGCTCGCGGGCGCCAGCGCCTCCGGCGACCTCGGCTTCACCGTGGGTGAGGCTGAGATCCGTCCAGGGAGCGGCCCGGTGAGCTACTCAAAGTACCTCACCGTCTGGCGCCGGCTGCCTGGCGGCGAAGTGCGCTTCCTCACCGACGGCGGCAACGCCCGCCCGGCCACCCCCGTTCCCTAGCGGAGCCGGAGCTCGAGGATCCGGGGCGGCTCGAGCCGGGCACCCGGTTTGTGCCGCCCCGCGTCGTCGTATTCGTCCCATTGACTGTTGGCGACGTAGAAGTACCGATCGCCCCACACGGTACCGATGGTCGGCTCGCCGGCCAGGGGAAGATGCCGGTCGAGCACCACGACCGCGGTGATCCGCCGCCCGGCCGGATCGAGGCGCAGCCGCACGATCCGCGCGGGGGCGACTCCGTTCTGCACCCCGATGAGCGATCCCTGGTACCAGGCCAGGCCGTCAATGCCGAGCGTCGTGGTCCGAGCCGGCGCGGCGAGCGCGACCACCTCACTGGTGGCGAGGTCCACCCGCAGCACCCCGTGGGAGTAGTCGGCGACGTAGAGCGCGCGGCCCGAGGGATCCAGCGCGGGGCCCTGGAGCGAGCGGAAGAGCGGGTGGCGCAGGAACTCCTCCGCAGTGGCGCTCCCCCTTCGAATCCGCCAGATGACGGGGGCGTCGCTGTCGGTGGCATAGACATCTCCGTTGGGTGCGACCACCAGGTCGCCGAGGAGGTGCGGGGCCGGCCCGGACGGGAGGAGGTAGCGGGCCTTGAGGCGGCCGGTCGCCAGGTCGAAAGCCGCCACGCCCGACCTCCCGCTGTCGGCCGCCTGGTATCCACTCATCTGCGGTATCGCCGCGGTGGTGACCCAGAGCGTCCCGCTCGCGGGATCGGCGCGCACGCCGAGCGCAGCCCAGAGCGAGTCCTGACCTTCGGTCACCAGGTCGTCACTGGAGCCGTCCGGGTGGACCCGCGCGACCTTGCGGTGCCGGACGCTGGCGAGGTACCACACGCCGGTCCCGGGGTCGTGGGAGATCCCCTCGGGATAAAAATCGGGCGTGGGGAGCGTCGCGGCGAGCGTTTCGGGCGAGCGGGGCGGCGTTGGCGGCGAAACGGCGCGCGAGGTCGCGAAAGGCGGGGAGATCGCGCAGCGTCGCGAAGCTCTCATCGGCGGCGAGGTCCCGCGCCAGCCCCATGTCGGCGAGCTGGGTGAGGGCGCGCGCCGATTCGGCGGTATCGCCGACGCGCGCGGAGAGCGCGGCATAGCCGTAGACGTAGACCTGCTGCTGGGGCCAGGCCTGGAACGCGCGCCGCACCAGCTCCCGCGCGGGGAGCCACTCCCGGGCGCGCGCCAGCGGCACCGCCTGGCGCCAGGCGTCGCGGGCGACGGCGGCGGAATCGGCCTCGGGGGCCTGGGCGAGGAGCGCGACGGCGAGGAAGAGGCCGGGGATCGCGATGCGAAGGCGGATCATGGGGGCTCTGGCTGAGGGAGGGCGCCCTCAGGATATAGCGCGCTTGTCGAAGGTCCGGAGCCCCAGCGCGACGAACACCGCGCTGATGACGACCAGCGCCACCGCCACCACGACGAGGTGCATGTGGGGGAGCGCCGGGGTCAGGACCCCGCGCATCCCCTCCGAGACGTACACCAGCGGATTGACCAGCACCAGGTACTGCACCACCGGGACGGAGGCGAGCGCCTTCCAGGGATAGTAGGCGCAGCCGAAGAAGATCATCGGCGCCACGATGAGCCCGAACATGAGCCCGATCTGCTCGCCCCGGATGGCGGTGCCGAGGAAGAGCCCGAACGCCGAGAAGGCGAAGGCACCGAGCAGCGTCATCCCGAGCACGATGCTGAAGTGGGCGAAGCTGAGCCCCTCGATCGGGCCCATGATGAGCCGGGCTACCGGCAGGACGAAGAGCGCGGCGATCATCCCCTGCACCGTGCCGGCGAGGATCTTCTCGACGGCGATCACCCAGTTCTGCACCGGCGCGAGGAGCCGGTCCTCGATCTCCCTGGTCCAGCCGAAGTCCGCCACCATCGGGAGCGCCACCGCCTGCACGCTCGCGAACGCGAGGCTCACGCCGAGCACGCCGGGAAGGAGCGCGCCGGTGTAGCCGCGCTGCACGAAGCCCATCTTCGGCAGGAGGTAGCCGAAGACGACAGTGAACATGATCGGCTGCAGCGTGGTGCGGAGCAGAAAGAAGGGCAGCTCGCGGGAAACGACGTGCGCATCACGACGCACCAGCGCACCGAAGACTTTCCACGGAGAGGGGCTCATGGGAGAGGGGTTGGGGGTTGGGGGTCAGGGACTGCTCAATCGAGCTTCCTGCCCGTGAGGGACACGAAGAGGGTCTCCAGGCTGGGCGGGGTGAGCCGGATGTCGAGCGGCAGGCGCCCCACCTGCTCGGCGGCGCGGAGGATGCCGGGAATGACTTCGCCGGCACGCTCGGCGTAGGCGATCAGCTCGGCGTCCTTCGCCCCGACCCGGCTCAGGGCGGGCATCGCCTGGAGCGCGGGAAGCGCGGGCGCCGAGTCGCCGTCGAGCGTCACCTCGATGAGCGTGCCGCCCGGCGCGCGGGCGCGGAGCCGCGCCGGGGTATCGAGGGCGAGGAGCTTGCCGCGGTCAATGATGGCAAGCCGCTCGCAGAGCCGGTCGGCCTCTTCCATGTAGTGGGTGGTCATCACGATGGTGCGCCCCTCCCGGTGCAGCGAGCGGAGCACCTCCCAGAGGGCGAGCCGGGCCTGCGGGTCGAGGCCGACGGTGGGCTCGTCGAGAAAGAGGATCTCCGGCTCATGGATGAGCGCCCGCGCGATCATGAGCCGCTGCTGCTGCCCGCCGGAGAGCTGGTCCACCTTCGACTCGCCCCGGTCGGCCAGGCCCATCTGGTCGAGCAGCGCCAGGGCGCGGGGGAGCGATCGGGCCCGCGGGATGCCGAAGTAGGCGGCGTGGAAGAGCAGGTTCTGGATCGCGGTCAGCTGGCGGTCGGGGTTGGGGCGCTGGGGGACGACGCCGATCCGCTGCTTGACGCCGACCGGATCGGCACCCACGTCAATGCCGGCGACGGCCGCGCTCCCGCCGCTCGGGCGGACCCGCGTGGTAAGAATGCCGATCGTCGTGGTCTTGCCGGCGCCGTTGGGCCCGAGCAGGCCGAAGAATTCGCCGGCGGCGACCTCCAGGTCGAGGCCGTCGAGCGCGAGGATCTCGCGGGCGCCGTCGGCCGCCTGCGAACCTGGGGTGGTGAGGGTGGCCAGGGGACCGCCCATGGTGCGGCGACGGAGCGGCGGAGCGGGATAGACCTTCCGGAGGCCGCGCGTCTCGATGGCGAGGGGCATGAGCCGGAAAGGTCAACGGTGAACGGTCACGGCGCTTCCCCGCCGTTGGGCCCGTAAAAGACGACCCACACGGCCAGATCGTCGCTGAAATCCTCGAACCGGTGGACGACCCCCGCCGGCACGAAGAGCAGATCGCCGGGACCGAAGGCGTGGAGCTGGGCCCCGTTCCGGAACATGCCGCTGCCGGAGACCACGACGTACACCTCGTCCTGCCGGTGGGGCTCCTGCGGATCGTTGCTACGGGGGGCGTAGAGCTCCACCGACAACGATCCCCGCCGGAACAGCGTGGCAAACCGCTCTCCCTTCGGGCCGGGAAGGCGGGCGAAGCCCTCGGCGAGGGTCAGCCGCACAGCGGGCCGGCGCGGCTTCCTCCGCGGCGCCGGCATGCGACGATCGGACCCGAGCTCATGGCTTCCGGTCCAGCGTGGAAACCACCGCCACGCCGTCATAGCGGAGCCGGACGGCCCGACCTCCCTCGCGGAGGAAGGTGAAACGGTCCGAGCCGGCCTCGAAGGTGTCGCTGCCGACGTACCGGAGCGGCCTCGGCTTCCCGTCCCGCATCCGGACCCGGAGCCCGGCGCTGTCCACCTCCGTCTGTACCGTGAGCGGGTTGCCCCGGCCCACCCCGAGCCAGGTACCGGCGAGGGCGGCAAGGTCGCCGGTGAAGGCCGGTCCCGCTACGGGCTCCCGCCGGCCGAGGAGCCGGGTCGCGAGTGCCGTGGCGATGTCGCCGGGGCTCACCGGACCGGCGGTGTTGATCAGCACCACGACGATGGCGCTGTCGTCGGGGAAATAGTCCAGCTCGGAAAGGAAGCCGTAGATTCCGCCGCCGTGATGGATGGCACGGTGACCGGCGATCGGCGAGAGCGCGAGCCCCTTGGCATAGCGGAGCCGGGTGCCGTCGTTGAGGCTGCCGGGTGAGATCAGCTCGCGGTACGCCGCCGTCCCCAGGATCACTCCGCCGTGGAGCGCCCTGGTCCAGGCGATGAGATCGCCGGCGGTGGAGCAGAGCGACCCCGCGGCGAACGGCCAGGTGTGATCGAGATAGGCGGCCCGCGCCAGGACGCCGCCGGGGCCCATGTCGTAGCCGTGGGCCCGCCGCTTGACCACCGCGGATTCGCTGCAATAGCGCGAGTCGGGCATCCCGGCCCGGGCGAAGAGATTCTCCCGCACGTAGTCGGCGTAAGGCTTCCCGGAGACCTTCTCGATGATCAGGCCGAGCAGGAAGTAGGCGGAGTTGTTGTACACCATCCGCTCGCCGGGGGAGAAGTCGAACGGCGCCTTGGAAAACATCGCCACCAGCGAATCGCGGGGGAGCTTCCGGGCCGAGATGGCGCCGAACCCGGGCATCTCGGTGTAGCCCTTGATGCCCGAGGTGTGGTCCATCAGGCGCCGGATCGGGATCGGGTGACCCTGCTCCGGGTAGTCCGGGAGGTATTTCACCAGGTCGTCGTCCAGCGAGAGCTTCCCCTGCTCCACCAGCTGGAGGATGGCCGAGGCGGTGAACTGCTTGGTGACCGAGCCGATCTCGTAGATGGCGCGGTCGGGGGTGGGCACGTCGAATTCGAGGTCGGCGGAGCCGTACGCTTTGAGGAGCAGCGTGTCGCGCCCCTTCACCACGCCGACGGTGAGGCCGGCGGCGCGGCGGTCGGCGAGCGCCGCCCGGGCGATCGAGTCGAGCGCGGCCACCAGTGCGGCGCGCCCGTTCTGGGCGGCGAGGGGGACGGGCGGGCGACCGGCGAGCAGGAGCGCGGCCAGGGCGAGGAACGAGCGGCGGAAAAAGGTGCGAGTTCCCATGGGAGATCCGATCAGGGGTGGTGTCGAGAGGCTCGGCCGGAGACTACCGCCGATGGCGGGCCCGGGCAACCGTCGCTATCGTCTCCCGCCATGCGCGCCACCGTCCGGGGTACCGCTCCCCGCTGGCCCCTCCAGGACGCGGTGGCGCGGCTGGAACGGCATTATGGAAAGCCGGCTCCGCTCCGCGCAACCGATCCCTTCGCGATGGTGCTCTGGGAGTGCTGCGCCTACCTGGTGGACGACGGGCGGCGCCGCCGGGTCTACGACCGGCTGGTCAAGGCGACCGGCGGCGACCCCGCGCGCATCGCCGCCGTGAAGCCGGGCGCCCTCGCCGAGCTCATCGCCGCGGACGGCGGGATGCGCCCTCCGATGCGGGCGGAGAAACTGCAGCGGGCGGCGAACCTGGCGCTCGACCAGGGGCGCGCCGAGCTCCGCGCGCTCTGCCGGACCGACGCCGCGAAGGCGCGGAAGGTGCTGGTCAAGTTTCCCAATATCGGCGGGCCGGGCGCGGACCGGATCCTGATGGTGGCGGGAAGCCTCAAGACCGTGGCGCCAGACTCCAACGGGGCCCGGGTGCTGGTCCGGCTCGGCTTCGGCCGGGAGGACGCGCGCTACGATCGGATGTACCGCTCGGTGGTCGAGGCGACGCTCCCGGAGCTCCCCGACGACCCGGCCTGGTGGACCCGCGCGCACCAGCTCCTCCGGCAGCACGGGCAGACCCTCTGCAAGACTACGGCGCCGCGCTGTGGGGAGTGCCCGCTCGCGCCGAGCTGTCCGGCGGCAGTGGTGAATGCTCCGAGTCGCTGAGCATCACTGCTCCAGCGGGCTCGATCTCTCGCCCAATCCGGTTCCGATGCGGAAGCTGGCGGAGGGGGTGTACGCGTTGCAGGGCGGCGTGGCGGTCGAATTCACCGACTTCGTCACGGTCTTCGAGGCATACGGGGACAGTCGGAGATCCGTCGGGAACATCGCGCGGCTGCGATCCGTGATTCCCTCGAAACCCATTCGCTACGTGATCAGCAGCCATTACCACGAGGACCACCTCGGCGGGGTGCGCGAGTACGCGGCGCTCGGAGCAAACTTCATCACGACGCGCGATGCCGTGGAGCGGCTGCGCGCGCTCCTCCTGATGCGGCACGCGCTGCGCCCGGACAGCTTCAGCGCCGCGCCGAGGAACCCGACGCTCGAGATCGCGGATTCCGCTCGCGTGATCGAGGACGCGAGTCAGCGACTGGAGCTGTATCAGATCGGGCCCACCGCGCACGTGGACCGCATCCTGATCGGATACCTGCCGAAGGAGCGGATTCTCATGGAAGGCGATCTGTTGGACATCCCGGGAGAAAAGCCCGCAGCCGGAGGTGAAGACACCGAGCAGTTCGCCGACAAGATTCGCGAGCTGCGCCTGGACGTGGCGCGCATCGTCCCGATCCACGGCAGTCCGGCGTCGGGGACCATGCGGGACCTCGAGCGCGCCGTCGCGATGCATCGCGCACGTGCCAGGTGCTCGCAGGAGCTGGTGACGCGATTGTTCTGCGGATTCTGGCGGCCCTGATGGGCGTCCCGCGTGCCGCCCTGGCGCTCTCGCTCTGTGGCGCGGCTCCACTCGTTGCGCAGGGACGTGGCACCGTAGCGCTCGTGCATGCCAACGTGCTCCCCATGGACCGGGACACGCTGCTCGCCGGACAGACGGTGTTGATCCGCGACGGGATCATTCAACAGGTCGGCTCGAGCAGCCGGGTGCGCATTCCGGCAGGCACCACGCGCATCGAGGCCCGCGGCAAGTACCTCATGCTGGGGCTCGCGGACATGCACGTTCATATGGCCGGCCCGCGCGAGCTTCAGCTCGAGTTGCTGAAGATGTACCTGGTCGCCGGCGTTGTGGCGCAGAAACGCGCCGGCTACGACTTCATCAAGATGCACGGCGAGCTCTCACGCGAAGCGTATGCACGACTCAACGCGGTGGGAAGGCGCGAGGGTATGCGCATCATCGGGCATGCGCCTCGCACGCTTGGAATCGATGCCGTATTCGCCGAGCGCCAGTATGCGCTCGCTCACGCGGAAGAGTTTCTGTACGACACGACCGGCAGCTCGCGCGACGCCGACCTGCCGACGTTCGCGCCGCGCATCCCTGACCTCACGCGGAGAATGGTGGCCGCGGACGTGTGGCTCATGCCGAATCTCACCGCCTACCGGATCATCGGACTCATGGCGCAGGATCTCCCGGCAATCCTCGCTCGTCCGGACATGAAGTATCTCCCGGCCGTGGTTCGAGCGGGCTGGGGACCGGAAAACAATACCTACACCCGGCGCTTCGGACCGGGCAAGGCGCCCGGGATTCTCGCGCGACACGGGCTGCTGCAAAAGCTGACGAAAGCGTTCGACAGCGCCGGTGTGAAGCTGCTCGTCGGCACGGACGGGTTGAACGTCGGTGTCGTTCCGGGCTTCTCCGCGCACGACGAACTGCAGGAGCTTGTCGAGGCGGGCCTCTCGCCTTACCACGCCTTGCGCGCGGTCACCATCAACGCGAGCGCATTCCTTGGCTCCTCGCCGTGTATCGGCCGAGTGCGCGCGGGTTGCGTGGCAGACCTTCTGCTGCTCGACGCGAATCCGATGAGCAGCATCGGCAACACACGTCGGATAGCGGGGGTCATGGTCCGGGGACGATGGTTATCGCGCCAGGACCTGGATCGACTCCTCGAGTCACTGGCGGCCGAGGGACGATGATCCGACGCCTGGGTGGCGACAAAAGTCGTATGCCACGTCACCTGCTGCTGGTCACACGCCTCGCTGCTGCGCCTGACCGCGGGTTATGCCGCACATGACCGATGTGCGCTTCGCGCCCGGCCGCAGACACGCTAGTATTCTATCTCCGTGACGTCAGGGAGCACCGTGCAGGAGCGCCGAAATCCCGATGGCTGCTGATTCGCCGGCGGACGTAAGGGACCTGTACGATCAACTGGACGCAGCCGAGCGCGAGGCGCAGGCCATCGTGGTCGGGTTGTCCGAGCAACAGGGCAGCTGGCGACCGACACCCGGCTCATGGAGCATCGCCGAATGCCTCGACCACCTGGCGACGGCCAACCGCGTGTATCTGCATGCGATGCGCGAGCCTGCGAATCGTGTGCGAGCGCGTGGAATACAGCGCTGGCGGCCGGTGAGGCCCGGGTGGGTGGGTCGGTGCTTCGTGCGCCTGCTCGAGCCGCCGCCCCGGTGGTGGTCCAGGCTTAACGCACCGCGGAGCATTCGGCCCGGTGCCGCGCGGCTGGTGGAGACGGTCGCCAGCTTCGCAGCTTCGCAGGCCGAGGTTCGTGAGTTCTTGAGAGCGCATGCCGACCTCGATCTGGCCGGCGTCCGGTTTCCGAATCCCTTCGTACCCGGCATTCGCTTCAGTCTTGCCACCGGCCTGCATGTGATCACGGCCCACGAGAGACGTCACCTCTGGCAGGCCCGGCGGGTACGCCGGGCGATTGAGCACGCAGATGGATCCGTCGGTCATTGATGGCGCTCGCCGTCGGTGCGGGAAAAATGAATAGGTGGGGCCGAACGGGTGTAGCGCGAACAACTCGGCTCCACTACTTTCCCGCCGGTAGCCTCTCTATGGAATTCTCTGATGCCGTCCAGGGCCAGCGTCACGCTCAACGCGCTCGCGTGCCTCCTCGCGGTGACTTCCGCTCTCTCCGCCCAGAAACCCGGAACCAATCCGCCGAATCCGCTCCAGCGGCAATACCAGCCCGTGGCCGACCGGTTCATCGCCGCCGCCACGGCCGACAGCACCGCCTGGAACAAGCTCGCGGAGCTCACCGACGGGTTCGGAAACCGGCTCTCCGGAAGCGAGGCCCTGGAGCGCGCGATTGACTGGATCCTCGCCCGGATGAAGGCGGAGGGGCTGGATAACCCGCACACCGAGCCGGTGATGGTGCCGCACTGGGTGCGGGGACACGAGCAGGCCGAGCTCCTGGAGCCGCGCTACGTCAACCTGCCGATGCTCGGCCTGGGCGGGAGTGTCGCGACGCCCCGGGGCGGGATCCAGGCCGAAGTGCTGGTGGTCTCGAGCTTCGACGACCTCAGGGCCCACGCCGCGAAGGCGAAAGGCAGGATCGTGCTCTTCGACGTGCCGTTCACCGGTTACGGCCAGACCGTGGCGTACCGCGGCGTCGGCGCCGTCGAATCGGCGAAAGTGGGCGCTGTGGCCACGCTGATCCGCGCGGTCGGTCCGTTCGGCATGCGCACGCCCCACACCGGCGCGATGGCGCCCTACGACTCGACGGTGGCGAAGCTCCCCGCCGCGGCGATCACGATGGAGGACGCGGCGATGCTGCACCGGATGCAGAATCGCGGCCAGAAGATCGTGGTCCGCCTCGAGATGGAGGCCCGAATGCTCCCCGACGCGCCCTCGCGGAACGTGATGGCCGAGCTCACCGGGCGGGAGAAGCCCGACGAAGTGGTGGTCTTCGGCGGGCACATTGACTCGTGGGACGTGGGCACCGGCGCGATGGACGACGGCGGCGGAGTGGTGATCGCCTGGGAAGCGGTGCGCCTGCTCAAGAAGCTCGGCCTCACCCCTCGGCGCACCATCCGGGCGGTGGGGTGGACCAACGAGGAGAACGGCGGGCGGGGCGGGCTCGCCTACCGGGACGCGCACCGCGGCGAGCTCCCGAAGCACGTCGCGGCGATCGAGTCCGACGGCGGGACGTTCAAGTTCCGCGGCTTCGGGTACTCGGGCGGCGACTCGGGCTACGCGGTGGTAAAGCAGATCGCGAAGCTGCTCAAGCCGCTGGGCGCCGATACGGGGTTTGCCGG
>DASYRI010000265.1:0-5393 GCA_036004545.1 Gemmatimonadales bacterium
GCGGTGACGGTGTGGCGCTTGTGCATGGAGTAGGTGTCCATGATCCACGCCATCATCCGCTCGTTGGTGTTGACGTCGGGCGCCGGCACGTCGGAGTCGGGGCCCAGCGTGTCGATGATCGCGGAGGTGTAGCGCCGGGTCAGGCGCTCGAGCTC
Organism: Gemmatimonadales bacterium; assembly: GCA_036004545.1. Lineage (GTDB taxonomy): Bacteria > Gemmatimonadota > Gemmatimonadetes > Gemmatimonadales > GWC2-71-9 > JABFSM01. The sequence continues at coordinate 156 of DASYRI010000265.1, forward strand.
TCCCATCGACATTCTCGTGGGATCGCAGTTGACCCCGCCCTTGGCGCCGCCGAAGGGCAGGTTGACCACGGCGCACTTCCAGGTCATCCACGCCGCGAGCGCCTTGACCTCGTCCAGCGTCACGTGGAGGTCGAAGCGGATGCCGCCCTTCGCGGGCCCGCGGGCGGTGTTGTAGAGCACCCGGTAGCCGGTGAAGACCTCGACCTCCCCGGTGTCGCGCTGGATGGGTACCCCGACGATGATCTGCTTCTCGGGGTGCCGGAGCACCTTGCGAAGCCCCGGCTCCAGGTTGAGGTGGTGGGCGGCGACGTCGAAGCGCGCCATCATCTCTTCGAAGGGGTTCTCAGCCCCGAGGAAGGTGTCCTTGTCGGGCCGGATGAGGCCCCGCGCCACCGGGTGGGCCATCGTGTGCTCGGAATGCATCGGTTCGGTCCCCGAAAGTTAGAGGCGATCGATGGGGGTGACGATGGCGTCCAGGCCGGCGGTGATCGCCGACTCCCCCAGCTCCCAGGTGAGGTCGAGCACCGCGACCAGCGGCTCCGGCACGCTGGCCGGCCACCGATCCCGGAGCTTCACCGCGTCCTTCTCGGTCAGCACGACGAAATCCGCCTTCCGCGCCGCCTTGGCGAGCCAGGCGAGGTCTTCGTCGCGGAAGGCGTGGTGGTCGCGCCAGGTCGCCACCTGGACCTGGGCGCCGGTCGCCTTGGTCTGGGCGACGAACGCCTCGGGATCGGCGATGGCCGAAGCGGCGACGACCCTCCGCCCCGCGAGCCCGCCGGCTCCGAGCGGACGTCCGGACACGAGCCCGACGTACCGGCTCACGCCGAGGTGCACGATCCCCACCGGGCAGAGTCCCCGCACCAGGCCGGTGAGCGACCCCGCCAGCCCGGCCGCGGCGTCCTGGTCGGCGCGCTTGCGGGTGACGATGACGGCGTGCGCCCGCTCGAGCGCGGCGAGGCCCTCGCGCCACGGCCCCGCCGGTATCGGCCAGCGAACCGCGCGCGAGGTCTCGGCGCTCACCACCGCAATGTTATAGTCGCGCCAGACATCGCGCCGCTGGAACGCGTCGTCGAGCACCAGCACCTGGGCCCCCTCCGCGCGAGCCCTCTCCGCGCCCGCCACCCGGTCGGGGTCGGCGACGACGCGGGCACTCGGGACCTGGCGCCGGTGCACCAGCACCTCGTCCCCGCCGTAGCCGCGGAGCAGCACGCCCGGCACCAGTCCGCGGGAAGCGTAGTGGGCCGCGATCCAGCTCGCGATGGGGGTCTTCCCCGAGCCGCCCACGGTCAGATTCCCCACCCCCACCGCGGGAAGCGGCAGATCCCGCACCGGGAGCCACTTCCGATCGAAGGCGAGGTTCCGCGCTCCCACGCCGAGGCGCCAGACCCCGGCAAAGGGGAGCAGGCACAGTCGCGCCAGCCGCGCGTCGGCCCGGCGGCTGGTCCAGAGCCAGCGGATCAACCGGTGGGCGTCGCCCCGTCGTCCCATTCCACCTCCCGCACCGCTTCAGCCAGGCCGGTCTCCGCCAGCCGTTGCCCGGCGGCGAGCCCGTCCGGCCCGGGAGCGACCTCGAACGTCGGTCCGTAGGCGATTCGCACCCGCGCGAGCGGCTTCGGCACCAGGAACCGGTCCCACGAGCGGAGCCGCCAGGCGCGGTCCGCGCCGGCGTGGAGCGGGACCACCACCGCCCCGCTCCGCTGCGCGGCGAGCAGCACTCCGCCCTTGAATTCGCGCCGGGGGCCGCGCGGCCCGTCCGGCGTGAAGGCGACCGGCGTGCCGGCCTGGAGGGCCTTCATCGCCCCCACCAGGGCCCGCACCCCGCCCCGGGTGCTCGACCCGCGCGCCTCGCGATAGCCGATCCTCCGCGCGTAGGCCGCGAGGTAGCGCCCATCCTGCGCCTCGCTCACCACGATGGTCACCCCGCGCCCGCGGTGATGCCAGAGGAGCGGCAGCAGAGCGTCGTGCCAGAGGAGAAAGACATGCGGCCGTCCCGCCTCGAGCAGGGTTCGCCACCGCTCCTCGCGGACCGTCTCGATCCGCCAGCTCCGCGCGAGCAGGGAGAGCAGCGGGGCGCCAAGGAGCGCCGCCGTCCTGGGCGCGAGGGCCAGCTTCACGCCAGCAGCTCCGCCGCGATCGCCGCCACGCGCTCCGCCGCGCCGCCGCCGCCGAGCCGCTCCCGCACCATCCGGAGGCCCTCCCGCTGCGCGAGGGTTGCCGGATTGCATCGGTCGAGGAGCGGCGCCACGGCCTGGGCGAGCCGCGCCGGCGTCACCTCACGCGAGGTGAGCTCCTCCACCACCCGGCGCTCGGCCACCAGATTCACCAGGCTGATCCACGGCACGGTGAGGAGCCGGCGCGCCAACCACGAGCTCACCGGGTGGAGCCGGTAGGCCACCACCATCGGCACATCGGCCAGCGCCGCCTCGAGGGTCGTGGTGCCCGACTTGGCGAGCGCGGCATCCGCCGCGGCGAGGACGGTCGCCCCGGAGCCGCGGTGCACCAGGAATTCTTCCGCGCCCGGATAGCTGCCTTCCGCGGTGCCGGCCACCGCGACCCTGTCGCAGCGCCCTTCCACCCGCAGCCGGCGCGCCGCGTCGCGGAACGGCGCCCAGAGCCGCGCCACCTCCTGCGGGCGGCTCCCCGGAAAGAGGCCCAGCAACCGCTCGCCGTCCCCGGCCCTGAGCGTGGCGCGCGCCGCCGCGCGGGAGGGCGGCGGATCGCGGTCGAGCAGCGGATGCCCGACGTATTCCGCCCGGATGCCGTGCCGCGCGAAGAACGCCGGCTCGAACGGCAGGATCACCGCCATCCGGTCCACCACCCGGGCGAAGCGCCGGGCGCGTCCCGGCCGCCAGGCCCACAGCTGGGGCGCGATGTAGTAGAGCACCTTCACCCCGTGCCTGCGCGCCGCCTCCGCCACCCGCACGTGAAAGCCGGGATAATCAATCAGCAGCGCCAGGTCGTACCGGCCGGCCCGGAAGTCCCGCTCCAGCGTGCGGAGCAGCCGGAGGTGGGCCGGCACTTTCTCCAGCACCTCCACGAGCCCGAGGACGGTATACCGCTCCATCGGATGGCGGATCACCGCGCCTGCCGCGGCGATCTTCGGTCCGCCCAGCGCCTCGATCGAGACCCCCGTCAGCCGGGCCCGGAGCGCCGCCACCACGCTTCCGCCATGCAGATCGCCCGACGGCTCGCCGGCCGAGACGAAGATGCGCGGCGGGGTCGCGGCCACGGCGATCCCTCGGCCTAGAGGCCGGGAAACGGCGCCGGCGCGCGGTGGACCGCTTCGGTGACCCGGAGCGCGAGCGCCAGTGCGGCGCGGCCCTCGGCGCCGGTCACCACCGTCTCGGTCCCGCCGCGGACCGCCCGCACGAAGCTCTCGAGCTCCAGCCGGAGCGCGTCGTCGGCCGGCACGTCGAGCGGGATTCGCTCGACCAGCTCCGGGAGCCCCGCCACACCCGCCTCGCGCCAGCCGTGGCGAAGCCGCATGAACTCCCCCACCCCCGAGGCCAGGTCGAGCGAGAGGTAGCCGTTGGGCTGGAAGATCCGGATCCGGCGCACCCGCTCCCGCGCGATCCGGGACGCGGTGACGTTGGCCACGGCGCCGGAGGCGAACTCCACCCGCGCGTTGGCCATGTCGAGGTGGGGCGAAAGCACGGCCACCCCGCTCGCGCGGACGTCGATCGCTTCCGCGCCGCCGGTCAGGTGAAGGATCAGGTCGAGGTCGTGGATCATCAGGTCGAGCACCACGGCCACGTCGGTGCCGCGGGGCTGGAACGGGGCCAGGCGGTCGCTCTCGATGTACCGCGCCCCACCCAGATGGGGACGGGCGGCTCGCACCGCGCGGTTGAAGCGCTCGACGTGCCCCACCTGCAGCGGAATGCCCCGCCGCTCCGCCGCGCGCACCAGGCCGTCGGCCTCTTCGAGGGTCGCGGCGAGGGGCTTCTCCATCAGCACCGCGCGTCCCCGCTCCAGTGCTCTGAGCCCGATTTCGGCGTGGGCCGGGGTGGGCACTGCGACGGTCACGGCCTCGACCTCCGCCAGGAGCGGGTCGAGATCGGGATAGAACCGGGCACCGCAGGCGTCGGCCACTTCGCGGCCCCGGGCCGGGTCCAGGTCGTGCACTCCCACCAGCGCCGCGTCGGCCGAGCGCGCCAAGTGGCGGGCGTGGTGGCGCCCGAGGGCTCCGACGCCGATCACGCCGACGGGAAGCCGCGCCATCAGGCCGGAACGCCGCGCTGGGAGCTCGAGACGAAATCGAGGAAGTGCTCGACCTCCGGGAGCGCCGGAAGCTCGGACCGCGCCCGGTTCACGGCCTGGGAGAGATTGAGCTCGGAATTGAAGAAGAGCCGATAGAGCCGCTTGAGCGCGCCGATCGTGTCCGGCGCGAAGCCGGCCCGCTGGAGGCCGACGGTGTTGAGGTTGTAGAGCTCGATCGGGTTCCCCACCGCCTTCACGTAGGGTGGAATGTCCTGGTTTACCCGGGAGCAGCCGCCGATGAAGGCCAGCTCGCCGATGGTGACGAACTGGTGCACCGCCACCAGGCCCGAGAGGATCGCGTGGTCCTGGATGGTGACGTGGCCGGCGAGCTGGGTGCCGTTGGCGATGATGACGCCCTCGCCGAGGTGGCAGTCGTGGGCCAGGTGCACGTAGCTCATGATGAACGACCCGCCGCCGATCCGGGTGACCCCCGACGCCGCGGTGCCGCGGTTGATCGTGGCATATTCCCGGATGACGGTGCCGTTCCCCACCTCCACCCAGGACTCCTCGCCCCGGTACTTCAGGTCCTGCGGATCGCCGCCGACGATCGAGCCCTGCCCCACCCGGACGCCCTGGCCCAGGCGAGCGTTCCGCTCGATGGTGGCCCGCGGGCCGATGCGGCAGCAATCGCCCAGCGTGACCCCCGGGCCGACGATGGCGAAGGGCCCGATCTCCACGTCACGGCCCAGCTCGGCGCCCGGGTCCACCAGCGCGGTCGGGTGGATCACGCCGCTCACCGGTCCACCACGCGGGCCAGCATTTCGGCTTCCGCGACCACCTGGCCGTCCACGTACGCCACACCCTTCAGGCGGCAGGTGCGGCCGCGGAGCTGGATCATCTCGACTTCGGAGCGGAGCTGGTCGCCCGGCAGTACCGGCCGGCGGAACTTCACATTGTCCAGCGCCATGAAGTACACCACCTTGTCCTCGCGGGACTGAAGCTCCTCCATCAGGAGCATCCCTCCCGCCTGGGCCATCGCCT
>DASYRI010000266.1:0-33012 GCA_036004545.1 Gemmatimonadales bacterium
GCCGCGGCGCCGCCACCCGCGACGAACGGTGTGCCGGTGGGCCCGGCCTCGATCTGCGCGTACACGACGCTTGGATTCGAGCGGGAGACGTCGAGCGCGAGTCGGCCCCAGGTGCCTTGCGGCAGACCGCCGCCGCCCAGCCGGTTCCAGGTCTTTCCTCCGTCGTCGCTCTTCCAGAGCCCGCTCCCCGGACCGCCGCCGTTGAAGCAGCAGCCGCTGCGGAGGCGCTGGTAGCTCGCGGCGTAGAGCACGTTGCTGTTGGAGGGGTCGAGCGCGATGTCGGTGAACCCGGTGTACTCGTCCACGTACTTGATCTTGTTCCAGGTCTTGCCCCCGTCGGTGGTCTTGTAGAGTCCGCGGTCGGGGTTGGGACCGAACAGGTGTCCGGGCGCGGCCACGTACACCACGTCGGGATTCCGCGGATCAATGACGATCCGCGCGATGGACTGGGTCTCCCGGAGGCCGAGGTTGGCGAACGTCTTGCCGCCGTCGGTCGACTTGTAGATGCCGTCGCCGAACGAGGTGGTCTGCCGGTTGTTGGCCTCGCCGGTGCCGACGTACACGATGTCCGGATCGGCCGGGTGGACCGCGATGTCGCCGATGGACGCGGTGCCCAGGGTCTGGAACACCGGCTCGAACGTCGTCCCGTTGTTGGCCGACTTGAACACGCCGCCCACGGCGTACCCGACGTAGATGATGCTGGGGTTGCTCTCCGAGACCGCGATGTCGTCAATGCGGCCGCCCATGCTGGCCGGGCCGAGCGACCGGAAGCGGAACGGCGCGAGGAGCGGGTCAGCCGACTGATTGATCGGGGGGGTGCGCCGTTCCTGGTTGGAAGCGGCGGGTCCCTGCGCGAGTGCGGAGCCCGGGACGGGCAGAAGGGCGGCGAACCCGATGCCGGAGCACGCAATGCGGCGGAGGGAGACGGGCATGATCGGAATCCCGGTGCGGGGGAGGTGCACGCCGAACAACGCTACAGGGGCACGGACGCTACAATACTACGCCCGGCGTGAATCCGGGCAAGCTGGCGCCGGAATCGGATGCATCGGGAAGGCGGCAGTGCACCACGACGAGCCTCCCCCCATCAGCCCTTGAGCGCCGCGCGGATCCGGACGAGGTGATGGAAGCTGTGCCGCAGCGCGTGGTCCTCGACGATGAATTGCGCGGTGAGCGGCGCGTCCGCGTTGAGCGAGCAGGGCGCCGCGCGATCCAGCTCGGCATCGGAAAAGCCGCGCACCGCGTCGGCCGCGACCTTGCTGTTCCGCCGCAGGAGCTCGAGCGTTTCGGCCTTGGTCGCAGCACCGTGGTCGCGGGCGTGCTTGGCGTTCATGTCGGCCACCCCGCCCCAGGTCACCCCGACGATCGGCTTTCCGGAGGCCAGCGTGCGGGCCAGCTCGATCTCGATCGGGTAGACGCTCGCGACGTGATGGATGGTGACCCCGACCGCCCGCCCGTCTCCCGGCACGACGGCCCGCCACTGGGCATCGGAGAGGCCCTCGGCGAAGGCCGCGAGGGCGGCGGCCCCCTGCTCGATGCGATCCGCGAGGACGTTGGCGCGCTGACTCATGCTCTCCTCCTTTGCCTGGTGGTCGCCGGGACGGGTCCGCCTACTTCGCGAGGCTCGCCGTTTGAATGAAGCCCGCCACGTCCTTCGACAGCCGCGCGAGGGAGGGCAGGTGGACGTACATCATGTGGCCCGCTTCGTAATACCCCCGCGTGATCCGGTCCTTGACCGACGGGTCGAGCCGGAGGTGGCTCAGGGTGTATTCGGCCGCGAAGAGCGGCGTCGCCGCGTCGTAATAGCCGAACGCGACGAAGAGCCGCATGTGCGGGTTCCTCGCGAACGCGCTCCGGAGCGACTCGCCCACGGGGCGGATCGCCGCCATGCTGGGATCGAACTCGGGTCGCTCGCCGCCGGTGGTCGCGTCGAAGCCCTTGAAGCGGGTGTCGAGGCGGCCCACGGTACGGCCCTGGTCGCGCAGCAGCTCCTTCTGGAACTGGCCCAGGTCCACCCGGAGATTGTTCCGGGCGACGTACGCGGGGTTGAGCCCGCTCAACCGGGCGAGACCGTCCGCCGTCCGGTGGTACGCTTCGGGGGAGAGCTGGTCGCCCCGGGCGAGCGCGAGCAGGTACTCGCCCAGGGCCCAGCGCCTGGAGTCCTCCACCGCCTTCGGCAGGCCGCCCTGCAGCAGGTCGGCCGGCAGTTTCTTGTGGTACCAGGCGGTGGCGGTGTAGGTGGGGAGCAGCAGCGCGTAGGGGAGATCGTTCGCGGTGCTCCAGTCGGCGGTCTGGAAGTTGAGGATGGTGGAGACCAGCACCACGCCGTTCAGCGCGATGCCGTGATTCACCAGCCACTCGCTCAAACCCGCCGCGCGGGTGGTGCCGTAGCTCTCGCCCACGACGAACAGCGGCGAGGCCCAGCGTTCGTAGCGGGTCAGGTAGAGCCGGATGAACTGGCCCACCGATTCGATGTCGCCCCGGAGGCTCCAGAACTTCCTGCCGAGCTCCGCGGTGGCGGCGCGGCTGAACCCGGTCCCTACCGGGTCGATGAAGACGAGATCGGCCGCGTCCAGCCAGGTCGCCTCGTTGTCCACCAGAGCGTAGGGCGAGGCGGGCAGCCATCCCTCGTCCTCCATCTTCACCCGCCGGGGCCCGAGCGCCCCCAGATGCAGCCAGACCGACGAGGAGCCGGGGCCGCCGTTGAACGAGAACATGAGCGGCCGCCGCGCGCCGGCCGGCGGGTTGTCGAGGGTGTAGGCCATGAAGAAGACATTCGCCTCGATGAGGCCCTTCTCGTCGCGGAGCGGCAGCATCCCCGCGGTCACCGTGTAGGCCAGCGTGCGCGCGCCGAGCTTCACGGCATGACGGCTCTGGACAAGCTTCTCTTCGGTGAGCGGCGTCGCGGCCGGCGGGGCGGGTTTGACGCTGTCGGCCGCCGCGGGGCGGGCGGGAGGCGCCGCGGCCGGGACCGCCTGGAGGACGAAGAGCAGGGACGCGAGAATGGCCATCGTCTCCTCGGGTTTCTCGGATTCGGCAATCGCGGGGAAGGGAATGTAATCTTAGGGATCAGAGTTCAGGGGTCAGGGGTCAGGGGAAGCCCGGGCCGCGACGCATTGCGGGGAGACGGGAGATGCCGGTCCGGATCCTGAATCAGGCCGAGGTGACCGCGCTCCTCCCGATGGCGGAGTGCATCGAGGTGATGGATGGCGCGCTCCGGACCCTGAGCTCGGGGGGTGCCCTGCTTCCGCTTCGCACCGTGCTCCGGCTCCCGGATGGGCGTGGTTTCTTCGGCGTCATGCCGGCTTCGCTCGCCCAGCCGGCCACGCTGGGCCTCAAGGCGATCGCGGTTTTCCCGGGCAACGAAGGCACCGAGCTCGACTCCCACCAGGGGCTGGTGATCCTCTTCGATCCGGAGCGCGGGCGCCCGGTGGCGGTCCTGGACGCGAGCAGCATCACCGCTATTCGCACCGCCGCCGTCTCCGGGGTGGCGACCCGCGCCCTCGCGCACCCCGACGCGGGGGACCTCGCCCTGCTCGGGAGCGGGGTCCAGGCCCGCACCCACCTCGAGGCGATGGCGGTGGTGCGTCGGCTCCGCCGGGTCCGGGCCTGGAGCCCGAACGCCGGGCGCCTCGGCGCCTTCGCCCAGTGGGCCGCGGACCGGTTCGGGATCGTCGTGGAGACCGCGCGGAGTCCCCGCGACGCGGTGACCGGCGCGGACCTGGTCTGTGCCGTCTCCGCCTCGCCCACCCCCGTGGTCCAGGGGGAGTGGCTCGCCCAGGGCGTCCACCTCAACGCCGTGGGGTCGAGCCTTCCCACCACCCGGGAGCTCGACACCGCCGCCATCGTGCGCAGTCGCCTGCTGGTGGACCGGCGCGAGTCGGCGCTCAACGAGGCGGGAGACTTTCTCATCCCGCGGTCCGAAGGGGCGATCGGCGACGATCACATCATCGGCGAGCTGGGCGACGTGCTGCTCGGGCGAATCACCGGGCGGAGCGGGGCCTCGGACGTGACCGTGTTCAAGTCGCTCGGGATCGCGGTGGAGGACCTCGCCGCGGCGCACCACGTGCTCCGGCGCGCCGAGGAGCGGGGAGTCGGGATCGTGGCGGAGCTCGGCGGACGCAGGAGCTGAGATGTTAGACTTCCCCGCGGTGACGGCGATGCGCGCGCGGGTGAATCCGTTCTTCCTGCCGGGCCGGGTCGCCCGGGAGCCGCGCGGCGCGGTCCGCGCCTTCCACCGGTCGCTCCCGGGTTATGCACCGACCTCGCTCCACGCCTGCGGTGGGTTGGCCCGGTCGCTGGGCCTGGGCGCCGTCTGGGTGAAGGACGAGTCGAACCGCTATGGGCTCGGCGCGTTCAAGGCCCTGGGGGCGGCCTGGGCGCTCCACCGCCTCCGCGAGCACCGGCCGGGCTCGATGACCGTCTGCACCGCGACCGACGGCAATCACGGGCGCGCGCTCGCGTGGGCGGCTCGGCAGCTGGGGCTGCCCGCCGTGGTGTTCATTCCCGCCCACGCCGCGGCCGCGCGGGTGGAGAGCATCCGGCGCGAGGGGGCGCGCGTCGAGCTGGTGGAGGGAACGTACGACGAGGCCGTGCGCCGCTCGGCCGAAGCGAGCGCCGCCCGCGGCTGGCAGGTCGTCGCGGACACCGGCTACGACGGCTACCTCGAGGTCCCCCACTGGATCGCCGAGGGCTACGGGACGCTGTTCGAGGAAGCGGACGAGCAGCTGGCCGGCGCGGGGTCCGGCGCCCCTGACGTGGTCCTGGTCCAGGCGGGGGTCGGTGGGCTGCTCCAGGCGGCGGTGGACCACTTCCGCGCCGGGGTCCCGCAGCCGATCCTGGTCTGCGTCGAGCCGGTCGAGGCCGACGCGCTGCACGCCTCGATCAGCACGCCGGACGGCGACCCGGTGCCGTCGCAGGGCCGGCAGGACTCGGTCATGGCGGGGCTCAACTGCGGCCAGGTCTCGCTCGCGGCGTGGCCGGTGGTACGCCGCGGGGTGGAGCTGTTCATCACCGTGGAGGACCGCTACGCCGAGGCGGCGATGCGGCGGCTCGCCCGGCCGGAGCCGGGGGATCCAGCCATCGTCGCGGGCGAATCGGGTGCCGCGGGGCTCGCCGGGCTGCTCGCGCTGCTCGAGGCGCCGGAGCTCCTTTCGGCCCGCGAATTCCTTCGCCTGGGGGCAGCCACCCGGGTCCTGCTGATCAACACCGAAGGGGCGACGGACCCCGTCGGATATCGGCGCGTAGTCGGAGAGTTGAGTTGAACTGTTTTTCGCCTTCCCCTGCTTCAGGAGTAGCCCCATGCCTCTCATGCCCCCCATCAACCTCCGTTCCTGGATCGAGGAGCACCGCGCGCTGCTCAAGCCGCCGGTCGGCAACAAGATGATCTGGCAGGATTCCGAGTTCATGGTCATGGCCGTGGGCGGGCCGAACGCGCGCAAGGATTTCCACGTCGAGGAGGGCGAGGAGTTCTTCTACCAGGTGGAGGGCGACATCACCCTCCGGATCATCGAGAACGGGAAGCTCCGCGAGATCCCCATCCGCCAGGGGGAGATGTTCCTGCTGCCGCCCTTGATCCCGCACTCCCCCCAGCGCCCGGCCAACACCGTGGGGCTGGTGATCGAGCGCCGCCGCGCCGGCACCGAGCGGGACCATCTCCGCTGGTTCTGCGAGAACTGCGGCGAGATGCTCTACGATTCCGATTTCCAGCTGGTGGACCTGGCCAAGCAGCTCAAGCCGATCATCGAGCAGTTCTACGCCGACGAGAAGCTCCGGACCTGCCGGAAGTGCGGGACGGTCATGCCGGTCCCGGCAGCGGCGGCAGCCGCGAAGTAGTGCTCACGATTGATCTGCACACCCATCTCCTCCCGGCGTCGTGGCCGGACCTCGCGTCCCGGTATGGCTACGGGGGGTGGGTGGCGCTGGAGCATCACGCCCCCTGCCGGGCGCGGATGATGGTGGACGGGACGGAGTTCCGCGAGATCGGCGAGAACTGCTGGTCGCCGGCCCGCCGGCTCGAGGACTGCGACCGGGACGGGGTGCACGTGCAGGTGCTCTCGACGGTGCCGGTGCTGTTCAGCTACTGGGCCCGGCCGGAGCACGCGCTCGATTTCTCCCGGCTGTTGAACGACCACCTGGCGGAGGTCGTGGCCACCCATCCGCGCCGCTTCGTCGGCCTCGGCACGGTGCCGCTCCAGGCCCCGGAGCTCGCCTCGCGCGAGCTGGTGCGCTGCTTCTGCGAGCTGGGCCTCGCCGGCGTTCAGATCGGGACCCACGTCGGTGACCGCAACCTCGATCACCCCTCGTTCTTCCCCCTCTTCCAGGAAGCCGAGCGGCTCGGCGCGGCGGTGTTCGTGCATCCGTGGGACATGCTGGGCGCCGAGCGGATGCCGAAATACTGGCTGCCCTGGCTGGTCGGGATGCCGACCGAGACCGCGCTCGCGATCTGCGCGGTCATCTTCGGCGGGGTGCTGGAGCGGCTGCCCAACCTGCGGATCGGCTTCGCGCACGGGGGTGGGTCGTTCGCGGGAACTTTCGCGCGGATCGAGCAGGGCTTCCGGGCGCGGCCCGACCTGGTGGCGGTGGACAATCCCCATCCACCGAGCCGCTATGTCACCCGATTCTACGTGGATTCGCTCACCCACGACGCCGAGGCGCTCCGGCTGTTGCTCCGGCTTCACGGCCCGGAGCGGGTGGCCCTCGGCTCCGATTACCCGTTTCCCCTGGGCGAAGAGCACCCGGGGAGTCTCATCGCCTCCATGGGCGACCTCGATGAGCGGGTGCGGGCGCGGCTGCTCGCCGGCACGGCGCTCGAGTTCCTGGACCGGAAGGCGGAAGCGTTCGGGTGAGCGCCCCGGCCCGCCGGGAGGAAACCCGGCTCAGGGAGTTCCCCGCCGAGGAATCCTGGGCGCTCGAGCAGGACGCCGCGGACGAGGTCGCCTGGGCCCGCGGCGAGTTCGAGCTTCCGCCCGGGCCCGACGGGCGCCCGCTGGTGTACCTCGCCGGCAACTCGCTCGGGCTCATCCCCCGCGCGGCGCGGGCGCTCGTCGCCCGGGAGCTCGACGACTGGGCCCGCCTCGGCGTGGAGGCGCATCTCGAAGGGCGAACCCCGTGGTACAGCTACCACGAGCGGCTCCGCGAGCCGCTCGCCCGGCTGGTCGGTGCCGGCCCCGGGGAAGTGGTGGCGATGAACTCCCTCACCGTCAACCTCCACCTCATGCTGGTGTCGTTCTTCCGGCCCGCGGGGTCGCGGTGCAGGATCCTCATCGAGGACGCCGCCTTCCCCTCCGACCGCTACGCCGTGGTCTCGCACCTGGAGAGCCGCGGGCTCGATCCGGCGGACGCGCTGCTGGTGGCCCGGCCGCGGGCGGGAGAGGCGGTGCTCCGGACCGAGGATGTCGAGGCGCTGCTCGCGGAGCGGGGCGCGGAGCTCGCGCTGGTCCTGCTGGGCGGGGTGCACTATTACACCGGCCAGCTGTTCGAGATGGCCCGGATCGCGCGGGCGGCGCGGCGGGCGGGCGCGGCGGTGGGCTTCGACCTGGCCCACGCCGCGGGCAACGCGGTGCTCCAGCTGCACGACTGGGACGTGGACTTCGCGGTCTGGTGCTCGTACAAGTATTTGAACGGCGGCCCCGGCGCGGTGGGCGGCGCGTTCGTCCACGCGCGGCACGCGGGCGACCTGGGGCGGCCGCGCTACGCCGGCTGGTGGGGCAACGATCCCCGGACCCGGTTCGAGATGCATCGCAACACCGCGTTCGTGCCCGTCCCGGGCGCCGACGGCTGGCAGCTCAGCAATCCGCCGATTCTCTCGATGGCCCCGCTCCGCGCCGCCCTCGACCTGTTCGACCGGGCCGGCATGGCCGCGCTCCGCGCCAAGTCGGAGCGGCTGACCGGCTACCTCGAGCACCTGGTGGAGCGGCTCGCCGGGGGCGCCGCGGAGCTCCTGACCCCGCGGGATCCCGCGCAACGCGGGTGCCAGCTCTCGCTCCGACTCGGGCCCCGGGCCCGCGCGGTCGTCGAGGGGCTCCGGGCGCGCGGCGTGGTCGCCGATTTCCGGGAGCCCGATGTCATCCGGCTGGCGCCCACGCCGCTCTACAACACCTTCCACGAGGTCTGGCGGACTGGACGGATGCTCTCCGAGCTGCTCCGCCCGGAATGAGCCGCGGCGGCGCCGGCGACCCGTTCGTCATCGTCGGGGCGGGGCTGGCCGGCTCCCTGATGGCGACCCTCCTCGGGCGTGCGGGCCACCGGGTGCTGCTGCTCGAGCGGCGGGCCGACCCGCGTCGCGGATCCGCCGAGGCCGGGCGCTCGATCAACCTCGCCCTCTCGGCCCGCGGGCTCCACGCGCTGGAGCAAGTCGGCCTCCGGGACGAGATTCAGCGCGCCGCGATTCCGCTCCACGGCCGGATGATTCATCCGGTCCAGGGACCGCTCGCGTTCCAGCCCTACGGCACTCGGGGCCACGCGATCAATTCGGTGTCCCGCGCGGACCTCAACATCGCCCTCCTGAACGCGGCGGAGCGCTCGGGTGACGTCACCATCCGCTTCGGCCGGCGCTGCCGCGACCTCGATCCCGGCGCGGGCTGGGTGGAATCGGTGGACGCCGCGCGCGGTGGCGACGCGGAGCGCCACGCGGGCACGATCCTGGGGGCGGATGGGGCGTACTCCGCCGTCCGGGACCGGCTCCAGCGCCGGGAGCGCTTCGACTATTCCCAGGAGTATCTCGCCCACGGATACAAGGAGCTGCACATCGCCCCCGGGCCGGGAGGCGCTCCGCGGCTCGACCCCCATGCGCTCCACATCTGGCCGCGGGGCGGCTACATGATGATGGCGATGGCGAACCGGGACGGCTCCTTCACGGTGACCCTCTACCTCGCCTTCGAGGGCGCCAACAGCTTTGCCGAGCTCAGGACCCCGGACGACGCGCGCCGGTTCTTCGACCGGACCTTCCCCGACGCGCCGGCGCTCCTGCCCAATCTCGCCCAGGATGTCTTCGCCAATCCGACCGGCACTCTGGTGACGATCCGGAGCCGGCCCTGGCACGTGGACGGGGCGGTGGCGCTCCTGGGCGATGCCTGCCACGCGATCGTGCCGTTCTTCGGCCAGGGCGCCAACGCGGCGTTCGAGGACTGCGTGGCGCTCGGGGCGGCGCTGGACCGGCATCGCGGGGATCGGGCCCGGGCCTTCGAGGACTACGAGGCCGAGCGGCTCCCCCAGGCGAACGCCATCGCGGACCTCGCGCTGGCGAACTTTCACGAGATGCGGGATCACGTCGCCTCGGCGCTCTTCCGGCTGGAGAAGCGGGGTGAAGTGCTGCTGCACCGGCTCTTCCCCCGCTGGTTCGTGCCGCTCTACACGATGATCTCCTTCACCCGGATCCCCTACGCCGACGCACGCGCCCGGGCGCGCCGGCAGGCGCGGGCGCTTCGGGTTATTCTTGCGGCGCTGGGGATCATGGTCGCTGTTGCGGTCTGGATGCTGATCCGCTGATGCGGAGTGCGCGGTTTCGCGACTTTGCGCCCTTGCGTCGTTTCGTCTATTCGTCGTTTCGTCCTCGCGTCCTCGCGTGCTTGCGTCTTACCCCGTTGACCGTTGACTGTTGACCGTTGACCGTTCACGCCGTTCGGATCCCCATGCCGCTCACCTACTCCAGCTACCTCCGCCTCGCCGAGCTCCTCGAGCTGCAGCACCCCCTGGCGAGCCCGCCGGAGCATGACGAGATGCTCTTCATCGTGATCCACCAGGTCTACGAGCTCTGGTTCAAGCTGGTGCTGCACGAGACCGACAAGGTGAGCCGGGACTTCTCGGCGAACGACCTCTACGGGGCGGTCGCCACCTGGAAGCGGATCCGGACCATCCTCAAGACCCTGGTCGGCCAGCTGGATATCCTGGAGACGATGACGCCGCTCTCCTTCGCCTCGTTCCGGGACCGGCTCGACACCGCGTCCGGGTTCCAGTCCTACCAGTTCCGCGAAGTGGAATTCGCCTACGGGTACAAGCGGCCCGGGGTCGTCACCGCGATCCCCGAGCGCGAGGGCGGGCGCCGGGTCGCGGAGGCTCGGCTCGGCGAGCGCTCGGTGGTGGACCACTTCTACGAGTTCCTCGGGCGGCGCGGCGTTCGGGTGCCGCCGGAGCTGGCCGCCAAGGACGTCACCGAGCCCACTCGCCCGAGCGAGGCGCTCCAGGACGAGCTGCTCCGGGTCTACCACGAGCAGCCCGAGCTGGTGATCCTCTTCGAGCTCATGACCGATTTCGACGAGGGATTCCAGGAGTGGCGCTACCGGCACATCAAGCTGGTGGAGCGCACCATCGGGGCCAAGCGGGGAACCGGGGGCTCGCCGGGGGTGGAGTTCCTGAAGCAATCGCTCTGGAAGCCGCTCTTTCCGGATCTGTGGGCCATCCGGCACCGGATGTAGGCGACCCGATGCTTTACGACATCTCGCCCCTCATCGGTCGCTCCCTCGCCGTCTGGCCCGGCGATACGCCCCTGGCCCGCGAGGTGCTGCTGGATATCGCGAATGGGCACAACATCACCCTTTCCACCCTGCGCGCCACCGTGCATCTCGGCGCCCACGCCGACGCCCCGAGCCACTACGGGGCCGGCGCGCCGGATATCGCCAGCGTCCCGGTCGAGCGCTATATCGGCCCCTGCGAGGTGATGCGGGTGGCCGTGGAGCCGGGAGGACTGATCAGGCCGGCGATGCTGCCCCGATCGGTGAGCGCGCCGCGGCTGCTCCTCGCCACCGGATCGTACCCCGATCCCGGGGTCTTCAACCACGACTTCGCCGCGCTCACTCCCGAGCTGGTGGATCATCTGCACGCCGCCGGCGTATCGCTGGTCGGCATTGACACGCCGAGCCTGGATCCGTTCGCCTCGAAAGACCTCGCCGCCCACCAGCGGTGCCTGGCGCACGACATGGCGATTCTCGAGGGCCTGGTGCTCCGGGACGTGCCGGAGGGCCGCTACGAGCTCATCGCGCTGCCGCTCCGGCTGCTGGGGTTCGACGCGAGCCCGGTGCGGGCGGTGCTCAGATCGTCGCGATGACCTTGAGCTCGATCGCGATCGGCGTCGGCAGTCGCGCCACCTCAACCGTAGTCCGTGACGGCCGGTTCTCCGCAAAGGCTTCCGCGTAGAGCCGGTTGAACGTGGCGAAGTCGCGCCCGATGTCGGTGAGAAACGCTGTGACATCCACGATCCGCTCCCAGGACGACCCGGCGTCTTCGAGCACCAGGCGGACATTCTCGAATACCTGGCGGCATTGCGACTCGAAGTCGTAGCTCAACACCCGGCCGTCGGCACCGAGTGTCACGCCCGGGACCTCGCTCTTCCCGCGGACCCTCGGCCCGATGCCCGCGAGAAAGAGCAGATTCCCCACGCGCCGGGCGTGGGAGTAGGGGCCGACGGGCTCGGGCGCGCGGGGGCTCAGGTGAGTTGAGGAATCCATCGTCGGTCAGCTGACCTCGGCCCAGGGCCGGCTCGGGTGTGGCCAGGGGAATCGCTCCTGATGAAAGAGATGCGCGAGGAGCTCCACTCCCTCCGCCACCCGGGGACCCGGGCGCGCGAAGTAGGCGTTCGCATCCACCGCGTAGACCGTCGCGTTGCTGATGCTCGGCAAACCGCGCGCGAGCTCGACGGCCCGCGCGAGCCGGTATCCGCAGGGCGCCACGACCACGATCTCCGGCTCGAGCTCGAGGACCCGTTCCCAGAGGACCCGCTCCGAATCGGCACCCGGCCTGCCCAAGGGGTCTCTGCCGCCGGCAAGCGCGATCATCTCCGGGACCCAGTGCCCACCGGAGAACAGCGGATCGATCCACTCCAGGAAGGCGATGCGTCGCACGCGCGCACCCGCCACCGCGTCCCTCACCCGAGCGACCTGCGCCCGGTTCCTCGCGACCAGAGTCTCCGCGGCAATTCGCCGGCCGATGGCCTCGCCCACCTCGAGAATATTCTCGTAGATCTGCTCGAGATGCTGCGGAGTAAGCCGCAGCACGCGCGGCTCCCCCGGCAGCTCGCGCAGCGCGCGGCTCAGCTCGTTTCCCGACGGAGCGCACACCTGGCAGAGATCCTGGGTCAGGATGACATCCGGAGAAAGCTCCCGCAGCAGTACCTCATCCACTTCGTACAGGCTCTCGCCGCTCCTGAGCCGCTCGGCGACCGCGCGATCCACCTCCTCCGGCTGCATGCCTTCGAGGCGCAGCGCCGGCCGGCTCACTACCGGCAGTGAGGTGACTTCAGCCGGATAGTCGCACTCGTGCGAGCGGCCCAGGAGGTCCGACCCCGCGCCGAGCGCGTGGACGATCTCGGTGCCGGCCGGAAGAAATGAAACGATCCGCGTCATGAGGAGAATCTACGGACCTTCCGTCGTTCCGGCATTCCGTCGTTCCGTTCCTAAAGCGCCACACACACGTTCTTCGACTCCGTAAAGAACTCCATCACCTCCTCGCCACCCTCACGTCCCAGGCCGCTCCGCTTCATCCCTCCAAACGGTACCCGCAGGTCCCGCAGCAGCCAGCAGTTCACCCAGATCGTTCCGCAGGCCACCTGGTCCGCGACCCGGTGGGCCCGGGCCAGGTCGCGGGTCCAGACCGACCCCGCCAGGCCGTAGGGGCTGTCGTTCGCGAGTGCCACGGCTTCCTCCTCGTCGCGGAACGGCGTGACCGTGACCACCGGTCCGAAGATCTCCTCCTGGTTGACGCGGCAGCTCATCAGGAGCCCGGAGATCACGGTCGGCTCGAGGAAATACCCGTCCCGGCACCGCGGGGGCAGCCCGGTCGGTCGTCCGCCGCCGCAGTGGACCGTTCCGCCGAGGGCGCGAGCCAGCTCGAGGTACGACTCGATCTTCGCGCGGTGCGCGGCCGACACGACGGCGCCGATGTCGGTGACCGCCTCGAGCGGGTCGCCCACGACGAGCTCCCGCGTCCGCTGGACGAAGCACTTGAGGAACCGGTCGTAGCCGCCGGCCTCGACCAGCACCCGCGATCCGCACAGGCAGATCTGGCCCTGGTTGGTGAACGCCGCGCGGAGGATACCCGGCAGCGCCAGGTCGAAATCGGCGTCGGCGAAGAGGATCGCCGGATTCTTGCCGCCCATCTCCAGCGTGAGCTTTTTGAACGCCGGCGCCGCCGCGCTTGCGATGGCGGCCCCGGTGGCGGTGCCGCCGGTGAAGGAGATCGTGGTCACGCCGGGATGCGCCACCAGCGCGGCCCCCGCGTCCGCCCCGGCGCCGTGCACGATGTTGAGCACGCCGGGCGGGAGCCCGGCCTCCCGGCAGATCTCCGCGAGCATCGCCGCGGTGAGCGGCGTCAGCTCCGAAGGCTTGGCCACCGCGGTGTTCCCGGTGGCCAGTGCCGGCGCGATTTTCCACGACAACAGGTAGAGCGGCAAGTTCCACGGGGAGATGAGCCCCGCCACCCCTCTCGGCCGCCGGAGCGTGTAGTTGAGCGCCGCACGATCGGTGAGGTGCGCGTCCGATCGGGTGTGCAGGATGGCGGTCGCGAAGAACCGGAAGTTGGCGGAGGCCCGGGGAATGTCGAGAGCGCGCGCGAGCGAGAGCGGCTTCCCGGTATCGACGGATTCCGCCCGCGCCAGCTCGGTGAGCCGCCCGTCAATCAGGTCGGCGATGCGGAGCAGGAGCCGCGACCGCTCGGCCGCCGGCGTCGCGGCCCAGCGGGGGAACGCTTCCTCCGCGGCGGCCACGGCCCGATCCACGTCGGCCGCGTCGCTCGCGGGCACCCGGGCGAGCGGCGTTCCGGTCGCGGGCTCCAGGTCGTCGAGATACTCCCCGCCCGCGGGGGCGGCCGACTCGCCGGCGATGTAGTTGCTGAGGGTCCGCACGGCGGATCAGATCGAGGCGAGCCGCCCGCCGTCCACCGGCAGGCTCACCCCGGTGATGTAGCTCGCCGCCGGCGAAGCGAGGAACGCGACCGCCGCGCCGAGCTCTTCGGGCCGGGCAAACCGGCGAAGCGGGATCTCCGCCATCATCGCCTGTTCCACCGCCTCCATGGTCGTGTCGGCGGCCTTGGCCCGGCCCGCGATGATGGTCTCGAGCCGCCGGGTCCGGGTCGAGCCGGGCAGGATGTTGTTCACCGTGATCCCGTCCGGCCCGACTTCCTTGGAGAGGGTCTTGGCCCACCCGGCCGTCGCGGCGCGGATGGTGTTCGACACGCCGAGTCCGCCGATCGGCTCGCGCACCGAGGTCGAGATGATGTTGATGATCCGACCCCAGCCCGCCTGCCGCATCCCGGGAAGCACCGCCTGGACCAGCGCGTGGCTGGAGAGCAGCAGGGTCTCGAACGCGGCGCGGAACGCCTCGGCCGAAGCGGAGGTTACCGGTCCGGGCGGCGGGCCGCCGGCGTTGTTCACCAGAATGTGGATCGGGTCACGGGCGACGCGAGCGCGGACCAGCCGCTCCGCCGAGACCGGATCGGAGAGGTCGGCGACGAGGTAGTCGTGGGCCGCGGCGCCCGCGCGCGGAAGCTCGGCGCATAACCCGCGCAGCGCTTCCTCGTCCCGGGCCAGCCCGGTGATCACGGCGCCCTCCGCCGCCAGCGCCATCGCCGCCGCGCGGCCGATGCCCTGGCTCGCGCCGCACACCAGCGCCCGGCGTCCGGCCAGGGACGTATTCATGCTCATCGCGACTCAAGCTACCGCCACCCTCCGAACGGTGGGAGTGGGCGGCCGGATCGGGCCGGGACGAGGGGGTGGGGGGGTGGGAGAATCGAGCGGGGGCGCGTTGCCGCCGGCCCGTTGTGGCCTCAGGCGGCGCGGCGGGTGTCCCGCAGGGCGAGCTGGGCGCTCACCCCGTTCAGGGCCAGCCGGACCTGATGCACCCGCTCGGCGGCGGTGCGAAGGATCTCCTCGAGGCCGGTGCGCTCGGCCAGCTCGTGCTCGGACGCTTCGGCGAAGCCCATGCCGCCCAGCGTCTCGTAGTAGGACACGTCGGGCCCGCCGCGGTGACGCTGCGCGGCGATGCGCTCGGGGAAGAGCCCCGAAAACCAGATCGCGTAGTTGCCGAGGTGCACCATCACCTTGAACTGCCGGTCCCCCTGCGATGCGGCCCGGTCGGCCAGGATGTCCACCAGGTACTGGTGATCGTGGTCGTCCACGTCGTCGATGCGGGTGGCGCGCTGCCGGTTCCCGAACTCGCGGAGCACGGCGGCGAAGTAGTCAGCCACCATCGGGTCCTCGATGCCCTGGTCCAGCAGCGAGTGGCGCACCAGCACGTAGAACAGCAGGGAGGGGGAGGGGCCCGGCAGCGACGCGGAAAGCAGGAAGGCGGCCACTTCGCGCCGGTCCAGCACGGCGTCGAGGCCCGCAGGTGTGGTGAGACCAAGCCCCAGATTCGAGGCCAGCAGGTCCAGGTCCTGCGGGGTGATGCGGCTTCTCGCGTCGGCGGTGATCAAGTCGTCCCCCCCGGTGTGAAAGGTTGGGCTCCGCTCCCGGATTTTGGAGCAAGCTGCGTACCGCGATCCGACCTGGTGCCTCCTTTCCGTTAGACGTAATGCTGCTATCTATATACACGCCAATCCGGCCCCCGGTGCCCCAATCGATCCTGGGACGTGATGGTGATCACATTTTCATCTGACGGGGACGCGATGAGCGTGGATCGCCCGGATCTGCTGGCCACCCTGGTCGACCTGGTGCGCATCAACTCCGTCAACCCGATCCTGGTGCCCGGCGCCCCGGGCGAGCGGGAGATCGCCGGGTACGTGGCTCGGCGGCTCGGCGAGACCGGCCTCGAGGTGACGCTGCACGAGCCGGAGCCCGGCCGGGTTAGCGTCACCGGCCGGCTCCCCGGCGCCGGCGGCGGCCGGAGCCTCATGCTCAACGCACACCTGGATACCGTCGGTGTGGAGGAGATGACCGACCCGTTCGGCGCCGCCGTGCGGGACGGCCGGCTCTACGGCCGCGGGGCCTACGACATGAAGGGGAGTCTCGCGGCGTGCCTCGCGGCGGCTCGGGCGCTGGCCCGCTCGGGCGCCCCGCTCCG
Organism: Gemmatimonadales bacterium; assembly: GCA_036004545.1. Lineage (GTDB taxonomy): Bacteria > Gemmatimonadota > Gemmatimonadetes > Gemmatimonadales > GWC2-71-9 > JABFSM01. The sequence goes on from DASYRI010000266.1 coordinate 15,987, forward strand.
CGGTGATCTGATCGTCGCCGCCGTGGCCGACGAGGAGTACGGGAGCCTCGGCACCGCGAGCGTCCTGGGCGCGGTGCGGACCGACGCAGCGATCGTCACCGAGCCCACCTCGCTCCGGATCTGCCGGGCCCACAAGGGCTACGTGTGGATCGAGGTCCTGGTCCTGGGCCGCGCCGCGCACGGAAGCCGCTTCGAGCAGGGCGTGGACGCCAATCTCCGGATGGGGCGATTCCTCGGCCTGCTCGCGGGGCTGGAGCGCGAGCTCCGAAGCCGGCCGCCCCACCCGCTGGTCGGCCCGCCGTCGCTGCACGCGGCGCTCCTGGAGGGCGGCACCGGCCTGAGCACCTATGCCGGCCGCAGCGCCGTCAAGATCGAGCGGCGCACCGTGCCCGGCGAGACCGAGGCGGGCGCGGTCGCGGAGATCGCGGCGCTGCTCGGACCCCTTCTCGCCGATGGCACCGCATGCGGCGCCGCGGCGCACGCGTTCTTCAGCCGGGAGCCGTTCGAGGTGCGGGAGGATGCGGGCATCGTGCGCGCCCTGGATGCCGCGGCGGCTGCCACCCTGGGGCGGCCGGTGGAGCAGTTCGGCGACACCCCGTGGATGGACTCGGCCCTCACCGCCGCGGCGGGGATCGAGACCGTGGTGTTCGGTCCTCACGGGGCGGGGGCGCACGCTGCCGAAGAGTGGGTGGACGTCGAGAGCGTGGTGCAGACGGCGGAGGTCCTGGTCGGGGCCGCCCGCGCGTGGTGCGCCTGACCCCTGACCCCTGATCCCTGATCCCTGACCCCTGACCCCTAACCCCTAACCCCTGTCTCTATGCACGGCCTCATGATGGACTGGCCGCTCACGCTGACCCACTTCCTCGACCGGGCCCGTCGGCTGCACCACCGGCGGCTCATCGCGAGCCGGGAGGCCGGCGGCGTGCACCGCTACACCTACGGCGATTTCGCCCGCCGGGCGGACCGCCTCGCCGGGGCGCTCACCGCGCTGGGCGTACGCCGGGGGGACCGGGTCGGCACCTTCGGCTGGAACAGCTCCCGGCACCTCGAGGCGTATTTCGCGGTGCCGTGCATGGGCGCCGTGCTGCACACCGTCAACATCCGGCTCTTCGCCGACCAGCTGGCCTACGTCATCAACCACGCCGGGGACCGGGTGGTGCTGGTGGACGCCTCCCTCCTGCCCGCCTTCGAGAAGATCCGCTCCCGGCTCACCACGGTCGAGCAGATCATCGTGATGGGCGAATGCGTTTCCCCGGGGTCGGGTCCCGCACTCGACTACGAGACCCTCCTGGCCGGGCAGGAGGAGGGCTTTGCCTGGCCCGCGCTCGAGGAGAACGAGGCCGCCATCCTCTGCTACACCTCCGGGACGACCGGGCACCCGAAGGGGGTGCTCTACAGCCACCGGGCGCTGGTACTCCACACCCTCGGGCTGTCCATCAGCGATGCGTTCCAGCTGCGCGAGCGGGACGTCCTGCTCGCGATCGTCCCGATGTTCCACGCCAATTGCTGGGGTCTCCCCTTCGGCGCGGCGATGCTGGGGAGCGGGGTCGTCCTGCCGGGTCCGCACCTGCAACCGAAGGATCTCGCCGACCTGATCGAGAGCGAAGGGGTGACCTTCATCGGGGGCGTGCCCACGATCATCGCGGGGCTCTATTACCATCTGCGGGAGACCGGGCGCCGCCTCCCCTCGCTCCGCCAGATCATCGTCGGCGGCTCGGCGCTCTCCCGGACCCTGCTGGAAGGCTTCCAGGATGAGCTCGGCGTCGAGGTGGTGCACGCCTGGGGCATGACCGAGCTTTCCCCGGCGGGCTCGGTGTCCCGGCTCCGCGGCCAGATGGAGCAGTGGCCGAAGGCGGAGCAGACCCGGGTCCGGCTGATGCAAGGGAGCCCCTTCCCGCTGGTCGAGCTCAGGGTGGTCAGGGAGGATGGCACCGAGGCGCCCTGGGACGGCGTCACCGCCGGCGAGCTGGAGGCCCGGGGGCCGTGGGTGGTGCAGCGGTACTACGAGGATCCCGGCAGCGCGGAGCGGTTCGACCGCGGCTGGTTCCGCACCGGCGACGTGGCCGCGATCGACGACTGGGGCTTCGTGCGCCTGGTGGACCGCACCAAGGACATGGTGAAGAGCGGGGGCGAATGGATCTCGAGCGTGGACCTGGAGAACGCCATCATGGGCCACCCCCAGGTCGCCGAGGCGGCGGTGATCGCCGTGGCCCACCCCAGGTGGGCCGAGCGGCCGCTCGCCTGCGTGGTGCCGCGGCCCGGCGCCGAAGGACAGGTGACCCTCGAGGCGGTCCAGGCCTTCCTTCGCGGCAAGGTGGCCGACTGGTGGCTTCCGGACGACGTCGTGGTGATTGACGTCGTGCCCAAGACCAGCGTCGGCAAGTTCGACAAGAAGGTGCTCAGGGAACGCTTCAAGGACCACGTCTGGCCGGAGGCCAAGTGAAATACCTCGTTCCGATCGTCCTGCTCGCTGGCTTCGCCGGGCCGCTCGCCGGCCAGCGCGCCGACTCGAACCTCGCGCTGGCGAGGCGGGTGCTCCGCACCACGCCGCTGGTGGACGGCCACAACGACCTCCCCTGGCGGATCCGGCAAGACTCCGTCGTCCACGGGGACGTGGAGGCCTACGATCTCCGCAGGAAGGCACCCGGGATGACCGATCTCGCGCGGCTGCGCAAGGGCATGGTCGGGGCGCAGTTCTGGTCCATCTACATCCCGGGTGAAATCCGGGACTCCGGCTATGCGCGGGTCCAGCTGGAGCAGTTCGATATCGCCCGGCGCACCATCGCGAAGTATCCCGAGGCGTTGCAGTGGACCACCACCGCGGCCGGAGTGCGGCGGGCCTTCGCCGCGCACCGGATCGGCTCGCTCCTCGGGCTCGAGGGCGGGCACGCCATCGAGAACTCCCTCGGCGCGCTCCGGATGTACTACGAGATGGGCGCCCGCTACATGACGCTCACCCACAACGTCACCCTGGACTGGGCCGACGCCGCGCTGGACGAGCCGAAGCACGGCGGCCTGACCCGCTTCGGCGAGGAAGTCGTGCGGGAAATGAACCGGCTCGGCATGCTGGTGGACCTCTCCCACGTCTCCCCGGCCACCATGAGCGACGCGCTCAACGTCACCGAGGCCCCGGTGATCTTCTCCCACTCCGCCGCCCGGGCCCTCGTGGACCACGGGCGCAACGTGCCGGATTCGATCCTCGCCCGGCTGCCGAAGAACGGCGGCGTGGTCATGGTGCCGTTCGTCACCTCGTTCGTCTCTCCCGCGCTTCACGCCTGGGAGGACTCGATCGCCCAGGTAACCCGCATGGCGCAGCAGCAGCTCGGCGGCGACTCGGCCGCCGTGCGCCGCGAGGTGGAGGCGTGGCGGGCCAGGCTCCCCCGGCCCCGGGTGACGATCAAGGACGTGGCGGACCAGATTGACCACGTGCGGAAGGTGGCCGGCGTGGATCACGTCGGCATCGGCTCCGACTTCGACGGGATCACCGATACCATCGAGGGATTGGAAGACGTCTCGACCTTTCCGGCCCTGTTCGCCGAGCTGGCCCGGCGCGGGTGGAAGGAGGCCGAGCTCCGGAAGCTCGCGGGCGAGAACCTGCTCAGGGTGCTGGCGCAGGCGGAGCAGGTCGCCGCGCGGCTCCGGCGCGCCCGGCCGCCCAGCAACCAGACGATCGGCCGGCTGGACCGCGCGACCACCCTCCCATAGCGGGTGGACGCGCTGCTCGAGCGCCTGGCGCAGGTCTATTTCCTCGCGGCGGTGGTGGTGCTGGTCCTGCCTCCGCCCTGGGCCCGCGCCCTGGGCGGCATCGGGCTCTGTCTGCTGGGACTCGCCGCCGCGGGGGACGCGGTGGGCGGTGCCGGAGGCGATGCCCGCTTCACCACCGCGAACGAGATCCTGGCGGCCACAGGCGCGCTGATCGTGCTGTCGTCGCTCGCCGCGGCCTGGCGGCGCCGTGGGGCGACGGGTTCGCCCGTTGAAAGCCGGGTGCCCGCGCCCGCGACCGGGCACCCGGGCCTCGATCCGCTGCTGCTCGCCGGGCTCGCCCTCGCCGCGGCGGGCCCTCACCTGCTCGCCGTCGGTGCCGGCGCACTGCTGGCGCTGGCGGCCGCGGCCCGCGGGGCGATCCAAGCGGGGCGGGCGCGCTGGGTGATTCCCCTCGCCCTGGCCGGCCTTCTCCTCTCGATCGCCCTCGCCCTCGCACTCACCATTCTCGGTCCGGGCGGCGGGGGCGTCGGGCGGCTTCCGGACGGCCCGTTCAGCCCGGCGGCGGAGCGCCTCCTGGTGCCGCTGTTCGGTGGCGCCGGCCTCCTGGTGGCGGGCCTTCCTCCGCTCCGTCGGGCTCCCTGGCGGCTCGCGCTCGTCCCGCTCGGGGCGCTGCTCGTGTTCCGTATCGTGGTCCCGGCATTTCCCGGCGGACTCTCCGAATGGCAGGCGTCCGCGGACATCCTCCTCGTGGCGGCGCTGGGGTGCGCGGCCCTTTGCGGTCGCTGGCGCGAGGTGGCCGCGGCGGCGGGGCAGGCGGCGCTCTGGAGCGGCCGGACCGGGGGGCTTGTCGCGGGGTCGGTGCTGGTGCTCTGGGCGTGGGCCGCAGATCAGCTGGCCCTCGCGAGGGCAGGGCGGGGAATCGGTCTCCGGGCGCGCTGGGCGGGGGTCCCCGCGCTGGTGCCCGCATCCGCAGCGCTGCCGGCCCTCACGGCCATGCTTCGCGAGCAGGTGACGGTTTCCGTCCTCGGGGTCGCGGCAGTGGCGGTGGGGCTCGGCGTCGCGGCTCGCCGCCGCTTCCCCTCCGCCTGAGGCCGTTATATTAGCGCCTCGAAAGCAGAGGTCGCGGCGCCGATCACCGCGGTCCACGCTCACGGGAGCCCGCCATGGCCTTCACTCTCCCTCCGCTGCCCTACGACTTCAACGCGCTGGAGCCGCACATTGACGAGCAGACCATGCGGATCCATCACGGCAAGCACCACCAGACCTACGTCACCAACCTCAACGCGGCGCTGGATGGACAGGTCGCGCTCCAGAAGCTCCCGCTCGACGCGCTGATCGGCGACCTGAGCAAGGTGCCGGAGGCGGCGCGCCCCGCGGTCCGCAACAACGGCGGCGGCCATCACAACCACACGCTCTTCTGGGAGATCATGGCCCCGGGCGGCGCCGGCGAGCCGCAGGGCGCGCTCGCCAAGGCGATCGACGCGACGTTCGGGGGTTTCGCCGCCTTCAAGGAGCAGTTGCAGAAGGCGGGCCTGGGCCGGTTCGGGAGCGGCTGGGCCTGGCTCGTCCGCGACAAGAGCGGCAAGCTCGCCATCGAGAGCACCCCCAATCAGGACAGCCCGGTCATGGACGGCAAGTACCCCGTCATGGGTTGCGACGTCTGGGAGCACGCCTACTACCTCAAGTACCAGAATCGGCGGGCCGATTACCTGGCGGCGTGGTGGAACGTGGTCAACTGGAGCGTGGTCGGGGAGAGGTTCAAAGCGTGAACAGACCGTTGTCGCAGTCTCTCAGAGAGGATCTTCGCCATGTCCCTCCCCGCTGTCGGCGCGCCCGCCCCCGACTTCACGCTCCCCTCGACCTCGGGGCAGCCGGTGACCTTGTCGGCCCTCCGGGGAAAAAACGTGCTGCTCGCCTTCTTCCCGCTCGCCTTCACCAGCACCTGCACCGCGGAGCTGTGCGCCTTTTCGGAGGACTACGGGAAGTTCCAGAGCGCCGACACGGTGGTGCTCCCCATCAGCGTGGACTCGGTGCCCACGCTCAAGGAGTTCAAGGCCAAGGAGCGGATGACCGTGGACCTCCTGAGCGACTTCAAGCGCGAGGTCAGTCGGGCGTACGGGACGCTGCTGGCGGAACAGTTCTTCAGCAAGCGCGCCTACGTGGTGGTTGACCGCGGGGGCACGATCCGCTGGACCCACGAGGAGCGCGAGCTCGGGCAGCGCCGCGAGAACGGCGAGCTCCTGGCGCAGCTCGGCGCGCTCGGCTGACCGCCTGAGCCGGCCGCCCCTCCTCGAGACACCGGAGCCGGCGCTGAATCAGGCGTTCGCCTGGGCGGCCCGGCGCGCGGCCTCCGGGGCTCGGGCCGATCCCGGCCCCGCGCCTTCGGAGTGGGACGGCGCCGACTTCGCGGCCCTCATCGAGGAAGCGCGGCTGGTGCAGCGGGTCGGCGGGCCCCGGGGCATCGGCGATCCGGAGGCGCTGCTCCGGGAGGTGGTGGCCGGGCTCTTCGGCGCCCGGGCCGATCTGGAGGGCGGCCGGTTCGAGCTTTCGCCCTGGCTTCCCGAGGACTGGCGGACGCTGGTCCTCCGCCGGCTCCGATTCCATCGCACCCTGCTCGACGTCGAGGTGCGGCCGCGCGCCGAGTGGGTTACCATCAAACTCGCGGTGTCGTTTGGCCCGCCGATCGCCCTCGCGCTCTCGCTTCGTAACGTGGCGCCGGTCGCACGGGTGATGGTGGACGAGATCGAGCTCGCGGGGCCCCGGGCCATCTTCACGGTGGCCGGCGAGCACGAGGCCAGCTTCTTTTTCGGAGGTCCGCTGCGATGACGAAGTCCTCCCGGGGAGCCGGCGCCGCACTGGGCCTGCTCCTGGCGATGGCGCTGGCGGTCGTGCTGGTGCCGGGGGTGCTGATTCGGCCCTTCGCGGCGCAGACGCCCGGCGCGGTTGCGCTCTCGTTCGTACTCCGGCGCTGGGCGCCGCTGGTCACCCTGATCGCCCTGGTGCCCGCCCTGGCCCTCGCGGCGCGGATCTGGCGCGCGGCGCCCCGGAGGCTGCCCCGGGCCGCTGCCACTCTCGCGAGCCTCCTCATCCTCGCCGTGGCCTGGCTTTCGCGGCAGAACTATTTCGAATGGAGGTTCCGCCCGCTTCCAGGCGCCCGGTTCGTCCCGGCGCCCGGCGCCTCATTCGTGGAGCCCGGGGACATGGTGCTCGCCGTCGCCCGGAACGGCGACGCCGTGGCCTACCCGGTGCGCCAGCTGGCCTACCATCATCTGGTGGAGGATTCGGCCGGCGGGGAGCCGATCGTCGCCACGTATTGAACGCTCTGCCACACCGGTCTGGTGTGGGAGCGGACGGTCGAGGGACGGGTGTTGAGCTTCCGGCTCGCCGGGATCAACAACCAGAACTTCATCATGGAGGACCGGGAGACCGGCTCCTGGTGGCAGCAGGTGAGCGGCGCGGCGATTCACGGCCCGCTCAAAGGGCAGCGCCTGACCCGGGTGTTCCATGACGAGCTGACCTTCCGGCGCTGGATCGGCGAGGCGCCGGGGGGCAGAGTCCTGGTGCCCGCGACGGACACCGCGTGGAAGCACTTCTCGGCCGACTGGGAGACCAAGACCGCCAAGGAACCGGTCAACGTGTACGCGCCGCTGGATCGGCGCCTCCCGCCCCGCGCGGTCATCCTGGGCCTGGAGCAGGGCGGCGCGGCCATGGCCTACCCGGTGGACCGGGTGCTGGCGCAATCGCCGCTCCACGACCGGGTGGGCGGCGTGCCGATCGTGCTGCTGGTCGGCGAGGACGGCGCCTCCATCCGGGCCTACCAGGCCCGTCGCGATTCGGCCCCGCTCGAGCTGGTGCGCCCGGCCGGCGCCCGGCCCGGCGAGTTCGTGGACGTGGGCACCGGCAGCCGCTGGAATTCTCGCGGCGAAGCAGTCGCGGGCCCGCTCACCGGCGCCCGGCTCACGCCGGTGTATCTGCTGAAGGACTACTGGTTCGACTGGAAGACGTATCACCGGGGGACGGGGCTTTATCTCCGAGGAGGTAGCGAGTAGGAGGTAGTGAGTAGGAGGGAGCGAGTAGGAGGGAGCGAGAAGGGGTGGCGGGGCGCCCCTCCTCGCTACTCGCTACCTCCTACGTTCTCGCCAGCAGCAGTTTGGGTTCCGTCATCGCCAGCATCGCTTCGCGCACCCCCTCCCGCCCGAACCCCGACGCCTTCACCCCGCCGTAGGGCAGGTGATCGAGCCGGAGGGTGGGGAGGTCGTTCACGATCACGCCGCCCACCTGGAGCTCCTCGAACGCCTGCCGGATCCGTCCCGCGTCGCGGGTGTAGACGGCGGCTTGCAGCCCGTACTGCGAATCGTTGGCGAGGCGGAGGCCCTGAGCGAAGGAGCGGTAGGGCGACACGGTGAGCACCGGGCCGAAGATCTCCTCGCTCCACACCTTCATGCGCCGGGTCACGCCGGTCAGGATCGTGGGACCGAGGAGCCGGCCCCGCCGGCGGCCGCGGACCGGCGCCCGGGCGCCGCCCGCCTCCGCCTCCGCGATCCACGACTGGACCCGCGCGATCGCAGCGGCGTCGATCATCGGGCCGACCACCGTTTCCGGCCGGCGCGGGTCGCCGGCCCTGAGCCGTCGGGTCGCTGCCACGACCAGCCGGGTGAGCCGGCGGTGGATCGGGGCGTGGACCAGGAGCCGCTGGGCCTTGATGCACACCTGGCCCGCGTACGCGAACGCGCCCCATGCGATCCGCTCCGCCACGGCGGGCAGGTCGGCGGTGTCCTCATGCACCAGCACCGCCGCGTTCCCGCCCAGCTCGAGCAGCACCCGCTGCCGGGCCGCGATCGCCTTGAGGTGCCAGCCCACCCGGGCGCTGCCGGTGAAGCTCAGCATCGCGATGGAGGGATCGGTCGCGAGCCGCTCGGCGAGCGGGATCGGGAGGTGGAGCACCTGGAGCGCCCCCGCGGGGAGTCCCGCCTCGGTGAGCAGCTCCGCGAGCCGGAAGGCGGTGAGCGGCGCCTGAGGCGGCGGCTTGAGTACGACCGTGTTTCCCGCCGCGATGGCGGGCGCCACCTTGTGGGCCGCCAGGTTCAGGGGAAAGTTGAACGGCGAGATCGCCGCCACCACGCCGATCGGAAACCGCTCGATCTGCGCCGTCATCCCCACGCCCCGCGGGTCCGGATCGGCGGGCGCGGCTTCCGCGCCGAATCGCCGGGCCTCCTCGGCAGCGAGCCGGAAGACGGTGACCGCCCGATCCACCTCGCCCAGCGCGAGCGTGACCGGCTTTCCGGCGTCGTCCGCCATGAGCCGCGCGAGCCGGCTCCGCTCGGCGGCGAGGAGTCCGGAGGTCGTCTCGAGAATCGCCGCCCGGCGATGGCGCGGGAGGCCGGCCAGGGCCCGCTGCGCCCGGTGCGCCCCCGCGATCGCGAGCGCGAGGTCGGCGGCGTCGCCCGGTACGATCCCGGCCAGGCGCCGCCCGCTGAACGGCGCGGTGACCGGCTCGGCGGGCCGGCCGCGCCGAGGCAGCCACCCGCCGTTGACGTAGGGGGTGAGGATCCGGTTCGCCATCGGGGCTCCTGAGGTTGAGAGGTTCACCCGGGGGCATCCGGAAGTAAACTTACTGGTGACCTATGACCGAACCATGACCGACCCGCACGCCGGCGGATCCGCCCTGGGCCTGATCGGGCAGGTGGCCCGAATCCTCAACAGCGGCCTGGGACCCGACGAAACCCTCCGGGTCGTCGCAGCCACCGTGCGGGCGGGGTTGCCCGCCAAGAGCGTGGTGATCTGGCGCCGGGAGGCCAACGCCTCGACCTTCGCCGGCGTCACCGTGCCCACCGGGGAGCATGCGGCCTTCTCCCTGGACGACCTCCCCGCCGCGGAGGCCGGGACCCGGCGCTTTCCGCTGGTGCACGGCGGAGCGCGTCTCGGCGTGCTGGAAATCGGCTTCGGCCGCCCGGACCCGGCTCCTGATCCGGCACCGATTCCGGTGCTCTGCGACCTGCTGGCTCCGTTCCTCGACTCCATGACCCTGTCCGAGGACCTGGCCCTCGAGGTGGCGAGCCGCTCCCGGGAGATCGAGGAGCAGCGCCGCTTCACCAGCCTCGTCATTGACAGCCTCCCGGTCGGTCTCTACGTGGTGGACCGCGACTACCGGATCCAGGTCTGGAATCGCAAGCGGGAGACCGGCACCCAGGGGCTCCGTCGCGGCGAGGTGGTGGGACGCCCGGTCTTCGAGGTGCTCACCGGCCAGACCCCCGCGCAGCTCAAGGCCGAATTCGACCGGGTCTTCCGCGACGGCGAGGTCCACCAGCTTGACATCGAGGTTCCCGACCGGGAGGAGCCCCACGTCTTCCGCATCAGCCGGATCCCGATGCGGCTCGAGGGCGACGCGGTGACCCACGTGATCACCATCGGCGAAGACGTCACCGAGGGCCGCCAGGTGCAGCGTCGGGTCCTGCAGAGCGAGAAGCTCGCCGCGGTGGGCCAGCTCGCCGCCGGCGTGATGCACGAGATCAACAACCCGCTCGCCACCATCGCCGCCTGCGTCGCCGCCATCGAAGCGCGGCTGGGCTCCGCCGCCGACGCGACCGTCGGCGAGTATCTCGAGATCATCGACCGGGAAGTGCTCCGTTGCACCCACATCGTGGACGGGCTGCTCGACTTCAGCCGGCCCAAGGTGCCCGCGCCCAAGGGACCGGTGCCGCTCAATGCGCTGGTCGAGCAGACCCTGTTCCTGCTCAAGCACCACCAGCGATTCAAGCGGCTCCGCGTGGTGCGCGAGCTGGAGCCCGAACTGCCCCCGGTGCTGGTCAACGACGAGCAGATGATCCAGGTGTTCATGGCCCTCATGCTCAACGCCGTGGACGCCGTGGAGGAGGCGGGCACGCTCACCGTCCGCACCCGATGGAGCCCCGAGCGGTCCGACGAGCTCCTCATCGAGTTCGCCGACACCGGCCACGGCATCCCCAGCGCCGATCTCCCCAAGATCTTCGAGCCGTTCTTCACCACCAAGCCCCCCGGGCGGGGCACCGGGCTCGGGCTCTCGGTGTGCTACGGGATCCTGGAACAGCATCTCGGGCACATCGAGGTGGACTCGGAGTCCGGGCGGGGCAGCACCTTCCGCGTGTATCTCCCCATCGCGGTCGGGGTCTAGCCCGTGAAAATCCTGGTGGTCGAGGACGACCGCGTGGTCGGCCAGTACGTCCGGCGGGGTCTGGAGGAGGCCCAGTACCACGCCGACCTGGTGGACGACGGGCTCGAGGCGTTCCGGATCATTTCGGGCGGGCTCTACGATCTGGTGATCCTCGACCTCCGGCTGCCGGGCATGACCGGCCTCGAGGTGCTTCGCACCCTGCGCGACCGCGGCGTCACCACGCCCATCCTGGTGCTCACCGCCCAGGACGCGGTCGGGCACAAGGTGGAGGCGCTCCGCGCCGGGGCCGACGACTACGTCACCAAACCGTTCGCGTTCGAGGAAGTGCTCGCCCGGGTCGAGGCGCTGGCCCGGCGGCCCAAGCAGCTCACCGCGCCCCGGCTCACCGTCGCCGACCTCGAGCTCGACCTCACCAGCCGCGACGTCCGCCGCAACGGCCGGCCGATCGAGCTCACCCCCAAGGAATACGCGGTGCTGGAATACCTCATGCGCCACCCGGGCCGGGTGATGTCCCGCACCCTGATCACCGAGTACGCCTGGGACTATCACTTCGATCCCGGCACCAACATCGTGGATGTGGTGATCAACCGGCTCCGCAAGAAGGTGGATGCCGGCCAGGAGAAGAAGCTGCTGCACACCGTGCGCGGGGTGGGCTACGTGATCAAGCCCTGACGTGCGCTCGATCCGCTGGCGGCTGACCTTCGCGTACGCGCTGGCCCTGGTGGTGACGCTGGTCGCCTTCGGCACCGCGCTCTACGTCACCCGGGCGCGCACCAGCCTTCGCGCCTACGAGCTGGGCCTGGAGCGGCGGCTCCAGGCCGAGGGCGAGTTTTACGTGCACTACCTCAGCGAATCGCACCGGGTGCTGGGGCGGCTGGTGACGAGTGACTCGTCGCCGACCCTCGCGCCCTCGATCGCCTCCTTCTTCGATAGTATCCGCGACTATCTCGTCCTGACCGACCGGCAGGGCCGGGTGCTCTTCACCTCCGACACCGCGTCGGCCCTGCCGATCGCGAGCTACGACCGGCTCCGCGCCCCGCTCCAGCCGCTCCCCCAGTCGCCCCGGACCGGCACCTACACCTTTGATCCCGGCGTGGGGCCCGCCCGCTTCGTGGTGCTCCCGGTCACCGGGGCCGGCCCGGAGGTCGGCGCGATCCTGGTGGCGGCTCCCGGCGCGGCGCGGCTCTTCGACGCCGAAACGCTCCTCTCCAGCATGCTGGTCATCGCGCCGATCATCGCGGGCGCCTCGGTCCTCCTCGGCTACTGGGTGGCCGGCCGGAGCCTCCAGCCGCTGGGCGACATGATCCGCGAGCTCGAGGCGATCACCGACGGCCGGAGCCTGCATCGCCGGCTCGCCGTGGACCGCTCGGCGGATGAGGTCGCCCGGCTGGGCTATGCGGTCAACCGGATGTTCGAGCGCCTGGAGACCAGCTTCGCCGCTCTCCGGCGCTTCACCGCCGACGCGAGCCACGAGCTCAAGACGCCACTCATGGTCCTCCGCGCCGGCGTCGAGCGCGCCCTGACCAATCCGGGGGCGCCGCCGGAGAGCCTGCAGGCGCTCGACGACTCGCTGCTGGAGTTGAACCGGATGGCCGAGCTGGTGGATTCCCTCCTGACGCTCGCCCGGGCCGATGAGGGCCGGCTCCCGCTCGAGCAGAGTCCCCTGGATCTCCGCGAGCTGGTGAGCGAGGCGGCGGAAACCGCGAGCATGCTGGCCGAGGCGCGCGGCATCGCCGTCCGCACCGTGATCCCCCCCGAGCCCGTCGTCCTCCTGGTGGACCGCACCCGCATCCGGCAGCTGCTGCTCAACCTGGTGACCAATGCCGTCAAGTACACCATGGGCGGCGGGGCCGTCTCCCTCGGCCTCTCGGACCAGGGCGACGCCGTCACGCTCACCGTCCAGGACACCGGCGTCGGCATTGCGGCGGGCGACCTGCCGCATATATTCGACCGCTTCTGGCGGGCGGACCCCGCGCGCGCCCGCCACGGCGAGCGGCCGGGCACCGGGCTCGGACTCGCGATCACCAAATGGATCGCCGAGGCGCACGGCGGGACCATCACCGTGCAGAGCCGCCCGGGGCGGGGCACCAGCTTCACCGTGACGCTTCCGCGGTTGCCGGAGGTGCTTGAAACCGTGAGCTAATCATCTTGTCATCGTATTGTCATCTGGCGGTGAGGGGCGTGCCACCTCGTCCGGCTTAATTCCCTCCTGGAGCTTGACTCCCGTGGAGGCAACGCCATGTTCGAAAACCTGATCGAGTCCAAGCCCAAGAAGACGCGCACGTTCAAGCAGTCCGTCTTCTCCCTCATCCTGCACGTCGTACTGGGCTATGCCGCCATCCGGGCGACGGCGGGAGCGGCGGAGACGATGAAAGCGATCCTGCAGGACACCACCATGGTGTTCCTCAAGGCGCCCGAGCCGCCGCCCCCGCCGCCCCCCGAAGCGATCCCGCCCGAGGCCCTCGTCTCCGCCAATCCGCCGCCGCTGGGCTTCCAGACGGTCATGCCGCCAACCGAAATTCCCAAGGAGATCCCCCCGGTCAACCTGAACGAGCGGTTCAACGCCGCCGACTTCAGCGGCAAGGGCGTCGAGGGCGGCATCTCCACCGGCGCGGTGGGCGGCACCGGACCGGTGACGGGTGAGACCTTCCTCGAGGCGCAGGTGGATGATCCGGTCGCGCCGATCACCCAGCCCAAACCGCGCTATCCGCCGGTGCTGCAGCAGGCCGGCGTGGCGGGCCGGGTGGAGGTCCAGTACGTGGTGGACACGCTGGGCCACGCCGAGCCGGCGTCGTGGAAGGTGCTCAAGAGCAGCCACAAGCTCTTCGAAGAGCCGGCTCGCGAGGCGGTCATGAAGTCGGTCTTCAAGCCGGCCCGGATCAAGGGGCAGGCGGTGCGGCAGCTGGTCCAGCAGGCGATGGTCTTCAACATGAACCAGTAGGGCATCCCACCCGGTAAAGGAGCCGTGTCATGGGCATAGATATTCTGGAGTTGTGGCGTCACGCCGGACCGTTCGCGCGGTTCATCGTGTTCGTCCTGCTGGCGATGTCGTTCCTTTCGCTGACGGTGGCGATCACCAAGCTGCTCATGATCTACAAGAGCTCCTCGGCAACGCGGAAGTTCGCCCCTCAGTTCTCCCGCGCCATTCAGGAGGAGCAGCTCGACCAGGGGATCACGCTCGCCGAGAAGAATCAGACCAGCCACGTCGCCCGGGTGCTGGGCGGCGCGCTCCAGGAGGTGAAGCCGCTGCTGCGCGACCGGGCCACCATCACCGCGGCCGACATCAACTCGGCGGAGCGGGCGGTGGAGCGGCAGATGCTGATCATGCTCTCGGAATTCAAACGGGGCCTCGGGATCCTGGCGACGGTCGGCTCGACCAGTCCGTTCGTCGGCCTGCTGGGCACCACGATGGGCATTGTGCAGTCCTTCACCGCGATGAGCTCGGGCGGCGCCTCGGGCGGCCTCGCGGGGATCGCGGGCGGCATCTCGGAGGCGCTCATCACCACCGCGCTCGGCCTCCTGGTCGCCATCCCGGCGGTGTGGTTCTACAACTACTTCACCACCAAGATCGAGAACCTGACGGTCGAGATGACCTACACGTCGAAGGAGCTCATTGACTACCTCATCAAGAGCGTCGGGAGCGAGTTCGGCCGCTCGATCTTCACCAAGGAGTTCCAGGCCCAGAAGGCGGTGAGCGGCAGTGGACACATCAGCTAATTCGGCCGGCCGGACCGCGGTCAAGTCGGAGCCCAACGTCATTCCGATGATTGACGTCATGCTGGTGCTGCTGATCATCTTCATGATTGTGACCCCGCTGATCGCCAATGGGTTCAAGGCCGAGATGCCACAGGGGAAGAACCTCGACAAACGCCCCGAGGGCGACGACGAGATCGTGCTCGGCATCGACGCGGGCGGCGGCTATTTCCTCAACGGCAACCACATCCCGGCCGCCGCGCTGGAAGACCAGCTCCGCAGCATCTACGCCGCCCGCACCAAGGACAAGATCATGTTTTTCCGGGCCGACAAGGACCTGGAATACGGGAAGATCCAGGAGGCGGTGGAGACGGCCCGGCGCGCCGGCGTCCGGGTGATGGCGGCGATCACCGAGCCCAGGCGCGAGCCCGGCGGCATCTTCGGCGCCGGGACCCGCCCCAGATAAAGGAGCCCGACCATGGCAGGCGGAGGCGGAATACGGCCCGGCGAGATGAGCTCCGAGCCGAACGTGATCCCGATGATCGACATCCTGCTCGTGTTGCTGATCATCTTCATGATCACCCAGCCGCTGGCCCGGATGGCGCTCAACGTGCAGGTCCCCCCGCCGGTCACCGCGCCCCAGAGCGGGCCGTCGACCCAGATCGTGCTGGAAATCACTCCGGACGGCAGCTACATGATCAACGGGCAGCCGGTGCCGAAGGCCCAGCTGGACATGCAGATCCACTCGATCTTCGACGCCCGGCCGGCCAAGCTCCTGTTCATCAAGACGGCGCCCAACCGGAAGTACCAGGAGGTCATCGAGGCGATGGACGTCGCCCGGGGCGCGGGGATCGAGGTCATCGGCTTCACCCCCAAGACCGGCTGAGGCGGCGGAACGCTGCATTGAGCGCGAGACGCGGGGGCCCTCGGGTCCCCGCGTATCGTTTCCGGCCCGCCCTGCGCTTACACTAGGGAAGTGAGCGCACCGCTTCCTCCGCCGCAGTTCCCGAAGCCGCCGATCCCGAGCGCCAGCATGCCCCGGGCCGGGAGGCGGAGCCGCGTCGCGGGATGGCTCTCCCTGGTGGTCCACCTGGTGGCGCTGCTGCTCCTCTTGCTGCTCACCCGGGAAGGTCCCCTCTGGGAAGCGCCGGGCTTTGCCGCGCTGGCGCCGGACACTCTGGGGGGCGGCGGCGGCGCCGCCGGACTCGAGGTGGCGATGGTGGCGCTGCCCGCCCCGGCGGCGAGGCCGCCGGCCGCTTCCCCGCCGGAGCCCCGCGAGGCGGCGCCGGTCGTACCGCCGGCGGAGATCGTCCCGGTACCCCCTCCGCCGGCCTCGCTCCTGACTTTGCCCGACACGCTCGCGCCCCGCGTCATCGCGGGAACCTCGGGCGGGAGTGGCGGCGGATCGGGTGGTGGGAGCGGCCCCGGCACGGGGCCGGGCACCGGGCCCGGCAGCGGGCCGGGAAGCGGTCGCGTGGCGCCCGATTCGAGCCGCGCCGCCGGCCGCGATCCCGAGCCCCGGCAGCAGATTCTCCCTCCGTTCGACTACCCGCGGAGCCTGCGGGGGCAATCCATCGTCGTTACCTTCTTCGTGACCGAGGCCGGGCGCGTGGACCGCGTGGTGCTGACTCCGGAAATCTCCGACCGGGGCTACTCGCGGAAGCTGGAAGACGTGATGCGCGCCTATCGGTTTCACCCCGCGCGCTCTTCCGCGGGCGTGGCGGTTCCCGGCAAGTACACCCAGATCGTCACCTTCTGAGCCCCGTCCCCCCTCCGCGCGCGAGGTCCGGCCCGATGAGCCAGCTCTTCAGCCGGAAGTCCATCGCCGACTGCGAAAGCGACATCGCCGAACGGGGCGGCCTCAAGCGGACCCTCAACAAGTGGCACCTGACCGCGCTCGGCGTCGGCGCCACCATCGGGGCGGGAATCTTCGCGACCACCGGCACTGCGATCGTCGGCGATCCGGCCCGGCCCGGCGCAGGACCCGCGATCGTCCTCTCGTTCGTGCTGACCGCGGTGGCCTGCGGCTTCGCGGCGCTCTGCTACGCGGAGTTCGCCGCGATGGTGCCGATCTCGGGCTCGGCCTATACCTACGCCTACGCCTCCCTGGGCGAGTTCGTCGCCTGGATCATCGGGTGGGACCTGATCATCGAGTACGCGGTGGGCAACATCGGCGTGGCGATCGGCTGGTCGGGCTATTTCGTCGAGCTGGTGAGCCACTTCGGCGTGAGCATTCCGTCCTGGCTCGCCACCGACCCCCGCTCGGCCGCGATGGCGGCGCAGGCGGTGGCCGGGGGAGCGGCTGATCCGAGCAGCCTCTACGTCGCGTCCGCGCTGACCACCGCGCCGCACCTGCTCGGCGTGCCGCTGATCGCCAACCTGCCGGCGTTCCTGTCGGTGGCCGTCATCACGGTGCTCCTGGTGATCGGGATCAAGGAATCGGCCGACACCAACAACGCGATGGTGCTGCTCAAGATC
>DASYRI010000267.1:0-37067 GCA_036004545.1 Gemmatimonadales bacterium
TAGGGAGCTAGGGAGCTAGGGAGCTAGGGAGCTAAGGGGGCTAGGGGGGCTAGGGGGCTAGGGAGCTAGGGAGGGGGGAGGGGGCCATGGCTCCCCGGCTCCCCGGCTCCCTAGATCCCTAGATCCCTAGATCCCCAACTCCTTCCTCAGATACCGCCCGGTATGCGACGCCCCGCACGCCGCCACCTGCTCCGGCGTCCCCTGCGCCACCACCCTCCCACCCTCGGCCCCCGCCTCCGGCCCCAGGTCAATAACCCAGTCCGCCCGCTTGACCACGTCGGTGTGGTGCTCGATAACCACGACGGTGTGCCCGGCGTCCACCAGCCGGTCGAGCACCTGGATGAGCACCCGGACGTCGTCCAGGTGGAGGCCGGTGGTGGGCTCGTCGAGCAGGTAGAGCTTCCGCCCCTCGCGCTTGCCGGCTCTGGCGAGCTCGCGGGCGATCTTGAGCCGCTGCGCCTCGCCCCCGGACAGCGTGGTCGCCGGCTGGCCCAGCCGCAGGTAGCCGAGCCCTACCTGCTGGAGCTGCCAGAGCGCCGCGCCCAGCCGGGGCTGATGGTGGAAGCGGGTGATCGCCTCGTCCACGGTCCACCTGAGCACCTCGTGGATCGCTACGCCCCGCACCCGGACGTCGAGCACCTCGCGCTTGAACCGGGTGCCGCCGCACGCCTCGCAGGGCACGTACACGTCGGCGAGGAACACCATCTCCACCAGCACCGCGCCGGCGCCCTCGCATTCCTCGCACCGCCCGCCCGGCAGGTTGAACGAGAAGGTCGCCGCGGTGTAGCGGCGCTTCCGCGCCAGCGGCTCGGCGGCGAAGAGCTCGCGGATCTCGTCGAACGCCTTGATGTAGGTGACCGGGTTCGACCGCGGAGTGCGGCCGATCGGCGACTGGTCCACCAGGACGACGTCCCTGAGCTGCTCCCACCCGGTGAGCTCGGCCACCTCGCCCACCGCCTCGCCCAGATGGGCCTTGGCCGAGTGCTCGCCGTGGAGCCGTGCCTCGAGCTGGCGATAGAGGACGTCGTGCACCAGCGTGCTCTTGCCGCTCCCCGAGACTCCGGTCACCACGGTGAGGGTGCCGAGCGGGATCGCGGTGTCCACCCCCGCGAGGTTGTGCAGCCGGGCGCCCCGGATCCGGAGCCACTGCGGCCCGGCTCGGCGCCGCTCGCTGGGCACGCCGATCCGCTTCAGGCCCTGGAGGTAATCGGCGGTGAGGGTGGCCTTCGCGCCCGCGACCGGCCCGGCGTAGACGACCGCGCCGCCATGCTCGCCGCTCCCGATGCCGAGCTCGAGCATGAAATCCGCCTGCCGGATCGCGGCGAGGTCGTGCTCCACGACGAGCACGGTGTTGCCGCCGTCGCGGAGCCGGCGGAGCAGGCAGAGCAGCCGATCGGTGTCGCGGGGGTGGAGGCCGACGGAGGGCTCGTCCAGCACGTAGAGCGCGTCCACCAGGCGGGCGCCGAGCGCGTTGGCGAGCGCGATCCGCTGGGCTTCGCCTCCGGAGAGGGTGCGGGTCTGCCGCTCGAGCGTCAGGTAGCCCAGGCCCACGTCGAGGAGGAAGTCCACCCGGGCGGAGAGCTCCTCCAGCACCTGCCCGGCGATCTCGCGCGCCTGGCCGGCGAGCGGCAGCGCCGCGAGCCACGCGCGGACGCCGGTGAGAGGGAGCGCTGCGACCTCGGCGATGGACTTCCCCGCGAGCCGCACCGCGAGGGCGTGCTCGTTGAGCCGGGCGCCGTGGCACGCGGGGCAGGTCCTGGCGAGCTGGTACTGCCGGAGAAACACGCGGATGTACTGCTTGTAACGCTTCTCCTCCAGCCCCTTCAGGAAGGGAAAGATCCCGGCGTACTTCCCGCTCCGCCCGTACAGCAGCTCGCGGCGGACCGCGACCGGGAGCCCCCGCCACGGCCTGGACGGGTCCGCGCCGAGCCGGCGCGCGGTCTCCAGCAGCAGCTTCCGGCGGCTCTCGTAGCGGGGCTTGGTCCAGGGGTCAATGGCGCCCTCGAGGAGACTCCGGCCGGGATCGGGCACGATGAGGGATTCGTCATACTCCAGCACCGCGCCGAACCCATTGCAGCCGCCGCAGGCGCCGCGCGGGTTGTTGAACGAAAACAGGAGCGGCGTCTGGGGGACGGCCGGAGTGTCGCACGCGCTGCAGGCGAGCCGCTCGGTGAAGCGGAGGCGGCCGCCGCCGTGGAGCACGACGCAGACGCTCTCCCCCTCCTGGAACGCCTGGGCCACGGCCTCGGT
This sequence comes from Gemmatimonadales bacterium, assembly GCA_036004545.1. GTDB lineage: Bacteria > Gemmatimonadota > Gemmatimonadetes > Gemmatimonadales > GWC2-71-9 > JABFSM01. The sequence goes on from DASYRI010000267.1 coordinate 2,251, forward strand.
GAGGCGGCCCGTTGCCGCCGCCCCGATCCGGTCCACCACCACGAGCACCTCGCCCGAGGCGGTGAGGTCCGCGTCTCCGGGGAGCTCCTCCAGGTGGTGGTCCGCGCCGTCGGCGACGATCCGGAGGAAGCCGAGCGCGCGGAGGTTCTCGACCAGCGCGGCGTGGGTGACCCGGGCCGACTCCGGGACGGGAAAGGTCACTCGCACCGGCAAGTCGCCCAGGGCGGAGACCCGCGCCGCCGCCGACTCGGGCGTGTCCCGGACGACGGGGCTCGAGCAGACGCGGCAGAACGGCGTGCCGACCCGCGACCAGAGCAGCCGGAGGAAGTCGTACACCTCGGTCGCGGTCCCGACGGTGGAGCGACTGGAGACGGTGGGATTCCGTTGCTCGATCGCCACCGCGGGGGAGATCCCCTCGAGCCGGTCCACCAGCGGCTTGGGCATCCGGTCGAGGAATTGCTTGGCGTAGGTCGAGAGCGACTCGATATAGCGGCGCTGCCCCTCGGCGTAGAGCGTGTCGAAGGCGAGGCTGCTCTTGCCGGAGCCGGAGGGGCCCGTCACCACCACCAGCCGCCGCCTCGGCAGCTCGACCGTGATGCCCTTCAGATTGTGCTGGCGGGCGTTGACGATGCGGAGAACGGAGTCGGCCACGGATGAAGAATAAACGAGCGGGAGTTAGGTTAGGGGCTCATGGCCAGGCTGCTCACCCCGAAACTCCTCCGCCGCGGTCTCGAGATCTTCTTTCTGGGCTCGCTGGTCGGGTTCGGGGCGGTGCTCTTCTATTCCGATAACGTCGGCGCCTTCTTCGCGGCGATTCCGCGGCTCCGGTGGCCGTGGCTTCTCGTCGGGCTGGGCCTCGCCTCGCTCGACTGGCTGGGCGGCGGTCTCCGGCTCTGGGTGCTGGCGCGGGAGATTCACCCGGCGCCGTCGTTCCAGGGCATGGTGCTGGCGGGCGGGATGGGCGCCTGGGCGTCGTATCTCACGCCGCTGCAGTCGGGGAACGCGCCGATGACGATCTACACCATGCGGCGCTACGGGATCCCGGTCCCTTCGGCGCTCGCGCTGGTGCTCATGTCCTTCATCGCCACGGTGGCGTTCTTCGGGATCGCGGGGCCGATCGCTATCGCCTTCGGGGCCGGGCGCTCGCTGGGGCAGCACGCGGTGGTGTGGGGCATCTCGCTCTACGATCTGTTCCTGGCGAGTCTCTCGATTTTCGTGGTGCTCTTCGGGTCCCTCATCGTCGTGGTGGCCTGGCCCCGGGCGCCGCACGCGGCGCTCCGGAAGCTCATCGGCGCCGTGGGCCGCAGGAGCACGCGGGTCGCCGCGCGTCTGGCCCACCTCGAGCGGGGCCTTGACCAGGCGCACGACGCGATGGCGAAGTTCCGGACGCCGCGGGGGTGGCTCGCCCTGTTCAACGCGACGGTCATCTCGGGGCCGTCGCACGCCAACAAGCTGCTGGCCGGGTACGTGGCCCTCCGGGCCATCGGCATCGAGGCGCACTTCGTGGACGTCCTCCTGCTCCAGACCCTGATCACGTTTCTCCTCTATTTCTTCGCGCCGACCCCCGGGGGCTCCGGGATCGCGGAGCTGCTCTCCGCGGCGGTGATGTCCATCTACGTGCCGCGGCCCCTCACGGCGCTCTACACCCTCATCTGGCGCTTCGTGATCAGCTACTTCACCATCGGCTTCGGCTCCCTCGTGTTCACCGTCTGGGTGCGGCGCGGGCTTCGCGGGGTCGAGCAGGACACGAGCGCGCTGGCCTCCGAGGTCACCCCGGCGGCGTGAGCACGGCGCCCGCCGCCGAAGCGCGCGGAACGCACGCCGAGCTCCGGACGCGCGGGGCTTCTCCCGGCGGCTCCATCGCCCCGTGATGGCGGAGCCGGATTCCTTGCCGTCCGGCCGGACGGCGCCTACGTTTGTCCGGACCGGTTCGACGCAGGCGATCGCTCCCTGATGCAATGGAATTCCGGCGGCCGCCGGCACCTTCGAGCCGCCGATCAACCCGTCATCGGATCGGATCCGGATTCCACGCTCGTGCCTGCCGCGCCCTCGTGCCGCCGCGCCACGCCGTGATCCTCCAGACCGGTGACGAAAGGGCGGACCTGATCCCGGCGGCGCCGGGTGCGGAGAGCCTAGTGAATGGAGCCCGTTTGGTGAGCCTCACCGACGGACGGGAATACGCCGTGGACGATCTCCCCTTCGTCATCGGGAGTGACGCCGTCTGCGACGTGGTGGTGGAAGCTGCGGAGGTCGTGGGGCGTCACGCCGAGATCCTGACGGCCCCCTCCGGCGGGAAGCTGGTGGTGGATCTGAGCGGCCGCGGGACCCTGGTCAACGGCGTCCGGGTGGAGGGCCGGTTGCCGCTCGCGCCGGGTGACCTGATCCGGGTCGGCCCGGAACAGCTGCGCTACTACCCGGCGCAGCAGCCCGGGCCTCCGGCCGGGGCGGCTGCGCGGCTCGCCGACACCCTGCACGGTCTCCCCGCGATCCGGCGTGGCCGAACGGCGTCGCCGTACCTCGCGCCGAGCCAGCCGTCGCTCGCGTCGCTCCTGGTCAAAAGCGGCGAGCGGAAGGGCGAGCGGCTCGAGGTGCGGACCCCGGTGGCGAACATCGGCCGGGCCGAGTTCAACGATTTGCGGCTGCCGGATCCCAGTGTGGACGTGAGTCACGCCAGCCTCCGGGTTCGCGAGGGGGTCTGGACCCTGACCGACCTGGGCTCGATCGGCGGGACCCGGGTGGACGGCGAGGCGGTCGGCGAGGAGACGCCGCTCCCGCCCGGCGCCACCATCGTCCTGGGGGAGGTGCGGCTCCTCTTCGAGCCGCGGGATACCGACGAGCCGAAGGAGCGGGGGACGACGATCCTCGAGTTCCCCCTGCCCGAGGCGCCGCCGCCTCCCCCAGTCAATCCGATACCCGCTTCCGACCGCCGCCGTCCCGCTCGGGCCCGGCGGCGCGCTCGCGGGCCGGCGCTCGCGCTGCTCGCGGGGCTGGCCCTGCTGCTGCTCATCGGCTACCTGCTTCTCGGCTGAGACGAGGATGCGGATCTCCTGCGCGGGCAACACGGACGTCGGCGTGGTCCGGTCGGGGAACGAGGACAGCTTCCTCCTCGATTGCGCGCAGGGCCTCTTCATCGTGGCCGACGGCATGGGCGGCCACGCCGCCGGTGAGGTGGCGAGCGAGATGGCGGTCCGCATCATCGCCGAGGAGCTCGGCAGCCTGCGGGGACTCCCCGACGGTGAGGCGGGGGCCCGGATGCGCTCCGCGATTCGCAAGGCGAACGCGGCGATCTTCGAGCGCACCCTGGCCGAGCACGAGAAGCGCGGCATGGGGACTACCGCTACCGTGATGGTGCTCTTCTCCAGGCGCTATCTCATCGGGCAGGTGGGCGACAGCCGGGCGTACCTCCTCCGTGAGGGCGAGCTCCTCCAGCTCACCAAGGACCACAGCTACGTGCAGGAGCAGGTGGACGCGGGGCTCCTCACGCCCGAGCAGGCCCGGACCCATCCCTACAGCAACGTGATCACCCGCTGCGTGGGCGCCAACGAGGACGTGGCGCCCGACGTGTACTTCGGCAATCTGGAGCAGAACGACCGGGTGCTGCTGGCCTCCGACGGGCTCACCGGGATGCTGGAGGACGATCAGCTGGCGAAGATCCTCACCAGCGAGGACAACCCGGAGAGCGCCGTCAACCGGATGATCGCCGACGCCAACCGCCGCGGCGGGCTCGACAACATCACCGCGATCGTGGTCCGGGTCGAGGAGGTGGACGTCAACACCCTGGAGATGCCGGTGGCCACACCCGCCTGATGAGCGACCCCCGGCTGCCGCTGTTCGTCGCCCTCGGGCTGGTCGGGGTCGGGTTCGCGATCTCGTGGATCCGGGCGCTGGCCCGGCAGCGGCGGGCGGGCGGAGGCGTCGGCGGGCCGACCGCGCTGCAGACCGGGATCGGTTTCCTCACCAACTTCTTCGATACCCTCGGGATCGGGTCCTACGCGCCGACCACGGCGCTCTTCCGGTTCTTGCGGCTGGTGCCGGATGAGCAAATTCCCGGCACCATGACGCTCGGACACGCGCTGCCCACGGTGGTCCAGGCGTTCATCTTCATCGCCATCGTCGAGGTGGATTTCGCGACGCTGGTGCTCCTCATCGCGGCCTCGATGGCGGGGGCCTGGCTCGGCGCCGGGGTGGTGGCCCGCTGGCCCAGGAGGCGGATCCAGCTCGGGATGGGCCTCGCGCTCGCCGTCGCCGCGCTGCTCTTCGTACTCAAGAACCTGGACGAGATGCGGGGGACTCCGGCCCTGCCCGGCGGGCAGGCGCTCGCGCTGCACGGAACGCTGCTTGCCGCCGCCTTCGCGGGGAACCTCGTGCTGGGCGCGCTGATGACGCTGGGGATCGGGCTCTACGCCCCCTGCCTCATCATGATCTCACTGCTCGGCATGGACCCCAAGGCGGCGTTCCCGATCATGATGGGAAGCTGCGCCTTCCTGATGCCGGTGGCGAGCGTCCGGTTCCTCGCGGCGGACGCCTACACGGTGCGGCCGGCGCTGGGGCTTGCCCTCGGCGGGGTGCCGGCGGTGCTCATCGCGGCGCTGATCGTGAGATCGCTGTCGCTCACCGCCGTGCGGTGGCTCGTGGTCGTGGTGGTGCTCTACGCGGCGGTCGGGCTCCTCAGGGCGGCCTTCGCGCCGCAACGGGGGCCGGTCGTCCCTCCCTGATCCGTCGCCGGGCGCTCGAACGGGCCGGACCATTCGCGGGTTAGCGGCGACCCGACGATTCGCGGGATCACGCGGCCGGTCGTCCGCGACACCGAGCCGGGCGGCGTCCTCATCCCGGCGCGAGGCCGGCGCACAGCAGCCACGGGCGCAATTCGAGCCCCTGAGTGAATCGGTGCCTCGGGGCACGGTTGCCACTCGCACCGGTGTCCGATTATCATCCCCCATCGCGGCCATCCATGATGCGGGCCGGATCCGCCACGTCCGGACCCGGCGATGCCGGGCCGGGCGAACGGACAGGGGACCGCTTCACTCAGGCCTGGCTGGACCGCCGGGCCCGCGCGGCCTGGTATGTCACCTCGGTGAGGTGCGCCCGGCTGCTCCCGGACTGCCTGCGCGATTCCGAACCGGAGCTCCCGCCTTCGGCGCCTGGCTTGAAGCCCCCGGCGCAGCGCCCGGGCGAACGTCGGCGAACAACGTCGTCGTCCACAACACCGTCCAGGCGAAGGAGGGGTATCGCGGCTTGCCACTGGATGATATGGCCCCACGCTTCGGGAATCCGGATGCTGAGTCGAACCTGCTCTGTCGTGCGCCCGGATTCGGCGCCCGGGTATGAGGCTGGCCGTGCTCGCGGACATTCACGCGAACCCCGAGGCGCTGCAGGCCGCGGTCGAAGACGCGAGGACGCTGGGAGCGCGATCGTTCGTCTGCCTGGGCGACATTGTCGGCTACAACAGTCTCCCGACCAGGACGATCGAGCTGCTGAGGCACCTCGAGGTCGTGTGCGTCCAGGGCAATCATGACCTCATGGCGCTTGGGGAATTGACGCCGGACCGGTGTGGCCCCAATGCGCGGCGCGCCATCCAGTGGACGCGAGAGGCCCTCAGCGCGGATGAAAGAGCATTCCTGCTGTCCCTGCCCGAGAGTTGCCTGCTTGACGGCGAGACCCTGCTGGTCCATTCCGCGCTCGGAGATCCCGTCCGTTACCTGCGCGCCGACGAGGATTATCGCGAGGCAAGGCGGGCCATCGGTGAAGCGTTCCCCCGCGTGCGGATCTGCCTCACGGGGCATACGCACGTCGGCACGGTGGTTGAAGTCGATGGCCTGGGCCGAGTCCGGCAACTCGGCCGTTCGTCGCGCACGCTGCGAACCGATTGTTTCTATTTCCTCAATCCCGGGAGCGTTGGTCATCCACGGCAGGAGGATTACCGCGCCTCCTACCTGATCTATGATGCCGGCGCGCGCCGGACACGCTTCCGGAAGATCGCCTACAACCGGGAGGCCGTCCGGGCCGAGAACCTGAAGCACGACATCCACACCGACCTCGGGCCATCGGTCCTGGAGCATTCCTGGAGCGCGGCCAAGCAATCCCTGCGCGCGATCGCCCGCAGAACCGGGCTGGCACGATGATCAGGGTTCTGGTCCCGGGCCCGGAACAGCGCCAGGGTGTGGGGGTCATCCGCGGCTCTGGCCTCGCCGGGATCCGATGATGAAACGTATTCTGCGCAAGTGTCGGGATCGGTTCCGCTCGATGCGTGACCGTTGGCAGCTGCCATCAGCCGCCCGTGCCGAAGCGCGGAGAGATCACGCGGGCCTGCCGCTCGTCGATCCCGGACCTGAGCGGATCATCGAAGCAGGCCTCGGCTGGCTGTGCCGGGCCCAGGACAATTCCGCCGGGCGCGACGGTGGCGTGGCCCGGCACTACAGCCTGGTCACCGGCTGGGCGCCGTCCTATCCCGAGACGACCGGGTACATTGTTCCCACCCTGCTGCAATGCGCCGAGCTGCGCGGCGACGACTCCCTGCGCCAGCGGGTCCTGCGCATGTTGGACTGGCTGGCCTCGATTCAACTGCCTGCAGGCTCCTTCCAGGGCGGCACGATCGGCGCGCGGCCGGTGATCGGAGTCACCTTCAACACCGGCCAGGTGCTGCTGGGTTTGGCCGCCGGCGTATCGCATTTCGGCGAACGCTTTCGAACCCCGATGCGTCGGGCCGCGGATTGGCTCGTGAATACCCAGGATGCCGACGGCTGCTGGCGGAAGCATCCCACGCCGTTCGCGATGCCCGGGGAAAAAGCGTACGAGCCGCACGTCGCCTGGGGGTTGCTGGAGGCGGCACGGCAGGATCCGGACCGGGGATATGCCGAGGCAGCATTGGCCAACGTCGACTGGGCGCTACGATTCCAGCTCGACAACGGCTGGTTTGCCCAATGCTGTCTGAGTGATCCGTCGCAGCCGTTGACCCACACGCTGGGGTATGTGTTGCGCGGTCTTGTCGAGGCGTATCGGTATTCCCGAAATGCACCATTCCTGCACGCGGCTCGCAGGACGGCGGACGGCCTGCTCGGTGCCACTCGCAGCGATGGATTCCTCCCCGGCCGGCTGGATCACGACTGGCGGGGCACGGTCGGCTGGGCGTGTCTGACGGGCTCGGCTCAGATCGCGCACTGCTGGTTGCAGTTGCACGAAGCAACCGGTGACGTCCGCTACCGCGACGTCGCCGCGGCCGCCAACGCCTACGTCCGGCGCACGGTCAGGGTCGATGGCCCGCCGGACACCCGGGGCGCGGTCAAGGGATCGTTCCCGGTCGACGGCGGGTACGGGACCTTCGAGTATCTCAGCTGGGCGTGCAAGTTCGTCATCGATTCCAATCTGCGGGAGCTGCAGCACGGCGTATCTGCGGAGCCGACCCAGGCCCGATGACTTCCGGGCAAAGCTGACCCAGGGCCGGATTCGTGCGTCGAGAGTCGGCGCCGTTCATGATTCTCGGACGATTCTCGGGCGCCGTGAAAGGCGCGCCAAGTCGGCGGTTGGGGCGGGGCCGGCCGGCTACGCCAGCAGCGGCTCCCCCGCCTCCAGCCGCTCCCGCACTTCCTCCCCCGTCATCTCGAGCAGCGCCGTGATGCCCGGGGCGTCCAGCGGCGCTTCCGACGCCCGCGCCACAAACACGCGCAGGCGCCGCGCGCTCCGGTAGAGCTCGGCGGCGATCCGGGGGAGGCCGAGGTGGCCGGCGCGACCCTCATCGGTGAGCCGCTCGACCGCGCCGTCGCGGAGCCGAAGCGGCAGATCCACCGCGAGCATGTCGTCGCGGGCCGGAAAGTCGAGCAGCAGCTCGCCCGCGAAGAGCCCGGCCTCCGCCGCAAGCGTGTCCTCCACCTGCTCGGTGAGATCGGGGTCCTCCGCGATCCAGCTCGTCGGCCGCGCCGTCACCTCGCTGGCCGGCAGATCGAGCGCCCGCTTGTGGAGCCGGCGGGCGCGCACCCCCACGGCGAGCAGGCTCCGGTCCGAATCCACCAGGAGCTGCATGAACGCGTCGTCGGTCAGGTCCGCGATCCCGGCCGGTGTCACCGTGCCCCGGCGCACCGCGTCACGCGCCGCGCGCTTGAACATGCAGGTGGCGCTCCGCACCGCGTGGTGCCAATAGACGTTCCGGTACATCTGGTACTTGGCGAAGAGGAGCGACTCGAGGGCGCTCACCCCCTTTTCCTGTACCCCGATCTCCCGCGGGACGCCGTCGTCGTCCCCCCCCACGATGGTGAGCGAGGCGAGCAGGCGGTCCACGTCCACCATCCCGTAGGGCACGCCGCACATCCGGGAGTCGCGGCAGAGATAGTCGATCTTGTCCAGGTCGAGCGTGCCGGAGATCAGGCGCTGCAACGGGCTCCGGCTCTGCCCGCGGATCAGCGCGCCGATCTCGGCCGCCAGGCCGCCGCCGCCTCCCTCCTCGAGCCCTTGTCGCAGCTCGGGCGCGGCGAGGCGCGCCACGCCCTGGTCCTCGTGGGAGAGGAATCCGGCTTCCTCGAGCGCGTGGGAAAAGGGGTAATGCCCGATGTCATGGAGGAGTGCCGCGAGCGCCACGGCCCGCTGCTCCGCCGGGGCGATGTCGGTGAGCTCGCCCCGAGCCTCCAGCGCGGCCAGGGCGCGCCGAGTCAGATGGTACGCACCGAGAGCATGCTCGAAGCGGGAGTGGGTGGCGCCGGGATAGACGAGGAAGGCGTGCCCAAGCTGCCGGACGTAGCGGAGCCGCTGCATCGCGGCGGTGTCGAGGACCCGGACCGCCCCGGCGTCGAGAGTGATGTTGTCCCAGAGGGGGTCGCGGACTACCTCGCAGTCGGCCATGGAGGCGGAGGGAGTAGCTATTCGCTCATACTCGCGGCCCCGCGTCCGCCACTTCCTCCGGCACCTCCGACGCGAACGCGGCGAAGCTCTTGCGGAACATGTCGGCCAGCTTGCGGGCCTGCGCGTCGTAGGCGGCCGGGTCGGGCCAGGTGTCTCGCGGGGTGAGCACGGCGGCTGGTACGCCCGGCACCGCGGCCGGCACCTCGATGCCGAAGATCGGATCCGGGGCGTAGCGGGCCCCCTCCAGCGCCCCGGAGAGCGCGGCGGCCACCATGGCGCGGGTGTGGGCGAGCTTCATCCGCGTGCCGGTGCCGAAGGGGCCGCCGGTCCACCCCGTATTCACCAGCCAGACCCGGGCGCCGTGCCCGGCGATCCGCCCGCCGAGCAGCTTCGCGTACACGCCGGGATGGCGCGGCAGGAAGGGCGCGCCGAAGCAGGACGAGAACGTCGCCTGCGGCTCGGTGACGCCGCGCTCGGTCCCCGCCACTTTGGCCGTGTAGCCCGCCAGGAAGTGGTACATCGCCTGCGCGGCGGTGAGCCGCGCGATCGGCGGCAGCACGCCGAACGCGTCGGCGGTGAGGAAGATGATGTTCTTCGGATGGCCGCCCTCGCCACTCGGCTGGTGGTTCGGGATGTAATGGATCGGGTAGCTCGCCCGGGTGTTCTCGGTGATCCGATCGCAGTCGAAGTCGGGCTTCCGGGTTTCCGGATCGAGCACCACGTTCTCGAGCACGGTGCCGAACATCCGCGTCGCGGCGTAGATCTCGGGCTCGCCCGCCGGGGAGAGCCGGATCGCCTTGGCGTAGCAGCCGCCCTCGAAGTTGAACACCCCGCGGTCACTCCAGCCGTGCTCGTCGTCGCCGATCAGCCTGCGCGCGGGGTCGGCGGAGAGGGTCGTCTTCCCGGTGCCGGAGAGCCCGAAGAAGATGGCCGTGTCACCCGCCGGGCCGACGTTCGCCGAGCAATGCATCGGCATCACGCCCTGCCGCGGCATGAGGTAGTTGAGCGCGGTGAAGATGCTCTTCTTCATCTCCCCGGCGTACCGGGTGCCGCCGATGAGGATGACCCGTCGGGCGAAGTTGAGCACGATGAACGTGCCCGTCCGGGTCCCGTGGACGGCGGGATCGGCCTGGAGGTCGGGGCAGTGGTACACCGTCCACTCGGGCCGGAACTGCGCCAGCTCGGCCAGGCTCGGGCGGATGAACATGTTGCGAACGAAGAGCGATTGCCACGCGTTCGGCGTGATGAACCGCACCGGGAGCCGGTACGCCGGATCGGCGCCGGCGAAGAGGTCCTGGACGAACAGCTCGGCCTGCCGGCTCAAATGGGCCCGCGCGGCGGCCTGGAGCATGTCGAAATGCGCCTCGGAGAGCCGATCGTTCCGCTCCCACCAGATCTCCGCCGAGGAGCCGGGCTCGTCCACCACGAACTTGTCCTTGGGGCTCCGGCCAGTATGCGGCGAGGTGATGGCTGTAAAGGCACCGCTGTCACTCAGCGCGCCCTCGTTTCGCCGGACGGCATGCTCGACCAGCCGGCTCGGCGTGAGGTTGGCCCAGACCCGCTCGGGGGAGAGGCCGTGGGCGGCAAGGATCCCGGTCTCCGGCTGGACGGCGGCCTTGGCAGTCATCAGATGGTCGGGCTCTGGTTCACGGTGGAACGTTTGGGCCTTGCGACCGGGCAGAACAAAGATTCCACCGGCGGAGGGATGGGGCAAGGAGGACCGAAGGACCGACGACGGAAAGTTGACCGGGGGACTAGGCCGGCTTCCGGGCATAGCCTCGGAGCCGCCGGAGCATTCTTCGGTCGTTGGAAACCATGTCGTCGCCCTTGGGCGTTTCGAGGATCTTGGGGATGTTCCGGAACCGGGGATCGCGCATGATCCTCCTGAATGGCTCGCTGCCGAGGCTGCCCTCCGCGATCAGCTCGTGCCGGTCGCGATGGGAGGCGAACGGAGTCTTCGAATCGTTCAGGTGGAGGCAGCCCAGGTGCCTGAGGCCGATCACCGCGTCCCACCGCTCCCAGACGGAGTCGTAGTCACCCACCAGGTCGTAGCCCGCGCTATAGAGATGACAGGTGTCGGCGCAGAAGCCGACCCGGTCGCGAACGTCGCCGGCGATGGCGTCGCGCAGCTCAGCGAGCTCCTCGAAGCTGCTCCCGAGGGCCGTTCCGGTGCCGGCGGTCCCCTCGATCAGGAGGCGCACTTCACCCGGAACCTTGCGCAGGCAGTCGGTGTACTGACGAGCATTGCGGCGGATGCCACGATTCCGGTCGGTCATGTAGTTGCCCGGGTGCGACACTACCAGGGGTATACCCAGGGCGCGGCAACGCCCGAGCTCAGCGATGAAAGACCTTCTGGATCTTTGGCTTAGCCCCTGGTCGGGGGAGGCGAGGTTAATAAGGTATGAATCGTGCGAAACCACAGTTCGGAGCTGACTGGCATTCAGGCAGTGGCGGAACTCCCGCACCGTTTCGGCGGAGAGCGCGGGCTCCTTCCACTGACTCGGCGTCTTGGTGAAGACCTGAATCGCGGTGGCACCAATGGCGAGCCCGCGGCCGGGCGCGGTCTGGATGCCGCCCTGGGTCGAGACGTGGGCGCCGAGCAGTTCGTCGAGATCCCGTTTCGGAGGAGTCATGCCCGTTCCTGGTCAGAGCTCGTGGAGGTCCCGGTGAGGGAGCGTGTGCTGCTGTTCGGCGACGTCGCCGCCCGGCCCGAAGGGCTGCTGCGGGCCCTGGCCCGCGCCGGTTTCGCCCTGGCCGACGGGGAAGTCTCCGATCCGGCCTCCCCGCCCGATCTCGCCCTGGTCGCCGTACGTGACGGCGGCAGCGATCTGGAGGGGGCGCTCGCCCGCTTCTCTGGTGAGGCCTGGGCCGGCGTGCCGGTCATCGTCCTGCTCGCCACCGCTGCCGGCGACGGTGTCGCCCGCGCGCTCGCGCTGGGTGCGGACGACGCCCTGGCCCAGCCGGTGAATCTGTCCGAGCTTGGCGCCCGGCTCGAAGCCCGGCTTCGCAACCGCGACGCGGCGCGGCGGGCCGCCGGCTCCGGCGCGCTCCAGTCGGGGCTGTTCCTCGCAATCGAGGAGATCGCCTCGGCGCCCGGTCCCGACGAGATGCTGGAGATCCTGGTGCGCCGGGTGGGCGAAGCGCTCGGCGCGGCGCACTGCGCCTGTCTCATCCCGTCGCCCGACCGGCGCCACGCCCGCTTCATCGCGGTGCACGGAAGCCCCTCGCTGCGCGGGGTGGCTGTGGACCTCTTCCGCTACCCTGAGGCGGTCGAGGCGGCGGTGTCGCGCCGTACGGTGCACGCCGGGGAGGTGCTCCGGCACTCGCTCTTCCTGTCGCATCTCGCCCACTGGCCCGACTCGCCTGAGGTGCACGAGATCGAAAGCGCCGCCGCCGTTCCATTGATCACCCACCGGGCAGTGCGGGCGGTGATCGTGCTCCGGACCCGCCGCGGCGAAACCCCGCTCACCCCCGCGCACGTGACCCTGGTGGAGCAGCTGGCCAACGCGACCGCGGCGCTCCTGGCGCGCGAGGAGACACTGACCGGGGCCACCCGGCTGCAGCCCCCCGCCGCCACCGATCAGCTCACCGGCTGTGCCGGCCTCGAGGCGTTCGGCACCCGGCTCCGGGACGAGCTGGAGCGGGCGCGCCGCTACGATTCCACGATGGCCCTCGCCATCCTCCAGGTCGAGGGCCTGGACCAGCTCACCGCAGGGCTCGGCATCGGGGTGAGCGATGGCGTCCTGGCCGAGCTCGGCGTGATCCTGCGGGCAGAGGTCCGCTCCCCCGACTTCGTGGCCCGATACGCGAAGGAGCGGTTCGCGCTGCTCCTCCCGTCAACCGGGATGGGGGGCGCGGAGCGCGTGCTCGAGCGGGTCGTCAGGCGGGCGGCGAGCCGGGCGTTCAAGAATATCCCTCCGGAGGAGCAGCCGCGGCTGGCCGCGGGGCTGGTCGCTTTCCCGCGGCCGGGGGTCAAGCGCCCCGAGGACCTCCTGGCGATCGCGGAGGCGGCGGTGCGGGGCATTGCGGCGGTGGTTGCGGCGTAGGGGACGCAAAGGCGCAAGTCATTGCGCCCTTCTCCTCAGCCAATCCGCCGGATCCAGCGCGATCTGATGATCGCCCCGGATCTCGAAGTACAGGTGAGGTCCCTGCTCGCTGTTCTCGCCGCCCACCGTGCCGACCACCTGGCCCTTCTGCACCGCCGCCCCCGGCTCGACCGACGCCGACCCCAGCTGCATGTAGAGTGAGAAGTATCCGTTGCCGTGCTCCACCACGACGGTGAGCCCGTAAGTGCCCAGCCGCTGGACCAGCGCCACCCGGCCGCCGGAGACCGCCTTGACCGGCGTGCCAAGGGGCGCCGAAATGCCGATGCCGTTGCGCCGGATGACCGCCCCGCTGGGGAGGGTGTTGCGTCCGAACCGGAAGAGAATCCGGCCTTCGACCGGCCAGTCGAGGGAGCCCAGGTCGCCGGTGGTGAGACCGCCCGCCATGGGAACGGCGGCGCGGGCCGCCGCGCCGCGCCGCGCTCGCTCCAGACTGGCGAGCAGGTCGTTGAGCCGAGCCTCGTCCCGCTCGATGGCGGAGAGCCGCTGCTGGGTGCTCTCGCTCGATCGCCTGAGCCGGCTCAAGCGGGCCGTCCGCTCCTCCGCCAGGACCTGGTAGCTCGCCAGCTCGCTGGTGCGCTCCTCGCGCCGACGGTCGAGGCCCTCCTGGGTGCTCACCAGCTCGCCATGCTGCTGGCGGATCCTGGCTTCCAGCCGGCCGATGTCCTCCACCAGCGAGCGGTCCTGCCGGTTCTGCAGGTAGAGGTACTTGTAGCGGGTGAGCAGATCGCCGAACGATTCGGCGGCGAGGAGCACCTGAAAGGTGTAGAGCCGCCCCCGCTTGTAGATGTCGAGCAGCCGGCGCTCCAGGACGGCGCGCCGGTCGGCCAGGTTGTCCTGGGCCAGGGCGAGCTGCTGGCTGGAGGAGAGCAGCTGGTCGCCCAGGCCGCGCATCTGGCGCTCCAGCTCGTTGACGATCCGGTTGGTGGTTTCGCGCTGCCGCTCGATGTTCCGGAGCTCCGCCCCGGCATCCCGCACCTGGCTCTCCAGCTGATCCTGCTCGCGGCGCAGGCGGTCGCGCTCGGCACGGATCTCGTCCAGGCGCCGGCGGGAGGCTTCGATTTCCGAGGGAGGATTCTGGGCGGCGAGGTCGCAAGGACGCGAGGACGCAAAGGCGCAAAGCAGGACGCAAAGACGCAAAGACGCGAAGGGGACGAAAGGACGTAAAGACGCGAAGCCGCAAGGTCGTGAGCCGTCGACCGTTCGTTGCGTCGTTGCGTCGTTGCATCGTTGCGTCTCTCCCTCACACATGCCTCAGATGCCTCCCCACGCTCAGCGTACTCCCCAGCAACCCGATCAGCATCCCGAACAGCACCACCAGTCCGAGCTGGGGGGTGGCGAAGAACACCAGCCCCTGGGCCACCTCGCCGGCGCTCCGCCGGAACACCTGCAGGGTGAGCCAGCACATCAGGATCGCGAGGACGCCGCCCAGGATGCCCTTGATCGCCCCCTCGAGCAGGAAGGGACCCCGGATGAAGCGATTGGTCGCGCCGACCAGGCGCATGATGGCGATTTCCCGGGCCCGCTGCAGCACGGTGATCCGGATGGTTACGCCGATGATGACGATCGCCACGATCGCGAAGGCCAGCCCGATCACCAGCCCCACCGCCGCCGCCATGTTCCGCAGCCGGTCGAGCCGCTGGACCCAGTCGCGGCCGAAGCGGACGTCGTCCACGAAGGGGTAGGCGTGCAGCCGCTCGGCGACCTGCTGGGCGTGGGCCGCGTCGCGGAAGGCGGGCTTGAGCCGGATCTCGAGCGAGGCGGGGAGCGGGTTGGTCTCCAGGTCGCGATAGGCTTCCTGGAACTCGACCAGCTCGCGCCGCGCCCGCGCCAGGGCCTCGTCTTCGTTCACGTAGCGAACCTCGAGCACCTCGGGGAACGCCTCCACCTCCCCGCTCGCGGCGGTGATCGTCTCGGTCGGGGTGCCGCGCAGCACGAACGCCACCACCTCGACCCGTTCCGCCAGGGTGCGCAGAGTCTGGCGGAAGTTGAGCGCCACCAGCCCGAAGAGCCCGATGGTGAAGAGGGAGAAGCCGATCGAGGCCACCGAGAGTGCCGAGAGGAGCGGCGTCCGGCTGAAAGTGCGGAGCGCCTCGCTCATGGGGGCGGGGGAGCTCACGCCGCGCCTCCCGCCGAATCCTCCAGCCCCGAATCGTACACGACCTGCCCGTGCTTGAGCTCGATAACGCGATAGCCCGTGTCGCGCACCAGCGCCAGGTTGTGGGTCGCCATGACCACCACCGTGCCGCCGGCGTTGATGTCGCGGAGCAGCTGGAAGACACCCCGCGAGGCCCGCTCGTCGAGATTGCCGGTGGGCTCGTCCGCGATCAGCACCGCCGGATCGTTGACCAGCGCCCGCGCGATCGCCACCCGCTGCTGCTCGCCGCCGGAGAGCTCCTTGGGATACACCCGGGCCTTGCCGCCGAGCCCGACCTGGGTGAGCGCCCGCATCACCCGGCTGGGGATCGCGTCCCCCCTGGCGCCGGTCACCGCCAGCGCGAATCCGACGTTTTCCTCGACCGTCCGGTCCTCCAGCAGCCGGAAATCCTGGAAGACGATCCCGAGGCGCCGCCGGAGCCGGGGCACATCCCGGGGCGAGAGCTTACCGATCGGGAAGCCCGACACCCTCACCTCGCCGCTGGTCGGCTTCTGCTCGGCGTAAACCAGCGCCAGAATGGACGACTTGCCCGAGCCCGAGTGGCCGGTGAGAAAGACGAACTGGCCCTTGGGGATGTGGAAGCAGAGATCGGTGAGCGCCTGCACCCCGTTGGGGTAGGTCTTCGTGACGTGGGCGAACCGGATCATCGCGCCAGCGCCTGCTCCAGGTCAGCCACCAGATCCTCCGGGTCCTCGATGCCGCAGGACAGCCGCACGAACCCGTTCGGGATGCCCGCCGCCGCCAGCTGCTCGGCGCTCCGTCCCTTGTGCGAGGTGTGGCGCGGCTCCGAGACCAGGCTTTCCACTCCGGCCAGGCTCGGCGCGTGAATGAACAGCCGGAGCCGGCGGAGAAACCGCTCGGCCGCGTCGGCGCCGCCCTCGAGGGTGAGGCCCACCATGCCGCCGTACCCGCCCAGCGTCCGCGCGGCGATCTCGTGGTCGGGATGGCAGGCGAGCCCGGGGTAGCTCACCGCCGCGACCGCCGGATGCCGCTCGAGGTAGGTCGCCACCGCGAGGCCGTTGGCGTTGTGCCGTGCCATCCGCACCGCGAGGGTCTTCATGCCCCGCTCGACGAGCCAGGCGGCGTGGGGGTCGAGCGCCGGGCCCCACAGCCGGAGCAGGCGGACCACTTCCTCGATGACCGAACGGGTGCCGGCCACGGCGCCCGCGATCACGTCGCTGTGGCCGTTCAGATACTTGGTGGCGCTGGTGATCGCGACATCGGCGCCGTGCTCCAGCGGGCGGAAGTTGATCGGGCTCGCGAAGGTCGCGTCCACCAGGAGCGCCAGGCCGAGCTCTTTCGCCATGGTGGCGAGGGGGGCCAGATCGATGACCCGGATCGTCGGGTTGACCGGGGTCTCGACGAAAATCGCGCGGGTGGTCTTCCGGAGCGACTTCCGCCAGACCCGGGGATTGGTCGGGTCCACGAAGGTCACCGCGATCCCGAGCCGGCTGAACTCCTCCTCGAAGAGCTTGAGGGTTCCGCCGTAGATCCACCGGCTGGCAAGGAAATGGTCTCCCGGCCGGAGCACCGCGAGATGCGCCAGCGCGGTGGCGCCCATGCCGCTGGCCACGAACACGGCGTCCTCGGCCCCCTCCAGCAGCGCGTACTTCCGGGCCAGGCTGATCTGGTTGGGGTTGTTGCCGTAGCGGGTGTAGAGCACGTCGCGGTCGGAGCCCACCGCGTTCACGAACGTGGCCGACTGGAAGATCGGCCCCACCACCGGATCGTGCTCGCGCCGCGGCTCGGACACCCCGTGGACCGCGACGGTGGAGCGGCCCGGCCGCGCGGGCGGTGGGGGCGGGGGAGAGGAGCCGGGGCTCACGGGAGGGGCAGGGGACGATAGGTTCCGCCGGCGGCCTGGATCAGGCGGCGAAGCGCGAGGGACTGCAGCGCATCGGCGGCGCGCTCCACCGTCCAGCCGAGCGCGTCGGCGAGCCGCCTGGCGTCGCCGGCACCGAGCCGCTGGATGGTCTGGAACGCCTGGATCACATCCGGGCTCGTCACGCCGAGGACCCGGGGCGACGCCTCGCCCGCGGCGAGCGCCGCGACCGAGAGGTTGTGCCGCTCCAGGACGTGGTCAATCGCGTCCCGGTGACTCTCCGTGATGCCGGAGAGCAGGACGTACTGGTCCTCCTCGTCGGCCAGGCGGAGCAGCAGCTTGGCGACCACTTCGTCCGCGCAGCTGAAATCCAGGAGGCCGACGGCGGTGAAGTCGAGCTGGGTGGTGCGGTGGGCGGCCCCGGCCATCGCCTGCTCGATCCGGCCGCGCACCGCGGCCCCGGTCGAGCGGGTGACCATGTCGGAGTAGGGCGTCGTGACCGCCTCCCGGAGGAGCGGGGCCAGGTCAATTCGCTGCATCATCGCGCGGCGGCCTCCTGGGCGGGAATGGTGATCTGAACCTGGGAGCCGGGGAACCAGGGCAGCTGCTCGGACAGCGGCACGTCGTCATCCCAGGAGGGGACGACCGCCAATCGGGCGGTGCCGCTCCTCACCGAGAGCTTGCCTTGCCATCGTCCAAGGTAACGACGGATGCCCGCCAATCCCTGCCCCCGCCCCGGATCGCGGAACCGGCTCACGTTGTGCAAGATGGCGAGCTCGAGCGCGGCGCCGTCGCCCCAGCGGTCCCCCACCTTCCGGGCCTCGGTGGGCTCGAGGGAGCGGCGGAAGCCGATCCCGCCGTCGCTCACCGCGATCACCACCACCTTCCGCCCCAGGCGCCGGCGCCAGTTGTAGGTCTGGACCGCCACCCAGCCGCCGGTACCGGCGTGCTCGACGATGTTCTGGCACGCCTCGGAGAGCGCCATCGCGAAGCCCATCGTCGCCTTGGCCTCAAGGTGGAGCTCGGCGGCGAGGATCCGCTGGGCCCGCTCCTGGATCCGGCCCACGATATGGTGGACGTCTTCGGCCCCGCGCACCGGCGTCACCGGGAGGAGCACGTCGGACGGAGCGTCGGCGCTCTTGCGGGGCACCCGGCCCACCAGGTCGAAGCACTCCGCCGCGGCGTGGAAGAATCCGGCCCGCCCCCAGTAGCTCCGGGTATCGTCCTGATCGGGGATGGCGAAGCGGGGCGCGGGGCGCTTCGCCTCGATGACGGCCTGGCCCAGCGTGAGCAGTGCGGTGAGGCCGTAGGGCGACGCCCAGCTGGTCTGCCGCGCGTCGAAGAGGAGGCCGCCGGCCGGCGGCCACTCCCCGACGCCCTGGGCCAGCGTATCCAGGGTCCGGTCGTCCAGCGAGGCCGGGACCAGGATCACCCGCATCATGGCGCGACCAGCTCGCCGCGCAGGTGCGCCGAGAGCCCTGAGGCCCCCCGGAACGTCACGTTGCGGGCGCCGGCCCGATTCCCCGCAGCCACCGCCGCCTCGATCGGCTCGCCCGCGAGGAGCCGCGCGAAGACCGCCCCGCCGAAGACGTCGCCGCAGCCGGTGGGATCCAACGGGGAGTCGACGTGCGGGGCGGGGACGAGGGCGGTGGTAGTCGGGCGGTCGGGCGGTCCGGCGTACAGGCGGAATGGGGGTCGATCCAATCCCTGCCGCCGGTCCGCCGGTCCGCCGGTCCGCCCATCCGCACGTCCGCCTGCCACATACACCGCCCCCCGCGCCCCCAGCGTCACGATCAGAGCCGAGACCCCCACGCCGAGCATGGCCGCGGCGAGCGAGAGCGGATCGGGGCCGAGCTGATTCATCTCGTCCTCGTTGACCTGGATCAGGTCGAAGCAGCCGAACCAGCTGGGCGCGTTGGGGAGCGGCTGGGGGACCCGCATCCCGTCGCCCCGCATGCCGAGCAAAAGCGAGTGGAGGTCGCCGTAGATCGGTCCGGCGAAGCCCTGGCGGAGGGCCTCCGCGGTGCCCAGGCACATCTCGAAGCCGGAGAGGAAATTCAGGTACAGCGCGTCGAGGTCCCGCACCATGGGGCCCAGCTCCTCCCAGGTCCAGGCTGGAACGCCGCCCGCCATCCGCTCGCAGCGCCGCTCGGCGGATTCGTAGTGCAGCACCACCCGGTTGTTGGGCACCGGCACCTCGACCGAGCGCGCCCCGGGCAGCAATCGCCGGAGCGAGGCGAGGAACTCGCGCGCCTCGGCGGCCTTGTCGAAGCCGACCTTGATCAGCGGGACGATCTCCCACGCCTCGGGCAGGTGCGCGTCGAGGCTCGCGAGCGCGTAGGCGATACCGCCCCACTCCTCGACCACGCCGGCGGCGGGATCGCGGCCATGGATCTCATCCCAGACCAGCGAGCCGATCACGCCGACCCTAGGCATGCTGGTCCAGCCACGCCCGGGCGGCGCCCACCACCCCGGCGGTGCCCTCGAGCAGACCGGGCACGATCCGGCAGGCTTCGACCGCCGGCTTGAAGGCGCGCCGGGCCACTTCGCGGCGAAGCGGCGCGAAGAGCCGTTCGCCGGCCTTGGTGACGCCGCCGCAGATCACCACCACTTCGGGGTTCATGATGTTGAGCATGTTCGCGACCCCGACGCCCAGGTAGCGGGCGGTGTCGTGCACCACTTCCTCGGCGAGCGCATCCCCCCGGGCCACCGCCTCGAAGACGGTCTGCGCGGTGATCTTCGCGAGGTCGTTGCCGGCCAGCGCGGGGATGAGCGAGGCCGCGCCCGCCTCGATCGCCTCGACCGCCCGCCTGGCAATCGCGGGGCCCGAGGCGTACGCCTCGAGGCAGCCGTCGTTGCCGCAGCCGCAGCGGCGCCCGTTCGCGTCGATCGTCATGTGGCCCACTTCGCCCGCGGCGTCGGACGCGCCGTGCACCAGCTTCCCGTCCACCACGATGCCGCCGCCGATGCCGGTGCCGAGCGTGAACAGGACCGCGTCGCGAGCCCCTTTCGCGGCGCCGACCCAGTGCTCCCCCAGCATGGCGCAGTTGGCGTCGTTGTCGAGCGACGCGGGGAGGCCCAGCGCCGAGCCGATCCGGTCGCGCACCGGCATGTTGGTCCAGCGGAGGTTGGGAGTGAAGATGACGATGCCGGTCCGCCGGTTGAGCGGCCCGGGCGAGCCGATCCCCACCCCGATCAGCTCGGCGCCCCGGTCTTCCCGCTTGGTCGCCGCGATCGCCTCGCCGGCCATGCGGACGATGCGATGGATGACCGCGTCGGGGCCTTCGGGGGCGCCGGTCGGCTCGGAGTGCAGGCCTTGCACGCTGCCGCCGTCCTCGGTCACCGCGCCGACCACGAGATTGGTGCCGCCGATGTCAATGCCCAGGATGTAGCGCACGCAGCCCCCTTGGATACGGCGTCAACAGTCGACGGGAAGGACGCAACGACGCAACGACGCAAGGCAGTTACCGTTGACCGTTGACCGTTGACTGTTCACGCAGTTCAGCTTCGACCGCCTCCCTCACCCGCGCGACCGCCACCTCCTTCATGCACCGGTGATGCAACAGCGGGCACACCCTTGGCCCGTGCGAGGAGCAGGGGCGGCAGGAGAGCGCCGGGTGCTGGACGATCCGGTCGCGCGGGCCGCGGGGCCCGAAGCCGAACCCCGGCACCGTGGGCCCGAAGATCGCCACCACCGGCGTGCCCACCGCACTCGCCAGGTGGAGCGGCGCCGAGTCGTTGGTCACCAGCAGCGCGGCCCGCTCCAGCAGCGCGGCGGAGCCGCGGAGCGGGAGCTCGCCCGCGGCCACCGAGGTCCGCTCCGGAGCCGCGGCGGCCACCTCCAGGCCCAGCTCGCGATCCTCCCCGCTCCCCACGATCACCAGCGGCCGGTCGAGGGTGCGCGCCAGCTCGGCGTAGTACGGCCAGCGCTTGGTGCCCCAGATCGAGCCGGGGGCGAGCGCCACGAAGCCGGGCGCCACGCCGTGGCGCGCCAGCCACTCCTCCGCGGCGCGCCGGTCGTCGCGGGTGAGGGTGAGGCCGACCGCCGCGCGTCCCGGCGCGCCGGCTCCCGCCGGTCCGTTGCCCGCGGATTCCGCCAGCGCGAGCAGCCGCTCCGCCTCGTGTCCTTCCGTGGGACGCGCCACACTCCGGGTGTACGTCAGCGCCCCGGCGCCTCCCGCGAATCCGACCCGCTCGGGGATTTCCGCCAGCAGGGCGAGCGCCGCCGAGCGGAGCGAGCGGTGCGGGAGGTACGCCCGCGCGTAGCGTTCCCGCATGAGCCGCCGGGCCAGACGCCAGAGTCCGCGCACGCCCCGCTCGGCGCCCCGCTTGTCCCAGGCGATCGCGCGCCGTACCGCGGGGTGGGTCTCCACCAGCGCCAGAGCGGCTGGCGTGGTCACCACGTCCACCGGGCCGAACCGGGCGGCCAGGGCGGTCAGGAGCCCGGTGGTGAGCACCACGTCGCCCAGGAACGCGGTCTGAATAACTAAGGTCAGCGAGGAGGAGGTAGCGAGTAGCGAGGAGGGGGACCCCGGCAGCTCGAGGGGTTGACCCTTCTCGCTCCTCGCTACTCGCTCCCTCCTCATTCAACTTGCAACACTGCCAAGAAGGCTTCCTGCGGAATCTCCACCGCGCCCACCTGCTTCATCCGCTTCTTCCCCTCCTTCTGCTTCTCCAGGAGCTTCCGCTTCCGGGTCACGTCGCCCCCGTAGCACTTGGCGAGCACGTCCTTGCGGAGCGCCGAGACGGTTTCCCGGGCGATGATCTTCTGGCCGATCGCCGCCTGGATGACTACCTGGAAGAGCTGGCGCGGGATGAGCTCCTTGAGCTTCTCCGCCACCTTGCGGCCCCACTCGTGGGCCTTGTCGCGGTGGATGATCACGCTGAACGCGTCAATCTGCTCGCCGTTGATGAGCATGTCCAGCTTGACCAGCTCGCTCTCCCGGTAGCCGCCCAGCTCGTAGTCCAGCGAGGCGTAGCCGCGGGAAAGGGACTTGAGCCGGTCGTAGAAGTCCAGCACGATCTCGCCCAGCGGAAACTCCCAATGGAACTCGACCCGGGCCGGGTCGAGGTAGTGCATGCCGCCGTAGATGCCGCGGCGGTCCTGCCCCAGCTTCATGATCCCGCCGATGTAGTCGGCCGGCGCCATGATCCGCGCCGTGACGTACGGCTCCTCGATCCGCGCGATGCCGGCGGGGTCGGGCAGGTGCGAGGGGTTCTCCACCACCACCATGGCGCCGTTGCCGCGGTACACGTGGTATTCCACCGTGGGGACGGTGGTGATGAGCGCGAGGTCGAATTCCCGCTCCAGCCGCTCCTGCACGATCTCCATGTGCAGCAGGCCCAGGAACCCGCAGCGGAAGCCGAAGCCGAGTGCGGTGGAGGTCTCCGGCTCGTAGTGGAGCGAGGCGTCGTTGAGCTGGAGGCGCTCCAGCGCGTCCCGGAGATTCTCGTATTGCTCGGTGGTCGTGGGATACAGCCCGGCGAACACCATCGGCTTGACGTTGCGGTAGCCGGGAAGGAGCTTGGCGGCGGGCCGCGCGTGGTCGAGGATGGTATCGCCGGCCCGCGCGTCGCGCACCCCGCGCAGGTTCGCCACCAGGTAGCCCACTTCGCCGGCGCGGAGCTCCTCGCACTCCCGCTGGCCCAGCTGCAGGTAGCCGACCTCGTCCACCTCGTAGGCGTCGGCGGGGTGGGAGCCGAAGCGGATCTGCATCCCCTTCCGCACCACCCCGTCCACCACCCGGATGCTGGGCACGGCGCCGCGGTAGCGATCGAAGTGGCAATCGAAGACCAGCGCGCGGAGCGGGGCGTCCGGGTCGCCGCGGGGCGGCGGGACCCGGGCCACGATCGCCTCGAGGAGCTCGGGGATGCCGATCCCCTCCTTGGCCGAGACCGAGAGGATCTCCTCGCGCCGGGCCCCGATCAGGTCCTGGATTTCCCGCGCCCGCTGCTCGGGCTCGGCGCCGGGCAGGTCGATCTTGTTGAGCACCGGGATAATCTCGAGCCCCGCGTCCATCGCGAGGAACAGATTCGAGAGCGTCTGCGCCTGCACGCCCTGCGACGCGTCCACCACCAGGAGCGCCCCCTCGCACGCGGCGAGCGAGCGGGACACCTCGTAGGTGAAGTCCACGTGGCCCGGCGTGTCGATGAGGTTGAGCTCCCAGACCAGGCCGTCGCGCGCGGAATACTGCATCCGCACCGCGTTGAGCTTGATGGTGATCCCGCGCTCCCGCTCCAGGTCCATCGTGTCGAGGACCTGCTCCCGCATCTGCCGCTTGTCCAGCGCGCCGGTGGCTTCGATCAGCCGGTCGGCGAGGGTGGACTTGCCGTGATCAATGTGGGCGACGATGCAGAAGTTGCGGATGCGGGTTTGCGACATTGGCGGAAATATAAGGATGCAAGGACGGAAGGCGGAAACACGGAAAGACGGAAAGTGGGCGTCCCGTCCGTCCTTCCGTCTTTCCGTCCTTCCGTCTTTCTTCCCCCATGCCCCGGCCGCCCCGCCGCTTCTCCGCCCACGACCTCGAGCTGCTGCTCGTCTCCGTGATCTGGGGGGGCAACTTCAGCGTGAGCAAGTACGCCCTGGAAGGAATCCCGCCGCTGCCGTTCAGCGCGCTCCGCTTCTTCTCCTCGAGCCTCCTGCTCCTGCTGGTCGCCCGCCGGGCCGGGGTGGCCGTCCCGCTTCCCCGCCGGACGCTCTGGTCGCTGATCGGTCTGGGCGTGGTGGGGAACACGCTCTATCAGACCGCGTTCATGACCGGGCTCGCGATCACCAGCGCCACCAACAGCGCCATGATCATCGCGAGCCTGCCGGTGGTGGTGGCGCTCCTCGGCACCATCCTGGGCGTCGAGCGCGCCTCCCCGGCGCTCTGGACCGGCGTGGTGCTGGGCACCGCCGGCGTCGGGCTCGTGGTCGCGGCACACGGGGTCCACTTCGACGCCCGGAGTCTCCGCGGCGACCTGCTGGTCCTCTTCGCGGTGTTCTGCTGGTCTTTGTACATGCTGGGAATCCGCCGGGCCGGCGCCGGGGTGAATCCGCTCTGGATCACCGCCGTCACCGCCGCAGCGGGCACACCGGGCCTGGTGCTGATCGGGCTGCCGGGCATGCTCCGGCTGCAGTGGTCTCTGGTGACCCCGAAGCACTGGGCGGCGTTCGCCTACGCCGCGCTCCTGTCGCTGGTGCTCTGCTACGTGCTCTACAATCGCGCGGTCCAGGCGCTCGGCAGCGGGCGGACCGCGCTCTACAACTGCGTCACCCCGCTCGTGGCCATGCTGGTCGCCTGGCTCACCCTGGGCGAAGTGCCGACCGCGGTGCAGTTCGTCGGCGTGGCCCTGGTGATCGGAGGGGTGCTGGTGAGCGTGACGGCGGCGAGCCCGGTGGTGGCGGGAGGGGTGCCGGAATAGCGGAACTGCGTGAACGGTGAACGGTCAACGGTCAACGGGAACCGCCAGTTCCGTCCGCCGGTCCGCCGGTCCGCCCGTCCGCGCGGCCGAGACCGCTTCGCTCAGGCCCGGCCCATGCGAATGAAATAGAAGATGTAGAAGACCAGCCAGAAGGTGCCGTGCACCGCGCACCAGGCCCCCGGGTGGGCGTCGATCCGGCGCCGGAGCAGCAGGCGCACCGCCGCCGCGACGGCAAAGGTCGGCGCGATCCGCACGATCCGGGCAAATCCGGTCCACAGCAGCACCGACCCGAGCGACAACCCCAGCGAGAACGCGAGCCCGGCGTACACCTTGAGCGGCACCCCGCCGAACACCAGCAACGCGGTGTAGGGAAGGCCCTCCGCCGCGAGTCGCTCCCCCACCCGCGCGATCAGCGTGCCGGAGATTCCCGGGACCGATTGGAGGAAGCTCAGGTAGTGGAGGCCCAGCGGCACGGTGACCAGGTAGACGACGCACACGGCCGCCGCCGCGCCGGCGATCGAGGCCAGCCATGCGATGGCCCCGGCCCGGAGCGAGAACAGGACCGCGAGGCTGATGTAGACGTCGGGAACGATGAAGAAGAAGAGCCCTTCGGCGAACCCCCACCCGAAGCCCGCGAGCCGGGCCAGCCGCTCATCGCGGGCGAAGGGCCGGATCGGCTCGGCCGGCATGTGCGCTCGCGGGCGCCTCCCGCGCCCGCCTGAATCCGCGGTACAGGGTCACCACCGCGACGGCCTGCACCACGTGGTAGACCGCGTTGTGGTTGAAGTAGACCGGGTCCACCGATACCCCCGCCTGCTGCAGCAGCGCGCCGCCCACCGAGATGGTGAACCCGGCGGCGATCGCCGGCCAGCCCGCGTTCCAGGGGGCGGCGCCGATCGCCCGGCGGGCCGCCGCGACCAGGATGAGGAGCAGCGCCGGCAGGTAGAACCGCACGATGCTGGAGAACGACTCGTCCACCAGGAGCACTACGGTCAGGAACCCGAGGGCGTAGACCGCCACCGCCCCCCGGCGCGCTCCCGGCGCGAGTCGGGGCGCCAGGATGCGAAGGCCCACCTCGAGCAGCGTCGCCGCCACCACCAGGATCGAGAGCGCCACCGGCATCCAGGCGATGAATCCCCACACCGTGGCGGTCCGGGCGGGGAAGAAGGCGTGGAAGACGGCGCCGAACAGCGCCGCGCTCGCGAGCCCGCCCATCACCACCGCGCCGTCCCTCGACAGGGTGCCCTGTCCTCCGCCGGCCGCCCGCGAGAGCCGCCAGGCGAGCCAGGCGCCCAGGATCGCGAGACCCAGGTCGGTGAAGACCACGTCGGGCTCGTGCACCCGGACGCCGAGGAGATCAAGCGCCATCGCTCACTGGTCGCGGAGCTCTTTAGCGCGGATCGGGCGATCCGAGATCACGCCGTAGGGCCGCTTCGAGATGGCGCGGCGGATCTCGGCGTCCTCATTCGGCGTCCAGATGAAGGCGGGCCAGCCTTTCGCGAGCAACCGGTCGGTGACCGCCGGATCGACCTCGTGGTTGATGCTGAGCAGGTCCGGCCGGACCACCTTCCGGATGGCCCGGCGGATGATCTCCTGCCGGAGCGGCCACGGCAGATCCACCCGGTCCTCTGCCTTGATCTCGGCGAGCAGCTGCGGATTCCAGTTGGTGTCCATGAAGATGAGCGCCGTGCGCACCCGGGGATCGAGGCGCTTGACCCGATACAGCACCACCGGATTGAACGAGCTGAGCACCACGTTCTCGAAGGCGGCATGCTTCCGGATGATCCCGACCGCGCGCTCCTCGATCCCGGTCCGGGCGAGCCCCGGCACCTTGAGCTCGACCATGAGGATGCCGCGGCCCTGCACCGTGCGGACGAAGTCCTCGAAGGTGTGGACCGTCGCTCCCCGGACTGCCGGGTCGTACTTGGGGCCGAGGTCGAGCGCGAGCATCTGAGCCAGAGAGAGGTCGCGCACCCGGCCGGTGGCCGAGGTCAGCCGGTCGACGCTCAGGTCGTGGAAGATGACCAGCTCGCCGTCCCGGGTGAGCTGCCCGTCCACGTCGACCCCGTCCATTCCCGCCGCCAGCGCGCGCTCCACCGCGTAGAGGCTGTTGTCCGGCCCGTGGTCGCCGAACCCGCGATGCGCGAACACCAGCGTCCGCGGCGGCCGGGTGACCAGCGTGCCCCGGTAGGGCGGCTCGTACCCGAACAGCCAGCCGCCGGCCAGCAGGAGCAGGACCAGCACGGCGCCCAGCACGTAGCGCCCGACCCGGCGGCGCGGCGGCGCGCCCCCCCCGTCAGCGCGGACCGGTGTGCCCATACGTCTCGTAGAACCGGCTGGTGAAGAGCTCGTCCGGATCGTAGAACCGCTTTCGCTCGAAGGCTCGCCGGGCGTTGGGATAGGCGCGATGCAGCTGCTCCGGCGACGGATACAGCTGGTAGGTCAGGTAATAGGTCCCCCCATTGTCGAGCGCGGCCTCGACCAGCTGCCGGGTCACCGCCTGCGCGTGGGCCTGCGCCTCCGCCGACAGCCCGACGTTGCTCATCTGGATGATGGCGAAGGCCGCCCGGCCGGGCGCGTAGGCCAGGGCCGGCGTGGCGTTGGGGGCCACGTAGCGCACCGTCGAGCTCAGCACGTTCATCCGGCCGGCGACCAGGATCTCGCGGAAGCGGTCCATGAACCGGACGAAGTTCTCGACCGGAACGTAGTACTCCTGAATGATGTCGGTATCGTGCCGCGAGTGGTACTGGAGCAGCTCGAGCGGCGCGAGTGGTGGCCGCATCGCGTTGTTCCGCGACACGATCCGGGTCTGGCCGGCGCCCAGCTCGACCTTCTTCTGAAGCTTCCAGCGGAGCGCCTTGGCCCAGTCGAACCGGCGCGAGAGCCCCAGGAAGAACCGGTCCCGCCAGACGTGCGCCTCCTCGGTCAGCCGGAAGGATCCGGTCCGGCCACCCCCAGCGCGGCGCCAGGTCACCACCACCAGCTCCCGCAGGAACGAGCGCGGGTCCGGATCGATGGACGGGCGCACCAGCATCAGCGCGGTCTCCGAATCCGGCTGGATGCGCCGGGCGAAGTAGTCCGGGAACTCGGTGTAGTCCATCGAGACGGCGCGCTGCTCGTACAGCTCGTCCCGGGTGACCCGGAGGGTGACGTCGAGGATCACGCCGTAGAGGCCGTAGCCGCCGATCACCAGCGAGAAGAGCTCCGGGTTCCCGGTCGGCCCGACCTCGACGACGGTCCCGTCCGCCAGCAGCAGCCGGAAGCGCTCGACCACCTCGACCATCTGCATCACGTCGAGGTCGCGCCCGTGGGCGTTGGCGCTGAGCGTGCCGCCCACGGTGAAGATGTTGGAGGATTGCATGACCTTGAGCGCGAGTCCCCGCGGCGCGATCGCGCGCTGCACCTCGTCCCAGGTCGCCCCGCTCTCCACCGTGACCGTCATCGCGGCGGTATCCACCGCCAGGATCCGGTTGAACCCGCGCATGTCGAGCACCACGCCGCCGGCGGTGTAGGTGTGCCCCCCCTGGCTGTGCCGGCTTCCGGCGATCGACACCTTGAGCCCGCGGGCGCGGGCCTCCCGCAGGACCCGCTGAAGCTGGTCCACCCCCCGGATCTCGTCCACCCGCTCCACCCGCGCCGGCGCGAGGCGGGCGTAATCCGTCGCGAGCAGCGGGTCGGCGCGGTGGAACAGATCACCGTAGGAGATGACGAAGGTGCTGGCGTAGAGAGCGAGGGCGAGCAGGGCGGCGCCGGCGAGCGCAGCGGCCCACCGGCCGGGATGGGAGAAGCGCCTCGGTTTCAGCCTTCCCAACGCGATCTCCTTCCCGGGACGAAGGGGCCTGGCCTGATCCCTGATCCCTGCTCTCAGGACACCCTGGCGCCGACGCCCCGCGCGAGACCGGTTGCCAGGACCACCATCAGGATCACCAGGCCGGCCTGGACCAGGCTGATGCGGGCATAACGCGCGGCCCCTCCGGTGTCGGGAGCCTCGCCGCGAGCCAGCGCTCGGCGCCAGCGGATCAACCCCTGCATCGGGCCCGCTTCCAACACCAGGATGATCACCAGCAGGCCCATCTTGGCGAGGAAGAGATGATTGTGCATGTAATAGCTCGGCGTCTTCTCATAGCCGCCGAAAGCCCTGAGCAGCCCGGTCACGATCCAGACGCCGGCTGCGACCCCCCACCAGGCGTCCGCGTCGAGCGCGCGGCGGATTCCGGCCCCATCCCGCGGGCCGCGCATCGCTCTTCCGCGGGCCCACACCGCCCCGAGCCCGATCCCGAGGCCGACCAGATGGAGCGCGGCCAGAACCCATCGAACGCCCAAGCGATTCTCCGACCGTGTGACGGGGTGCCCCGAGCGAGCGAACGATATGCCCGGAAGAAGCGGGCGCAAGGGGATTCCCCTCGGAGCTCGTTGACGTTGTCGTTATTCCTCACTCCGGCTGCACGATCGCCCGGTAACTCTCCGCCGCCCACTTTGGCCTCTCCTTCGCGTTGGCCACCGCCTGCCCGAGGTAGAAGAGCAGCTTCACGATCCGGCTCTCCTTTTCCGCGTCGATCTTGTCGGGCGAGTCGGTGGCGGCGTGGTAGTCGGCGTGGGTGCCGTTGAAGAAGAACAGGATCGGCACCCCCTTCCGCGCGAAGTTGTAGTGGTCCGATCGCTGGTAGAAGTTCTCCTCCGGCCACCGGTCGTCTATCGCGTGCATGTGGAGCTCGGGATGGGCCGCGTTCACCCGGTTGAGCGTGGCGCCCAGGTCCGAGTGCTCCTTCCCGATCGCCACGATGGTGTCTTTCCAGTTCCGCCCGATCATGTCGGCGTTGAGGTCCGCCACGATCTGTGGCAGCGGCACCGGCGGGTGATCCACGAACCACTGGCTGCCCCAGAGCCCGTGCTCTTCACCGCTCACGGTGAGGAAGATCAGCGAGCGCCGGGGCCGCGCGCCGGGCCGGCTGAACGCCTCGGCGAGCTCGATCACCCCCACCGTCCCGGAGCCGTCGTCGTCGGCGCCGTTGCAGATGTTGTCGGTCCCAACCGGCCGGCACTGGGCGCCCGGCTGCCCCGCGGTGCCGATGTGATCCATGTGCGCCGAGAACACGACGTACTCGTTCCTGAGCACCGGGTCCGAGCCCTCCAGGATGCCCACGACGTCCGGCGCCGTGGTCGCCGCGACCGTCGTGTCCCGCACGGCGATTTCCCCCTCCCACTCGGTCATCGGTTGCGCGACCGCCGCCGGCGCGCTCCGCATCTGCTCGAACTGGTCCTGCGCGTCTGGAACCTGCGCCACCACCGCGCTTTCCCGCACCGCGACGGAGAAGAGCGCCGGCTCGCGGTCGCCGGCGATCTGGAACCTGCGGTCAGCGAATCTTCCGTACCGCGCGTTGAACGCGCTGTCGGAATTGACGATGATCACGAGCCCCCGCGCCCCCGCCCGGCTCGCGATCCCCGCCATCGTTCGGGCCCGGCTGGCCGCGGTCGGCTGCAGCCAATCGGTGACGAAGACGATCACCCGGTCCTTGAGCTCGGTGGCCGGCAGGTTGTCGAGCGAGCCCTGCCCGCCCACCAGGACGACGCCGCCCTTCGCGGCCCCCACCGCGAGCTCGCTCCCGGCCCACGCCGCATCCTTCGGAAAGCCCAGCTCCACGCTCCGGTCGCTCCCCGCCTGGATGAACCGCACCGCCGACTGCCCGGCAAGGAGTCTTTTCTGGACGATGGGATAGTTGAGCAGGAAGCTCCCGCTGTCGCCGCCCGGCTTGAGCCCGAACCGCAGGAATTCGCTGGCGATGTAGCTCGCCGTACTGGTGAGCCCGGGGCTCGGCGTGTTCCGCCCGGCCATGGAATCGTCGGCGATGACAAAGATGCGGCGGCGCACGTCCGCCGCTGTGATCGTGTGGGCCGCGCGCGTGACGACGGCCGGTTGGGCGGGCGCCACGCTGGGCGCAGCCACGGCGAGGAGGCAGAGAAGGCCGGTTCGCGGGTTCATCGGACTGTCGGGGAGGGGTGGGGAAGCTCGGGCCGTCCGATCGCTGATCGTTCCTGGCGGCCGGCCCGTCGGCCGCCGGCACGAATCTAACCGGCTCCACCTCCCGGCGGCTTCCGCCGCTTGAGCACCGGCTCCCCGGTCGGCTTGGCGCCGCGTTCCGGCTTCCCCCGCTGCGCCGTGGGCTGGCCGGCCGCCGGCCCGGAGGCCGGTCGCCGGGGGGGCGCCTTGGTGGTGTCGGGACGCTGGCCGGCGGCCGGCGGCCCGGCGAGGATGAGGGCCAGGAGGAGGACGGCGGGCTTCATGACGGGCTCGTACCTGCAGGCTCGATGCCAGACCGCATGCTCTCGCGAAGCGGATGCGGCGTCACGCCTTAGCTCGGTGGACCGCCGGCCGTCCCCTGGCCGACGTCACCTGCGGCGGACAGGGAGCGTCCCGCGTTGACTCACTGGGGACACGTCCCTACGTTGCCCTCGTCATGCCCGGCGCTGTTGCCCCCCAGGCCACGGCCCGGCTCGACCTCCTCGACCCCGTCGAGGTTGCCCGGCTGGGCGGACTCGAAGTCGTGACCGAAGGGATCGTCGAAGGATTCCTCGCCGGGCTGCATCGCTCACCCCGGCGGGGCTTTTTCGTTGAATTCGCCGAGCACCGGATGTATCAGCCGGGCGACGAGCTGCGCTACCTCGACTGGCGGCTCCTGGCGCGGAGCGACCGGCTGTACGTCAAGCAGTTCGAGGAGGAGACCAACCTCCGGGCGATGCTCCTGCTCGACACCAGCCGCTCGATGGACTGGTCCGGCGTCCCCGACGGCCGGCTCACCAAGGGCGGCTATGCCGCCCGCCTGGTGGCGGCGCTGGCCCTCGTCCTCCTTCGCCAGCGGGACGCGACCGGCCTCCTCACCTTCGACGACGCGGTGCGCACGCTGGTCCCCCCGCGTGCCCGGCACACCCAGTGGCACCTTCTGCTTCGCGCGCTCCACGCCGAGCCGCCGGGCCGCGGCACCGCCGCGGAGCCGGCGCTCCGCCGGGTGGTGGAGCTGCTCCGGCGCCGCGGGCTGGTCGTGTTCATCTCCGATCTCCTCTTCGATCCGCCGCTCGCGCTGCGCGCCCTCCAGTTCCTGCGCCACCGCGGCCATCAGGTGCTGGTCCTCCACGTGATGGATCCCGACGAGGTGGAGCTGCGCGGTCCGGCCGAGGCCCGCTACGAGGACCCCGAGTCGGGCCAGGCGGTGGTGCTCCGCCCCGCGGACTGGGCCGAGGCGTACGCGCGCACGGTGCGAGCGGCGGTGGCGGAATGGCGCGCGGCGTGCCGCCGCCGCGGTATCGCCTACGAGCGGGTGACGACGGATACGCCCTTCGGCCTGGCGCTCCGCCAGGCGCTGGTGCGCTCGACCGGCCTCGCGTGATCGGCTTTACCGCGCCGTGGGCCCTTCTCGGTCTCGCCGCCGCGGCGATCCCCCTCCTCCTGCATCTGTTCGCCCGGCGGGTCCCGCCGACGGTGATCTTTCCCGCCACCCGGTATCTCGCCGAAACGGCGCGGGCGCACCATCGCCGGCTCACGCTGCAGCACTGGCTTCTGCTGCTGGTCCGCACCCTGATCGTCACCGCCCTGGTGCTGGCCGCCGCGGGGCCGACCTGGCCCAGCGGCGCCGCCGCCGCCCACGCGCCCGCGGCGCTCGCCATCGTGCTCGACAACTCGCTCTCCTCCGCGGCGACCGCGGGGGGCACGCCGGTGTTCGAGCAGCTTCGCGGCGCGGCCCTCGCCATCCTGAGGGCGGCGCACCACGATGACGCGCTCTGGCTCATCGCGGCCGACGGTGTCCCGGAGCGGGGGAGCCCGGAGGAGCTCCGGGCGATCGTCGCCGGCCTCACTCCCACGCCGCTCCGCCTCGATCTCGGCCCTGCGATCGGCATCGCCCGGGAAGCGATGGCCGCCGAGCACCTCCCCACCGGCGTCGTGGTCCTGAGCGATTTCCAGGCGAGCGCGCTGTCCAAGGCTCCCGGACGCGGGCCGGTGGTGGCGGTCCGTCCTGCGGGGCAACCGGTGGCGAACCTGGGCATCGCCGGGCTCACCGCGGGACGCCAGCCATGGGGTCCCGAGGGGGGGCGACTCACCGCGACGATCGCCGGGAGCCCCGGCCGCTCCGGTGCGCTCTCGCTCCGGATCGGGACTAGGCCCCCGCGCCGCCAGCTCGCGGAAGCCGGCGCGAGCGTCACGCTGCCCAGCGGTGTGCTTCCGCCGGGGTGGTGGCCGGTGCGGGCGGAGCTCGAGCCCGACGAGCTCCGGCTCGACGACGCCCGGGAGACAGCGGTGCGGGTGGCGAGCGCGGCCCGCGCGACCTGGAGGAGCGAGGATCGCTTCCTCGCTACCGCCTGCCTGGTCCTGCAGCAGAGCGGCCGGCTGGTGCCCGGCAACGACCTCACCGTGGGATGGCTCGGCACCGGCGCCTCGATCGTCCAGCCGCCCGAAGATCCCGCCCAGCTCGGCGCGCTCGACCGCGCGCTCGCGGCTCGGGGCATCGGCTGGAGCTACGGCGACCCGGTGGCAGGGAGCGGCGTCACCGACAGCGGCGTGGTGCTCGGTCGCCACGAGGTGACCAGGCGGTACGGGTTGCGCCCCGCCGGCGCCAGGGCGGGCACCGCCTCCGGGAAGGGAGCGGGGGCGGCAGCGTCGGGCGTCATCGTCACCGTGGGCGGGGAACCGTGGGTGGTCCGCTCCGGCAACCTCATCCTGCTCGGCAGCCGGCTGCACCCGCAATGGACCGAGCTGCCGCTCTCCGCGGAATTCGTCCCCTTCGTGGACTTCCTCGCCAACCGCGCCGCGCGCGGGGAGCAGGCCGAGCTCGACACGGCGCCCGGCCAGCCGGTGCTCCTCCCCGATCCGACCACCGCGGTCGCGCACGAGGGCAGGGTCCACCAGGTGGAGGGGGGAAGCGCGTTCCAGTCGGCGGAGCCGGGCCTCCACTTCCTGCTCGCGGGCCGGGACACGATCGGCGTGGTGGCGGTGAGCCCGGACCCGCGCGAGTCGTTGCTCGCGCGCGCGAGCGACGCCGAAGTCCGACAGCTCTGGCCCGGGGCGCGGGTGGTGACGCCGGAGCGCGCGGCCGAGGCCGCCTTCGAGTCGGGCGGCCTCGCGGACCTGCGCGGGGTGCTGCTCGGGCTCGCCGCGCTCCTCGTCCTCGCCGACGCCGCGCTCGCCGGCCTCGGGGCCCGCCGGGCCACCCGGAGCGCGGCGTGATCGAGACCATCCTCTCCGCCTTCGAGCGGACGCCCTTTGCGCAGGACCTCTCTGGAAGACTTCCCCCGGCGGGCGCGGCGCTCCGCCTGGGAGGACTGGCGGGCTCGAGCGGCGCCGCGATGGTGGCGTGGCTCGCGGAGCGGCTTCCCCAGCGCCTCTTCACCGTCGTCGCCGCCACGCCGGCCGAGGCGGAGCGCTGGCTCGCCGATCTCGGCACGGTGACCGAGCTGTCCGCCGCGCTCTATCCCCAGCGCGAGGGGCTGGGCGAGGAGGAGCCCCACTACGAGATCGCCGGGGAGCGGGCGGAAACCCTCGAAGCGCTGCTGCGGGGCCAGCTCCGTATCCTGGTCACCACGGCGCGGGCCACCGCGGAGAAGACCCTGGTGCCGGAGGCGCTCGAACGGATGCGGCTCGAGCTCGCGGTCGGCATGGAGCGGCCCCTCACCTTCGTGGTGGCCGAACTCGAGCGGATGGGCTATCGCCGGGTGCCGGTCGTGACCGAGGTGGCCGAATTCGCGGTGCGGGGCGGCATCGTGGATGTCTACGGGTTCGGGATGGCCCACCCCGCGCGGCTGGAGTGGTGGGGCGATGAGATCAGCTCGATCCGGGCTTTCGATCTGACGACCCAGCGGAGTGGGGAAGCGCTGCAGCGGGTGACGATTCTGCCGATCGGAGTGGGGACGACGCAAGGACGCCAGGACGCAACGACGCAAGGTGGTGGCGGGGAAGGGACTTTGCGTCCTGGCGTCGTTGCGTCTTTGCGTCGTACTCTCCTCGACCTCCTCCCCACCGACACCCTCCTCGTCGAAGAGGCCTCGCACCCCAACGCGGAGGAGGTCTCCCGGGCGTGGCGTGAGGCGGAGCACCATCTGGAGATCGCCCGGCGGCTCGGGGAGGCGCCTCCGGCGCGCGAGGACCTCTTCGCCGAGCCCGCGGAGTGGGAGGCCCGGATCGAGAAGTTTCCCCGGCTCCGTCTTCGCGAGGAGCGGCCCGATCTCCAGGCCGGCTTCCTTCCGCCCGAGGCCGTGGACCGGAATCTCGGCCGGCTCCGCGGGCTGCTCGCCGGCGGCCCGCCGACCCTGATTCTCTGCGACAACCAGGGCCAGCTCGAGCGGCTCGACGAGCTGCTGCAGGAGGGCGAGCCCGCCGGCGCAGCGGCGACGCTGGTGGTGGGCGCGCTCGACGGCGGCTTCGTCATGCCGACGCTCCGGGTCCTCACCGACCACGAGATCTTCCGGCGGGCCCGCCGGCTCCGCCGCCCCAGGCGCTACCGCCAGGCCGCGC
>DASYRI010000268.1:0-2153 GCA_036004545.1 Gemmatimonadales bacterium
TCCCGCTCACGCCGCCGAAGGTGTCGGGCAGCTCGCGGGTCCTGAGTGTGAGCCGAGTGACGACCCCGAAGCTCCCGCCCCCGCCGCCCTTGAGCGCCCAGAACAGATCCGGTTCGGAATACGCGTTGACGGTCCGGACCGCACCGTCCGCAGTGATCACCTCCGCCTCGAGGAGGCCGGCCGCAGCGGTTCCGTACGCCTTCGAGAAGCTACCGAAACCGCCGCTCTGGATGATCCCCGCGACACCGACGGTCATGCAGCCGCCGCCTTGGGCGTAGCGGCCGGCGCGCGTCGTGACGGCGTTGTAGACGCTCATCCAGATCGCACCGGCTCCGACGGTCACCGCCTGCTGTGGCGCGAGCCTTCCGGCACCGCCCTCCGGGACGAATGCATCGTGCAGCTCGATGCGGTTCATCGCGCGGGTCCAGATCAGGAGGGAATCCGCGGAGCTCGACGTGCCCTGGTAGCTATGGCCTCCGCCCTTGACGACCAGCCGCAGGTTGTGGGTTCTGGCAAAATTGACGGCTGCGACGACGTCCTGGGTTCCCGCCGCCGCAATCGCATAGACGCTGGGAGCCGCCCGCCAGGCATCGAGATAGCCCGACGCCTGGGTCAGGGCCGGCTCGTCGCCAAGGTAGTACGGGTCGTCGAGGCGCTCGAGGACCGCGGCGCACGCCGCACCGTCGGGCGCGGTCCGGCACGCGGCCAGCGGTGACTCCAGGCCGATCAGCCGGCCGCCTACCTCGTGCCTCAATCCATCCCAGTCGGCTGCCGAAGGCCAGCCGGCATCACCCGGTCGGACGCGGCGCTGGGCCGACACGTCGGTCCTGATCCTCTCACTCATCCATTCGGGACCTCCATGACCGGTCGAATTCGTGAGGCAGAGCCTCCCGATCCCGAACCGTCCGGCGTAGCATGGGGCGATCGGTGATACCGCGCCACGGAACCAGCATGCGATGAGCGCTCTGCCTCTGGACAGTCGCCAGGCGGGGATTGCCCGCCTCCTTCTCGACGGGGTCGGGGTCGCCAGCGTCGAGCAGGTCGCGACCGAGCTCCAGCTCACCCACCGAATCGTTCGCTACAACCTGCCGTGGGTCGAGGCCTACCTTGCTGAACGTGGTCTCCGCCTCGAGAAGCGGCGAGGGGTCGGCGTCTGGATCGACGGCGACAAGACGGCGCGCGCCAACGTCCGCGCGGGCCTCGATTCCGCTCCCGGTCCCGCGGTGCTGGACGCTGCCGACCGCCAGTCCCGGGTGCTCCTGGCGCTGCTCGAGAGCGCGCCCGACGCCATCCGATCGGAGGCCCTCGAAGACCGCCTGGGAGTATCACGCCCCACCGTCCGGCGGGACGTGCGGATCGCGGAGGCCTGGCTCGAGCAGCACCGCCTCCATCTGCGGCGGCTGCCCGGCGTGGGGCTCGCCGTTCGCGGCAGCGAAGTCGACGTCCGCGCCGGCCTGCTCGCGCTCATCCTCGAACGCATGCCCGCCAATGTCCTCGCCAGCCACGCCACGGCAGCCGGCGGGACGTTCGCCGACCACAACCTCGGCGGCCTGGCAGCCTACCTGACCGAACTCGACCTGCCCACCTTCCGAACCATCCTGCAGGCTGAGCTGCGGGACTTCGACGACGGCGGCCCCACGATGCTGACGGCGACGTTGAGCCTCGCGATCCTCGCCCGCCGCGTTCGAGCGGACCACCCGGCGCGCCTCGTTCGCGGCCGGCTCCGCTCGCTGATGGACCATCCTGTTTCCGACGCCGCCTCGCGCATTGCCGCGGCCATGGGCGAGCGGCTGGGGATCGCCCTGGCGGCGCCCGAAGCGGCGGCAATCACCGAGTCGCTCCTTGGCTTCGTTGAGCTCAGCGACTCCCAGGCGGTCCCCGAGGCTCAGGTCGTGGAGCTCATCGACCACCTCGTGGCGGCCGCCGCAGCCCGCCTCCACCCATCTCTGGCTGACGACGAGCTCCTCAGGGCGAACCTCGCGGAGCATCTGCGGCGCCTCCACGTCCGCCTCCGGTACGGCTTGCCGGTCAGCAATCCGCTCCAGCGCGAGGTCCAGAAGCGCTATCCGGACGTGTACTCGGTCACCGCGGCCATCCTCGCGGATGTCGGTCGGCTCGACGGCGCCACAATCCCGATCGAGGAGATCGGCTTC
>DASYRI010000269.1:0-1724 GCA_036004545.1 Gemmatimonadales bacterium
CTCGACCGAGTTGCTGGTGGTCGTGATGGTGTAGAGCGGTCCCTCCTCCGAGCAGCTGGAGTTGGGAACAATGTCGACGAAGGTCTCGACGAAGTTCTTCTGGTGGGTGGTCGTGGTGACCGGTGGAGCGGCGAACGCGGGTGCTCCGATGGTCAGCAGGCCCGCTGTCATGAGGCCGACCATGAGTAGGCGACGAAGCATTGCAAATCCCCCTAGAAATGCGGTGCTCGAGTGCGCCGGGCGGTTGTGACCGTACTCGCGCCGGGCCGAGGGAACCAGAGCCGAACGGGGGGCCCAGCGGGGGACCCCGCCTCGAGGAGCGTAAGAACCGCTGGCGGACGGAGAAGGCGTTAGGGTGTCGCTTCCCCGTGTCGGCTAGGTTCGCCTTTGGAAGGGGGCAGGCATCATGTCGGAGTCCGGGGTCGAGGGTCTCGAGCAGTTGGAGGCCCGTCTTTCGGAAATGTCGGAGCGTCGGGCCGCGAACGCTCGGCGCTTGCTCGAGGACATCGAGGACCTTCGCCGAGAGGCTCGCGAGCAAGGCAAGAACCTCGTTGTCCGCGATGCCGCGCAGCTTCTGGAGAAGCTGCAGAGCACGAACACACCGATGTTCACCACGGTTGGATGGAATGCCACCACGACGCACAGCCCAGGAAAGTTCGACTTCCACGTGACCTTCTTCAACCCTGATCCGACCGCCTGGGTCTGGGTCTTCGGGCACGTGTTCATCGGGCCGGCCCTCCTCCCGGCGGATGTGGGCCAAGCCCTGGCACTGGCCGATACCCGGTTTCCGAGGCTGACGCAGCCGGATTACCCCGGCCTCAACCTGCAATCAGGCGCCGGAGGGCGTTTGGACTTCTCCCTGCCGGTCCCGAAGAACATCGAGCCCACCACCTATCTGGGGAACTGTTTCCTCTTCTTTTGCACTTACTTCGACGTGGCCGACTACTTCGATCGCTGCCAGTTCATCCTCAACGTGACCTGACCCGACGCCGTGGGGCTTGGGGCGAGCCCCGGGGGCCTGCCGCGGATCGGGCCGGGGGCTGCCCTGCTTATCGCCGCGCGACCTGACCAACTTCATGCACCGGGTTGAGGTCGGGCAACAGCGGGCCACCAGGACTGAGAGCCGCTCTGCCCCGCTGCTCACAGGTCGGTGGGATACCGCGCGGAGCACCGGTCGGCCCGGGAGTTCAGGCTGGCTGGGCCCGGCTAGTGTCGAGCTGGTGCCGACGGGAAGGACGGAACGCGATGTGCGGCCGGTACGTCTCAGTTGCTCGCATGGCAGAGCTGATCGAGCAGTACAAGGCCACCGGCCCCGGTGACGACACGCAGCTGGCTCCGTCGTACAACGTGGCCCCGACGAACAAGGTCT
The DNA here is from genome assembly GCA_036004545.1 of Gemmatimonadales bacterium. Lineage (GTDB taxonomy): Bacteria > Gemmatimonadota > Gemmatimonadetes > Gemmatimonadales > GWC2-71-9 > JABFSM01. Next base: position 1,370 of record DASYRI010000269.1, read on the forward strand.
ACGCCGTCCTCGAGCGCGGCAGCCAGGGCGGGGGCCGGGCCGTGCGGGAGGTCCGCGCGGTGCGGTGGGGTCTGGTGCCGGCCTGGTGGAAACCGGGCACCGACCCGAAAACCGGTAAGACGAAGACCATGCCGACCCTGCACAACGCCCGCTCCGACAGGATCGCCAGCGCGCCGTCGTGGCGGGGCCCGTTCGCCAAGCGCCGCGCGGTCATCCCCGCCGCCGGCTACTACGAGTGGCTGCCCACCGAGGACGCCGACGGGAAGCCGGTCAAACAGCCCCACTACATCCACCCCGCCGACGGCACGCTGTCCTTCGCCGGGCTCTACGAGCGGTGGCCGGACCCGGCCAAGGA
>DASYRI010000270.1:0-23462 GCA_036004545.1 Gemmatimonadales bacterium
GTCAGCTCGCGAAACGCGGCCAACATTTCGGCGGACCCTGCCATGCCATGCACTCCCATCGGTTGGGTACCGGGATCGCTCCGAGATGACCGGTGGAACCGGGAGAAGTCGGCGGAGACGTGGGACCCGGACCCGGCTGTCCCAAAAGAAAAATGTGGGGGAGCACCCCACATCGTCGGACCTGCAGACGCCACCCCGACCCCCATCCGCTCCACGGCCGTCAAGATATCCCCGGCCCACCGCCGAGTCAAATTGGTCACGCGCCGTAACCCGTCGCCCCGCCGGTCGGCGGGGAGCGCGCCCGGCGCGCGGCGGAGGACTATTGCGTCCCGTTGATGACCGTGACGACGATCTGCTGCGTGGCGGTATTCCCCGCCTGGTCCCTCGCCTCCGCGCGGATGGTGTGGGCGGAGCTGTCGGGCAGCCCGATGGTGTTCCAGCTGGCGTGATACGGGCCCACATACAGGTCAATGCCCAGTTGTCTCCCGTCCACGAAGATCCGGACGACGTCCACGGCGACGTCGTCCGCAGCGTCGACATCGATGCTGACCACGCCGCTCACCGTATCGCGATCGGCCGGATGGAAGATGTTCACCTGCGGGGGAAAATCCGGCTGCGACGTACCGATGCAGGCCGTGCTCAAGCCGAAGAGGGCGGACATCAGCAAGGCGGCGCGGCGTGACATGAGCAACCGTGCCTTTCGCGCGGTGGTGCGGGGGTCGGGCAACGGGACCGTTGCAGCGACCACCCCATTCTAGGGGAGCAGGCCGAGGTACGCCACCATCCGGCCGTCTGCCCCGCGTGACGCGCGATGGGAGAAGAAGACGGCCTGGTCATGCGCCGAGCAATAGGGCGAGACCGAGAGCTCTCCCACCCCTCTCGCCCGGGCTCTGCCGGCCAGCAGCCCGCGAAGGTCCAGGGGTCCCCTGCCGCCGGGCGGCACCGCGAGCCCGCAACCCAGGAAGACCTCAGGACCGACTTCATAGCACCGGCCGCAAATCCCTGTGCCACAATGAAGAACAAGATCGTTGGGAGAACTTCCATGAGCTTCCAGCAGGTCCACTCCCCTGCCGAGGATGTCCGCTACGGTTCCGCGCCAGCCGGCGTGGAGCAACGCGATGGACCGCCGGGACGGGTCGATGAGGTAGACCGGGATGCAGTCGGCGACGGCGACGGTGACGGCGAGGAGGATGCCCGGCGCGGCGGTGGCGTGGCCGTCGGCGGCGTCGTGGATCACCAGGCCGGCGGCGGCGGCGTGCCAGAGCACGGTAGTCCCGTGGACCTGCCGGGCTACCACCGTGCCCCGAAACCCGGGCAGGCTCTCCCGGAGGGCCCGCCACCGCGCCATCACCTGCCCCACCGGCGCGATGGCGCCACTCAACCCCAGATCGAACGGCGCCGCCGCCTCGCCGCGGCCGGTGATCCCGGCCACCACGTGGTAGCGCTCCTTCCATTCCGGCAGCTCGAACCGTGGAACCGGACCGGGGACCGGCCGCTCAGTCATCCACCCGGTCAATGGCGGCGCCGAGGGCCTGGAGGCGGGATTCGATCCGCTCGTAGCCGCGATCAATCTGCCTCGCGTTGTGAATCGTGCTCGAGCCCTCGGCCGCGAGCGCGGCGAGGAGCATGGCCATGCCGGCGCGGATGTCGGGGGATTCGACTGTGCCGCCCCGCAGCGGCGACGGACCCGCGATCACCGCGCGGTGCGGGTCGCAGAGCACGATCCGGGCGCCCATGCCGATCAGCTTGTCCACGAAGAAGAGCCGCGACTCGAACATCTTCTCGAAGACGAGCAGCAGGCCGGCGCACTGGGTCGCCGTCACGATGGCGACCGACATCATGTCGGCCGGGAAGGCCGGCCAGGGCCCGTCCTCGAGCTTCGGGATGTGGCCTCCCAAATCGGTCCGGATGCGGCGCTCCTGGTCGCGGTCCACCACGAGACAGGAGTCGACCAGCCGGGGCCGGATGCCCAGCCGGTCGAAGCCGGCCAGCATGCTCCGGAGCTCGTCCGCTCGCACCGGGCCGATGGTCAGCCCGCCGTTGGTGACGGCGGCGAGGCCGATGAGGCTCCCCACCTCGATATGGTCGGGCCCGATCTCGAATTCGCACCCGTGCAGCGGCCGGCCGCCCTCGATGACGTACTGGTTGGTGCCGGTCCCCTCGATGGCGGCGCCCATCGCCACCAGGCAGCGGGCCAGGTCCTGCACGTGCGGCTCGGCGGCGGCGTTGCGGAGCACGGTGCAGCCGCGCGCCCCCACCGCGGCCATCAGGGCGGTCTCGGTGCCGGTGACGCTCGGCTCATCCAGAAAAATGTCGGAGCCGGTCAGGTGCTTCGCCTCGATCTCGTAGCGGTCTCCGACCAGCACGTCCGCGCCGAGCGCCTCCAGCGCCAGGATGTGGGTATCCACCCGGCGCCGGCCGATGACGTCTCCGCCGGGCGGGGGCAGCACGACCTTGCCGAAGCGGGCGAGCAGGGGGGCAGCGAAGAGGATCGAGGCCCGGATCTTCGAGCAGAGCGCGGGATCGAGCGGCTTGCTCGCCGCGCGCCGCCCGTCCACCGTGACCGCGTTGGGGCCGGTCCAGATCACCTCGGCCCCGAGATCGCCGAGCAGCGCCACCATCGCTTCGACGTCGCGGATCCGCGGCACGTTGCTGAGTGCCACGGGCCCGTCGGCGAGGAGGGTGGCCGCGAGGATCGGCAGGGCGGCGTTCTTGTTGCCGGCGGGCCGGATCGTTCCGTGAAGCGGGCGGCCTCCCTGCACCTGGAATCGCGCTGGCATGGCGCAAACCTCACCCGGCGCGCCACCACCCGTCAAGCGGATGGCGTGGTATGTTTAGGCATGGGAACCACAACCGCGGGGTGGGTGGGCCCCACGGGGGCGATCGCCCTGGTGGTCATCGCCCTCGCCTTCGCCGTCATCGCCCTCGTGGCGCTGGCGCTGGCGCGGCGGGCCTCGAACGAGGTGGGGGAGCTCTCCGCCGAGCTCGCGCGCTTGCGCGGCGAGCTCGCCCCCGCCCTCCGCGCCCTGCAGCGGGTGGCCGACGCGGGCGTGGACCTTTCGGGCGAGGTGCGGGAGGAGGTGCACGAATACCTCGAAACCAGCCGGATGATCCGGAAGGATCTCGACCACGGCGTCCGGCGGGTCAAGCTGCGGCTCGCCGATCTCGACGCGCTCTATGAGGTGGTGCACGGCGAGGTGGAGGACACCGCGCTCGATGTGGCGGCCCGGCTCCGCTCGGTGCGCAACGGCGTCCGCATCGTGAGCCGGCTCCGGCGGATCCTGGGCCGCGGGCGCAAACGGATCCGCCGGTGACCGCGCGCCGGATCCTGCTCACCCTGGTCCTGGCCGGGCTGTGGGCGCTGGCGCACCCGGCGGCGGCGCACGCCTGGACGCCGGGCACCCACGTCTTCCTGGGGGAGGCGATCCTGGCCAACCTGCGGCTCCTCCCGGCGCACGTCGCCACCCTCATTCAGGCGTTTCCCTACGATTTCCTCTACGGCTCGATCGCGCCCGATACCTCCATCGCCAAGAAGTACGTCCCGGCGGGGCGGCACTCGCACTTCTGGCATGTCGGCCAGGAGACCTTCGACTACGCCAGGTCCGACGCGCTCCGTGCCTTCGGTCTGGGCTATCTCTCCCACCTCGCGGCCGACACCATCGCCCACAACTATTTCGTGCCCCGGCAGCTGGTGCTCACGACCAGCACCAGGACGATGGGCCACACCTACTGGGAGAGCCGGATCGAGACCCACCTGGGCGACCGCTTCGCCCACAAGGCGCGGGAGATCATCCAGCTGGACCAGACCGCGGCCGACCTGCACCTGGAACGGATCATTTCCCCGACCATCTTCAGCGTGCGCACCAACCGCCGGATCTTCCGCGGCATGGTGCACCTCACCCACACCCGGTCCTGGCACCGGGCGATGCGCGCGGCGCGGGAGCGGAGCCGGTGGCTCCTCACCGACCAGGACGTGGAGCGCCACCTCGGGCTCGCGTATGATGTGACGATGGAGATGCTGGCGGGCGCGCAGCGGGATCCGGGGAAGGCCCGCGCGCGGGCGCTGGACCCGATCGGCGCCCACGCCCTCCGTGCGGCCAAGCGGCTCCGCCGGACCGGGCTCGACCTGGGCACCCTGGGGTCGCCCACCCGGCTCCTGGACCTCGCCGAGGAGCGCTTCGGCGTGCGGTCGCTCGAGCTGGGCTACTGGGGCGAGTCGCAGGTGGAGCGACCCTGGCTCCCCCCCGCGGGCGCCCGGCTTCTGGCTACCGGCTGAGGCGGCCCACCGCCTCGATCAGCCGGTCCACTTCCCCGCCGGTGGTGTAACAGGCGCACCCCGCCCGCACCAATCCCTGCTCCAGCGTGCCCAGCCGCGCCAGCACGGTGGGCGCGTAGAAATCCCCGTGGCTCAGGAAGAGCCCCCGCTCGGCCAGCGCGCGCGCCACGGCCTCGGCGCTCATTCCCTGTACCGTGAAGGAAACCGTCGGCGTGCGGGGCGCTCCCGGGGGCGGCCCGTAGAGCCGGACCCGCTTCACCAGGCGGAGCCCCTCCCAGAGACCGCGCAGCAGCTCCGCGGAGCGCCGGTCGAGCTCCGCGAACGTCGAGGCGAGCCGGGCCCGCCGCGTGGTGCCGCTCCCCAGGCCGGCGAGGAACTCCACCGCCGCCCCGGCGCCCACGATGCCCTCGTGATTCTGGGTCCCGGTCTCGAGCCGCTCGGGCGCGCTGTCGGGTGCGGGCTCGAGCCGCGGCAGGTCGAGCGCCTCGATGCGCTCGCGCCGCCCCCAGAGGATGCCGACGTGCGGGCCGTAGAACTTGTAGGCCGAGCAGGCGAGGAAGTCACAGCCGATGGCGCCAACGTCGGTGAGCCCGTGGGGCGCGGCGTGCACCGCGTCCACGAACGTCAGGGCGCCGGCCTCCCGCGCCCGGGCGCACGCGGCGGCGACGTCGCTCACCGTGCCCAGCACGTTGGACGCGGCGCCGATGGCGAGGAGCCGGGTGCGCGGCCCCAGGAGCGCCGGCAGGCCCGGGAGATCGAGCGTCCCGTCCTCCGTCCGGAGCGGGAGGGTGCGGAGCACGATCCCCCGCTCCCGGGCCAGCGCCTGCCACGGCGCCACGTTGCCGTGGTGGTCGAGCTCGGTGACGATCACCTCGTCGCCCGCGCTCCACCCGCGACCGAGCGCCCGGGCGAGATGGAAGGTGAGCGTCGTCATGTTGAGCCCGAAGCCGATCTCGAAAGCCCGGGCGCCGAGGAAATCGGCCAGCGCGGCACGCGCGTCCTCGATGAGCCGGTCGGTCTCCTCGCTGGTCGGATAGGTCCAGTGGGTGTTCGCGTTGTGGTGGTAGAGGTAGTCGTCCATCGCGGCGACCACCTCGGTGGGCACCTGGGTGCCGCCGGGGCCGTCGAAGTAGGCCACCGGGAGGCCGCGATGCTTCCGCGCGAGCGCGGGGAACCGTGCGCGGATCGCCTCGACGCCCGCCACGCCCTGTGCCGCGGCGAGGGTCATGCGCCCTGCAACTTCCGGAGCAGAACCGGCTGGACCGCCTTCGGATCGGCCTGTCCCCGGCTTCGTTTCATCACCTGCCCGGTGAGAAACGCCAGCAGCTTCGCCTCGCCGGCCTGATAGCGCTCCACCTCCCTGGGATGGGCGGCGAGTACCTCCTCCGCCCACACCTCGAGGGCGCCCTCGTCCCGCACCTGGAGGAGGCCCAGCCGCTCGGCGGTCTCCCGGGGGTCACCCTCCGATGCCGCCATCTCGACATACACCTTCTTGGCGGCCTGGTGGCTCACGGTGCCGTCCCGGACCAGCGCGATGAGCGCCGCGAGGCGCGCCGGCGGCACCGCGAACCGGCCGGCATCATTGTAGCCCGTCATCACCTCGCCCAGGATCCAGTTGGCGGCGGCCTTGGGCTCCGTCCCGGTCTGCACCACGGCCTCGAAGTAATCCGCGATGGCGCGCTCGCTGGTGAGGACCGCGGCATCGTACGCCGGCAGCGCGTAGCGGGCCGCCAGCCTGGCCCGCCGGGCCGCGGGCAGCTCGGGCAGCTCGGCACGCACCTCTTCGATCCATTCGCGGCTCAGCACCAGGGGCGGGAGGTCGGGATCGGGGAAGTAGCGGTAGTCGTGGCTCTCCTCCTTGGAGCGGATCGGGCGGACCTGGCCGGTGGCGGCGTTGAAGAGGAGCGTCACCTGCTCCACCCTGCCCCCCGACTCGAGCAGCGCCCGCTGCCGGGCCCGCTCGGCGTCGAGCGCGCGCTCCACGTTGGCGAAGCTGTTGAGATTCTTGATCTCGGTCTTGGTGCCCAGCCCCGCCGCGTCCGGGCGCCGGAGCGAGATGTTCGCGTCCACCCGGAGGCTCCCCTTCTCCATGCTGCACTCGCTCACCTCGGCGTACACCAGGATCTGCCGGAGCGCCGTGAGATAGGCGCGCGCCTCGGCCGGCGAGCGGAGGTCGGGGCCGCTCACGATCTCGGCGAGCGGCACGCCGGCGCGGTTCAGGTCCACGGCGGTCCTGCCGGGGACCCGGTCGTGCAGCGATTTCCCCGCGTCTTCCTCCACGTGCAGCCGCTCGATCGTCACCTCGATCGGGCCGCGGTCGGGGGACTCGATGCCGAGCCGGCCGCCGGTGGCGAGGGGGCGGTCGAACTGGGAGATCTGGTAGCCTTTCGGCAGGTCGGGGTAGAAATAGTTCTTTCGCGAGAACACGCTCCGCTCCTGCACCGCGGAGCCCAGCGCGAGCGCGCCCCGCACGGCGAGCCGGATCGCCTGTCCATTGGGCACCGGCAGCGCCCCCGGAAGGCCCAGGCAGACCGGGCAGACGTTGGTGTTGGGCGGCTCACCGAAGGCGGTGGAGCAGCCGCAGAACATCTTGGAGCGGGTGCCGAGCTGCACGTGCACCTCGAGCCCGATGACGGTCTCCCAGGTCATGGGCGCGCCTCCGCCGCGGGGTCGAGGTGGCGCTCCAGCGTGGCGGCCAGGGCGAGCATCCGGGCCTCCTCGAAGTGCCGGGCGATGAGCTGCCCCCCCACCGGCAACCCCTCGCTCCGGGCGAGGGGGAGGCTGAGCGCGGGGAGCCCCGCCAGGTTGACCGGACAGACGAAGATGTCGGCGAGGTACATCGCCACCGGGTCGCCGGTCTTCTCGCCCGCCTTGAACGCCGGCGTGGGCGTCGTGGGGGTGAAGAGGAGGTCCACCCCCGAGGCGAAGGCCCGGCGGAAATCGTCCGCGATCCGGGACCGCGCCGCCTGGGCCCGCCCGTAGTAGGCGTCGTAGTAACCCGCGCTCAGCACGTAGGTCCCGACCAGGATCCGGCGCCGCACCTCGGGGCCGAAGCCCTGGCCCCGGGTGGCGCGGTAGAGGGCCCGTACGTCGCCGTCCACCGTCGCCCGCGCGCCGTAGCGGGCGCCATCGTAGCGCGCCAGGTTCGCCGCCGCCTCGGCCGGCGCGATGATGTAGTAGGTGGGCACCGCGTATTTCGAGTGCGGCAGCGACACCTCCACGATCCGGGCGCCCAGGTCGCGCAGGCGCGCGACGGCCAGGTCGCAGGCCGCCCGGACGCCGGGGTGCAGATCGGCGGGAAAGTATTCCCGGGGGAGGCCGATGGTCACCCCCGCGAGCGAGAGCGGCGCGGGCTCCGGGACCAGCGGCGGGAGATCCACCGTGGTCGCGTCGCGCGGATCCAGCCCGGCGATCACCGCCAGCACCCGTTCCGCCTCGGCCACGGTCTTCCCGAGCACCGACACGCAGTCGAGCGAGGAGCCGAACGCGACCAGGCCGTAGCGGCTCACCCGGCCGTAGGAGGGCTTCACCCCGACCACGCCGCAGAAGCTGGCCGGCTGGCGCACCGACCCGCCGGTTTCCGAGCCGATCGCCGCCGGCACCACGTCCGCCGCGACCAGCGCCGCCGAGCCGCCCGACGAGCCGCCCGGCACCCGGTCGAGAGCGAGCGGATGGCGTACCCGCCCGTAGGCGGAGTGCTCGGTGGAGGAGCCCATGGCGAACTCGTCGAGGTTCGCCTTGCAGGCGATGAGCGCGCCGGCGGCGCGGAGCCGCTCCACCACCGTCGCGTTGAACGGCGAAACGTAGCCCTCCAGGATCCGGGAGCCGCAGGTGGTTGGCTGCTCGGTGGTGACGATGTTGTCCTTGAGCGCGATCGGGACTTCGCGGAGCGCGCCGCCGGGCGGCAGCGCGTCCACCCGCGCCGCTTCCGCCAGGAGCGCGGCGTCCGACCACGCCAGCGTCGCGTTGAGGCCCCGGGAATCGGCCACGGCGAGCCGCGCGCAGGTGGCCCGGGCCACCTCCGCCGCGCTCACGGCTGCTCCATCCCGCCGAGCTTCGGCACCACGAAGAAGCCGTCCACGAATTCCGGCGCGATGGCGGCGGGCGGGCGGGCGAGGGCGGCGGGACGGACCTCGTCCGCCCGGAGCCGCGCGGCCTCCGGCCCGGCGACGTACGGCTCCGCAGCGCCCGGCTCGCCCAGCTCGGCCAGCTGCGCGACGAAGCCCACGATCCGGTTGAGCTGCGCCGTGAGCGCCGGGAGCTCGGCCTCCGACACCGCCAGCTCCGCCAGCGCGGCCACGTGGGCCACCTCCTTCGCCGAGACGCTCACGCCCCCTCTCCCCAGTCCCGCTCCAGGCCCGCGAAGGCCACGAGCAGCTGCTTGAGTCCCACCGCTTCGTCGTCGAACCGCACGCTCACCTTGAGGTCCTTCCCCGCACCGGAGAGTCCCTGCACCGTGCCGCTCCCGAACCGGCGGTGGTGGACCCGCTCTCCCTTGATCAGGCGCGGGGCGTCCTGGTTCTGCTGCTCTTCGTCCATCCCGTAGAGGCGGGTGGGCGCGGCGCGCGGCACCGTGGTCACCTCCCACGGGGCGAGCCACCCGCCCGATCTCCGCCGCGGCGCCCAGAGCGACGCGGTGCTCCGCTCCTCCAGCAGCTCGGCCGGAATGGACTCCAGGAACCGGGAGACCATCCCGGGCCGGAGCTCGCCGCCCCGCCGCCTCGCCCGCGCCCAGGTGAGATAGAGCTTGTCCTTGGCCCGGGTAAGCCCGACGTAGAAGAGTCGCCGCTCCTCCTCGAGTCCCTCCGTGCTCTCCATCGCGCGGCCCAGCGGGAACAGCCCGTCCTCGAGCCCGGAGAGCACCACCACCGGCCACTCCAGGCCCTTGGCGGTGTGCAGGGTCATCAGGGTTACGCCGTCGCTGCCCTGGGAGGAGTCGGCGGCCGACACCAGCGCCGCCTCGGCGAGGAAACGCTCCAGCGGTGTCGTCCCGTCGTCCTCGCTCACGATCTCCGACCACTCCGCCGCCCCGGCCACCAGCTCGCGCACGTTCTCCCACCGGTCGGCGCCCTCGGGCCCTTCGGCGAGCAGCGTCCCCTCGTAGTCGATCGCCTGGAGCAGCTCCTCGATGAGGAGCGCCGGCGCCGCCGCCGCGCTCCGCGCCCGGAGGCCGTCCACCAGCGCGGCGAAGCGCTGCAGGCTCTCCCGCACGTTGGGGCGGAGCCCGGTGATCCGGTCGGCGATGCGCGCGGTTTCGAGGAGCGGCTTCCCCCAGCCGGCCGCGGCGTCGCGGAACGTCTCGAGGCTCGCGTCGCCGATGCCGCGCCGGGGCACCGCGACCGCGCGGAGAAACGCCTCGTCGTCCTGCTGGTTGGCGACCAGCCGAAGATAGGCGAGCAGGTCCTTCACCTCGCGCCGCTCGTAAAAGCTGATGGCCCCGACCACCCGGTAGGCGACGCCGGAGCGGCGGCAGGCCTCCTCCAGCGCGCGGGACTGCGCGTTGGTGCGGTAGAGCACCACCATCTCCGTGAGCGGCCAGTCCCCGGCCGCGCTCCGCCTGGCCAGCTCCCCGGCGATCCACTCCGCCTCGTCCCGCTCGTCCGCGGCGGCGACCACGGTGACCGATTCTCCCCCGGCCCGCCGGGTCCGCAGCGTCTTGCCGAGCCGGCTCTGGTTCCGCGCGATGGCCGCGTTGGCAGCGTCGAGGATCACCTGGGTCGAGCGGTAGTTCTCCTCCAGGCGGACCACCCGGGCGGCGGGGAAATCGCGCTGGAACTCGCGCATGTTCTTCACCTCCGCCCCGCGCCAGCCGTAGATGGACTGATCGTCGTCGCCCACGGCGAAGACGTTGCCGTGCGCGCCCAGCGCCCGCACCAGCTGGTACTGGGCCCGGTTGGTGTCCTGGAACTCATCCACCAGGATGAAGCCGAACCGCTGGCGCCACCAGGCGAGCCGGTCGGGGTGCTCGCGGAAGAGGGTCAGCGGATGGAGCATCAGATCGTCGAAGTCCATCGCGTTCTGGCGCTTCAGCCCCGCGGCGAGCGGATCCATGAGGTCGGCCGCGATCCGGGTGAGCTGGTCGAACCCCGCCGACGCGGCCAGCTGCTCGGCATTGAGCATGCGATTCTTGGCCGAGGAGATGACGGCCTGCACGGCGCGGGGCGGGAACAGCTTGGGGGCGACGTTGCGCTCCTCGAGCAGCCGCCGGATCAGCGCGAGCCGGTCGTCCTCGTCGAAGATGGTGAACTGCCGGCTGAACCCGAGCCGCTCCGCGTCGCGCCGGAGGAGGCGGGCCGAAAGGCTGTGGAAGGTGCCGATCCAGAGGCCCGCGGGGTCGCGCGCGAGGAGGGTCGCGACCCGCTGCTTCATTTCCCCCGCGGCCTTGTTGGTGAAGGTGACGGCGAAGATCCGCTCGGCGGGGACCCCGTGCTCTTCGATCAGCATCGCGATCCGGGTCGTGAGCACCCGAGTCTTGCCCGAGCCCGCCCCCGCCAGCACCAGCAGGGGCCCCCGGACGTGGGCCACCGCCTCGCGCTGCTCGGAATTCAGGGTCCGGGCCCAGTCCCGGCCGGGCGATCCGACCGTCATGTCAGCGGGGAAGGAGCCGGTCCGCTCCGACGTAGGGCACCAGCGCCTCGGGAAGCCGCACCGCGCCGTCGGCGGCCTGATTGTTCTCCAGCAGCGCGGCGATGGTCCGCGCGAACGCCACGCCCGAGGCGTTGAGCGTGTGCACGAATTCGGGTTTCGCCCCCGCCGCCGGCCGGAAGCGGATGTTGGCCCGGCGCGCCTGGAAATCGGTGAAGCTGCTCGAGCTGGAGCACTCCAGCCAGGCGCCGACGCCCGCGGCCCAGACCTCCAGGTCGTAGGTGCGCGCCGCGCTGAACCCGGTGTCGCCGGTGGCGAGCTCCACCACGCGGTACGGCAGGCCGAGCCGCTGCAGCACGGTCTCGGCGTGGCGGGTCAGCACTTCGTGCTCGGCGTCGCTCGCCTCGGGGCGGCAGAGCCGGACCAGCTCCACCTTGTCGAACTGGTGGACCCGGAGGAGCCCGCGGGTGTCCTTCCCCGCCGCGCCGGCCTCCCGGCGGAAGCAGGGGGTGAACGCCACGTACGCCGCGGGGAGCGCCGACGCCTCGAGGATCTCGTCGCGGTGGAAATTGGTGACCGGCGCTTCCGCCGTGGGGAGCAGGAAGAGATCGTCCTTCGGCGAAGCGTAGAGGTCGTCCTCGAATCTGGGGAGCTGCCCGGTGCCGGTGAGCGTCGCGCGATTCACCAGGAGCGGCGGCGCCAGCTCGAGGTAGCCGTGCTCGCGAGTATGCAAGTCAAGCATGAAGCCGGCGAGCCCCCGCACCAGCCGGGCGCCGGCACCGGCGAACAGCGGGAAGCCGGACCCGGCGATCTTGGCGCCCCGGGCGAGATCGAGGATCCCGAGCGCTTCGCCCAGCTCCCAGTGGGGTTTCGGCTTGACCTCGAGGCAGGGCCGCTCGCCCCAGGTACGAACCACCCGGTTGGCCTCGACCGGTCCCGTGGGGGCCGCCGGGTGGGGAAGGTTGGGGATCCGGAGCAGCGCCTGGTGGAGCTCGTCCTCCTGCCGCCGCGCTTCGGCGTCGAGCGCCTTGACCCGCTCGCCGGATTCCTTGAGGGCGGCGAGCAGCTCGTCGGCGGGCTCCCCGGCGCGCTTCTTCCGCGCCACCTCTTCGGTCCGCGCGTTCCGCTCCGCCCTGAGCCGCTCGGTTTCGCCCACCAGGGCGCGCCAGCTGCGGTCGAGCCCGAGCACCGCGTCCACCGTCTCGCCCACCCGCTCATCGCCGCGCCGCATCAGGGCCGCCCGGACCCCGGCAGGATCCTGGCGAAGCAGCTTGAGGTCGATCACTTCCTGGGGAGTCCGACTTCGAGCCCGCGGTATCCGCAGTTCACGTTGGCGAGAATCCGGAAGGTCACCGTGCGCTGCCCGTCATCGAACCCGAGCACCTCGAGCTTCCCGTAAAACGGAATGCTGAGGGGGCAGATCTGGGAGTTCACGGCAGAGCGCACGTAGAACACCTGGCCGGCGGCGGCCCGGATGGTGTCGTTGGTGGTGTAGCCGACCTGCTGCGCCGCGGTGATCGAGTCGAACGGCGTCGTGGTCCCGAGGAACCCCGGGTTCCCGGTGGTGCGTCCGGTGGCCGCCACCAGTGCGAGCGGGAGAAAGACGTGCCCGCCCCCCGCGTCTATGACGTAGGCGAAGTCGAAGGTTCCGACCGGGTACGCGACGTGGTCCAGCCGCACCGCGGAGCGCGACGTGATGTCGTAACCGCTGGGGCGGAACACCGGCGTGCCGTTCGCCGCCCAGATCGTGACGGTGTCCACCCGGTTAGGCGCGGACGCGGGCGGCAGGCTTAACGGGTCGCCGCAGGCAGCGAGGGCGGCCGCGGCGAGCAGCAGTGGAAGGGCGGGAAGAAAGCCGGCTGGACGCATCGCAGAAGGCGAAGATTAAGGGCCCGAAGAAGTGGGGTCAACCCACGGTGTTTTCTTGACTTCGGTCTTGCCGCCTCCTACGTTCCCGGCCACCTCCGCATTCCAATCGGCGAGGCGCGATGGCAGGCTTGCGAGAGATCATCGAAGCCTTCGAAAGCGGCGGCCTGGTGCTCGGCGCCGCCATCATCGGGGAGGATGGCCTCGTGATTCACGACGCGCTCGGCGCCGGGACCGACGGCGAGGCCGTGGCCGCCCTCGCGGTGACCACGATGCGGCACGCCGAGCAATTCGGCGGCGCGGGCGGCTGCGGCCCGCTGCGCACGGCGGTCTTCGACTTCGCCGTGGGCCCCGCGATCCTCTCCGCCCTCACCCCCACCACCACGCTCGTCGTGCTCGCCCGCCCCGAGCGGGACCTGGGACCCCTGCTCTACGAGCTCCGCACCCGGCAGGACGCGCTCACCGGTCTCCTCTGACGATGGACTGGGCCGTCATCCTCGCGGGCGGGTCGGGGACACGCTTCTGGCCGCTCTCCTCCGCGAGCCGCCCGAAGCACCTGCTCCCCCTCACCGGCAGCCGCTCCACCGCCGAAGAAACCCTCGACCGGCTCACCGGCCTCGTCCCGCTCTCCCGGATCCTGGTCGTCACCGGCCCGGCGGTCGCCGGGAAGCTCACCACCCAGCTTCGGCTCGACCCGGCCAACGTCCTCATCGAGCCGCGTGCCGCCTCGACCGGCCCGGCGCTGGTGTGGGCCACCGCGGAGGCGTCCCGCCGAGATCCCCAGGCGACCGTTCTCTCGGTCCACGCCGATTGGGCCGTGGGCGACCCGGCCGCGTTCGCACGCACCGCCGAGCTGGCGCTGCTCGCCGCCCGAGCCACCGACCGGCTGATCACGGTAGGCATCGTTCCCTCGCGGCCGGAGACCGGCTACGGCTACATCGTTCCGGGGGAGCCGCTGGAGAGCGGCGCACGGCGGGTGGAGCGCTTCATCGAGAAGCCCGACACCGCCTCCGCGCTCGACCTGCTGGCCGGCGGGGCGCTGTGGAACAGCGGACTCTTCGCCTGGACCGCGGGGCGGCTGCTCGCCGAAGTGGAGCGCCACACGCCGGAGATCGCCCCGCATCTCGTCCGCCTCGCGGAGGGCGACGTCGCCGGGTTCTTTCGCGAAGTCACCTCGGTCTCCATTGATATCGGGGTGCTGGAGCGCAGCGACGCGGTGGCCGTGGTCCCCGGGCATTTCGACTGGGACGACATCGGCACCTGGGAAGCGCTCGCCCGGGTGCGTCCCCGCGACCGGAAGGGGAACGTCGTGGTGGGACCGGCGGTGCTCGAGAAGAGCAGCGACTGCATCGTCTGGACCGAGGGCGTGCCCCTGGTACTCTCCGGCGTGAAGGACCTCGTCGTGGTGGCGGCGAACGGCCGGTTCCTCGTCATGGACCGCGCGCGGGCCGCCGACCTCAAGCAGGTCATCGATGCGCTACCCGCGGAGATCCGGGAGCTGCCGCCGTGAGCCTGCTGGTCTGCCTCGAGCCCCGGGCCCCCGGCGCGGCCTGGGCCCCGTTCACCGGAGCCCGGCCCATCGCCGAGCTCCGCGCCGGCGCCTGGCGGATCCGGGAGCGCTGGGCCGCGCTGCTCCAGCTGGCAGAGGTCGCCGTGATGGGCGACCACGCCGCCGGCTTCGCCGACGTGGACTCGGCGCCGCTCCTGCCCTGCGGCCCCGTCGCGGGACCTGCGGTAGTCGCGCGCTCGGACTTCGCCCCGGCCGGCCCGCCGCGCACGCTCGCTCCCGGCATCCGCCGGCTCACCCATGGCGAGTCCACGGTGGCATGGATCGTCGCCGCCGGGGAAAGCTGGCCCGGTCCGCACCAGGACGGCGCCGCGCGCGCGGTGGAGGGCCTTCCGCTCCGGGGAGCGTGGGACCTGGTCAGCGCGTTGGAGCGGCTGCTCGCCGGCGATTGCTTCGCCTGCTCGGGCGAGGCCGGCGAGCCGGTGCCCGCGGGCACGATCGTCCTGGGCAATCCCTCCGACGTCGCCTGCTTCGGCGCTCAGGTCGAGCCCGGCGTCGTCTTCGACGTGCGGCACGGCGCGGTGGTGCTGGAGGAGGGGGTCGAGGTCCGCGCCGGCACCCGGCTCGAAGGGCCGCTCTTCGCCGGGCCGAGGAGCCTCCTCCTGGGCGGCGCGATCCGGCATTCCGCCATCGGGCCCCGCTGCCGGGTCCACGGCGAGGTGTCGAGCTGCGTCTTCCTGGGCTACGCCAACAAAAGCCACGACGGCTTCCTGGGCCACAGCGTCGTCGGCCAGTGGGCCAACCTCGGTGCGGGGACGATCACCTCGAATCTCAAGAACACCTACGGCGAGGTGCGGCTCGACCTGCCCGGAGGCAGGGTGGCGACCGGGCGCACGAATCTCGGCACCCTCTTCGGCGACCACGCCAAGACCGGGATCGGCACCCTGTTGTCCACCGGCACGGTGGTGGGCGCCGGGGCCAGCGTGGTCGGCGCGCCGGTCCCCCGCTGGGTGCCGCCGTTCGCCTGGGGCGTGGGGGGGGCGGAGCTCCTCGATCAGGAGGGATTCGTCAAGATAGCCAGGCGGGTTATGCCGCGGCGGCAGGTCGAGGTGGGGGCGGCGCTGGAGGCGTCGCTCCGGGCGATCCACGCGCGGCTCGCCCGGTGACCACGCTCACCGTGCTGGGCTCGGGCTCGCGCGGGAACGCGTGCGCGCTGGTGTCCGGCGGCTGCTCCCTGCTCCTCGACGCGGGCTTCAGCGCCCGGGAGATCGCCCGCCGCGCCGAAGCCGGGGCGGTGGATCTGAGCACCCTCTGCGGCATCGCCCTGACCCACGAGCACGGGGACCACGCCCAGGGCGCCGTGCGGCTCGCCCGGCGCTTCGGCGTGCCGCTGCTCGCGTCGGCGGGGACCTGGGCCGCGCTCGGCGCGCCGGCCCGGGTGAAGCACCTTCCCCTGCGGGGCATCGGATTCACCGAGTGCGGGCCGTTCACGCTGGCCGGCTGCATCCTCCTCCACGACGCGGCCGAGCCGCTCGCCCTCACCGTCACCACCGGCGACGGCGTCCGGCTCGGCGTGGCCTACGACTTCGGCCGGCCCACCCAGGCGCTCCGCTACCACTTCCGCGCGGTGACCGCGCTGGTGCTGGAAGCGAACTACGACGAGGTGATGCTCCGGACCAGCGAGTATCCCCCGGCCGTCCAGCACCGGATCGCCGGGAGCGGGGGGCACCTGTCCAACCGGGGGAGCGCGCAGCTCCTGGTCGAGCTCTTCCACCCCGGGCTCACCACGGTGGTGCTGGCGCACTTGAGCCAGCGGTGCAACACCCCGGTGGCGGCGCGGGAGACGGTCGAGCCGGCACTCCGGGCCTGCGGTTTCGTGGGGGAGCTCGTCGTGGCGCTGCAGGACCGGGTGCTTCCGCCGCTTCCGCTGGCCCGTCGGGCCGGCCTCCAGGCCGAGCTGCTCGAAGCCGAGCCTGGCGCCTCCGGGTGAAGTCCCCCTCCCCCCGGAGTCCTAGCGCGGCGGCGGCTCGGTGTTGGGGTCGGGCGGGACCGGCACGCCGGGAGGGCGCGGGGTGGCCGGTCCGACCCTCCGGAGGGTGATGGTCTGGGTGAGATCGCCGCCGGAGAGACTCAGCCGGTCGTTCTTCACCTTGAGCCTGTAGGTCTCCCACTCGCCCCCGAGCGCGATCATGATACTGTCCGGCCGGAGCCGCCATCGGACCGTCTCTTTTCCCCACGAAGCGCTGGAATCGGTTCGGATCATCACGGTCCGGGGCCCGTCGGTATTGAGGTTACCCTTCTCGAGCTGCCACAGCCCCGCGAGCAGCAGGCCGCTGGGTTGCTGGGCCGCGAGGCCGTTGGGGGCGGCGGCGATGAGGGCGAAAGCGAGCGCGACGACCCGCACGGCTGGGCTCCTTTGAGGGGCGGCGAGGGTTGAAAGATCGCCGCTACTGCGCCCGGATCGCCACCCCCGGATCGATCCGCGCGGCCCGGAGCGCCGGGACCCAGCAGGCCCCGAGGCCGATGGCGGCCATGAGCGTCGCCACCGCGGCCAGCGTCACCGGGTCGTGGGGCGCCACGCCGAAGAGGAGCCCCTGGATGAGCCGCGCCGCCACCAGGGAGCCGGTGACGCCCAGCAGCAGCCCGACCCCCAGCAGCACGCCGCCCTCCATCAGCACCATCCGCTGCACCCGGCCGCTGTCCGCACCCAGGCTCATCCGGATCCCGATCTCGTTGGTGCGGGCGCTCACCGAGAAGGCCAGCACCCCGGCGATCCCCACCGCCGCGATGATCACGGCCAGGATCCCGAACGCGGCCACCAGCACGGCGTTGAGCCGCCGGGGCGCCACGCTCTCGTCCTTGATCTGGTCCAGCGTCAGCACCTTCTCGATCGGCTGCCGGGGGGCGAGGCCGCGCACGATCCGGGTCGCCGCGGGCGCGATGGCGGACGCGTCGCTTCCCGCGCGGATCACCAGCCCCCCGGAGAAGACCACCTGCTGCGCGAACGGCTGGAACATCACCGGGAGCGGCTCGGCCTCGAGCCCGCCGTCCTTGGTGCTCCCCACCACGCCGACCACGGTGCGCCACTCGCCCGACACCGGGATGAACTTGAGCACCTCTCCCGTCCAGGCCACCCGGCGGCCGATCGGGTCCTGGTCGGGGAAGAGCCGGTCCGCGAGCGTCTGGTTGAGAATCACCACCAGTCCGGTCCCCTGGCGGTCGGTGGAGGCGAAGTCCTTGCCCTTGAGCACCGGAATCCCCGCCGCGCGGAAATAGCCCGGGGTCGCGGTGCGGTACTCGGCGCGCGGCATCGGCTCCCCGGGCGCCACCGGGCGGCCCTCCGCCTTGATCTCCAGCATGAAGCCGGCGCTCCGGAGCGGCACCGTGGACCCCACCGCGACCGCCTTCACGCCGGGAATCGCGGCGAGCCGGCTCTGCATCTCCTCGTACTGGGCGATCGTGGCGGCGTTGTTGAGGCCGTTGCCGTCCGGCTGCACCTCCATGGTCAGCACGTTCTCGGTGTTCATCCCGGTATTCACCACCGAGAGCCGCATCATCGTGCGGGTGAGGAGCCCTGCCCCGGTGAGCAGCACCACCGAGACCGCGACCTGCGCCACCACCAGCCCCCGCTGGAGCCGCTGCCGGCGGAGGTTTCCGGTGGCGCGCTTCCCTCCCCCGGCCAGCCAGGCCGCGAGGCCGGAGTCCTGCGCGAGCTTCGGCGCATACGAGAGGATCACCGCCACCAGCAGCGCGAGCGCGAGCGTGAAGCCCAGCACGACGCCGTCCACCCGGATCTCGTTCGCGCGGGGGGAATACCGCTGGGCGAACGCGATCAGCATTCCCACCCCGCCAAAGGCGACCAGCAGGCCGAGCCCACCGCCGATGATCGCCAGCACCAGGTTCTCCGCCAGGAGCAGTCGGCGGAGCCGCGCGGCGCCCGCGCCGAGGGCGGCGCGCACCACCAGCTCGTGCTCCCGGCGCACCCCGCGCATCAGGGTCAGGTTGACCACATTGGCGCAGGCGATGATCAGCACGAACGCTGCGGCGCCCATCAGGAGCCAGAGGGTGAGCCGTGCCTTCTCGCCCAGCACCTCGTGGAACGGCTTCAGGGTGACGTGATAGCCCGACGCCGCGTCGTACGCTTCGGGGTAATCGGCGTGGACCCTCCTGGTGATCTCCGCCACCTCGGCCTTCGCCTGCTCGACCGTGGCGCCGGACGCCAGCCGGGCGATCATCTCGGTCATCCGGTGGGTGCGACCGGTCACCATCATCGCGCTCAGGTGATGCTCGCTGTTCACCATGTTGAGCAGGATGTCCATCCGTTCCGGGAAGGTCGGCGCCGGCTGGACCACGCCCACCACCGTCACGCCCTTCCCGTTGAGCCGGACGCTCTTCCCCACGATGCCCCTGTCGCCGTGGAACCGCTTCATCCAGTACTCGTGGGTCAGGACCATCACCGGCGCCGCGCCCCGGCCGTCGTCGCCGTCGTTGAACAGCCGGCCCACCACCGGGGAGAGACCCATGATGTTGAAGTAGTTCCCAGTCACCAGCCCGGCGTCCACCCGGACCGCGTCGGACTCTCCCTGAAGCGCGAACGCCATCGGGGAGTACTCCGCGATCCCGTGAAGGGTTCGGGATACCGTGCGGAAGTCGGTGATCTCGGGAACCGAGAACCGGACGTTCTCGCCCCCGGCACCCTCGGTGCCCTGCCGGAGGTAGACCAGCCGATCTCCGTTCTTGTGAGGGAGCGGCCGGAGCAGGACCCCGCGGACCACGCTGAAGATGGCTGTGTTGGCACCGATGCCGAGGCCCAGGGTCAGGACCACGGCCAGGGTGAATCCGGGAGCGCGGCGGAGACTGCGGAGCGCGAAGCGAAAGTCGGGGATCAGCATCGGTCGGTCCTGGCCGAGGGGTTTCCGTGAAGGGGCGAGGATTCTAACCCAGATTTACGCACTGCTAGACACAGATTACGCTCTTCCGTACACCGGCACCAGAGCGCCGGAAGTGAGCCGGTTCTCCGGCGAGGCGAGCCACAGAATCGTGCCGGCCAGCTCATCGGGCTTGGGCCACCTGGCCGTATCCGCGTTCGGCATCGCGGCCCGGTTGGCCGGGGTATCGATGATGGAGGGGAGGATCGCGTTGACCAGAATGCCGTCGCCCCTGACCTCGACCGCGAGCGAGCGGGTGAGTGCGGCGACACCGGCCTTGGAGACCGAGTACGCCACCGCGCCGGCGACCGGCACCTCGACCACCCGCGCGGCCACGTTCACGATCCGGCCGCCGCCTTCCCCGCTCCCGCGCATCGCCTTGACGGCCTCCCGACAGGAAAGGAACGCGGTCGCCAGGTTGAGCAGAAGCTGGCGCTCGAAATCGGCGCGGGTCGTTTCGGCCATCGGTTTCGCCTGGTACCCGCCCGCCAGGTGCACCGAGGCCCAGAGCGGCGGCAGGCCCGTGAAGTACGCCGTCACGGCGCCGTCGTCGGTCAGGTCGACGTTCCCCGTGATCCGCGCGCCGGGCCCGGACTCGGTCCCGGCGGCGCCGAGGATCGGCAGATGGCAAGCCGCCCCCGCCGCCGTGAACGCCTCGACCACGGCTCGGCCCAGGGCGCCGTCGCCACCGGTTATGACGACCTGTTTTCCTTCGAGTCCCAAGGCCATGGGTCGACCGCCGGTCGAACGACGTTGAGGGTCAAGTCTTCCGGGGGTACTAATCAGCCTCGGTTCCTCTCCCGGGGCAACCCGGGCCTGGTGGCCTCTCGGTACCCCCAGTCGCATGGGGCGAATCCCCCCCTCCTACTCGTCGAACGGGGGTGGGCGGAATCGACACACGCCCGGACCTGCGTGCGGCGCCCCACCGCGCGCCCGACGGCCACCCCCACGTCATCCGGGGCGCCTGGACCGCGGTGTTCCGAAGGATGAGCGGAAAGTGGATGATCGTGACGGAGCACTCTCGGTGCCGTCGAGCTGAGTCCGCTCCCTACCTCCGCGACCGCGACTGGTCGGCCTGATTCCCGAGGAGATCTGCGAAATAGCGTGCGGCCCGGCGCTCGAGCGCCAGGCCCCATTCGCGAAGCCCCCGCCAGTCGCCGATCTGGAACGAAGCGCACCCGCCGTCCGCCGGCTCGGTGCCCTCGAGGAACAGCTCGCGTTGCCCGCATCCCGACTCCCACGATCCGTTCGCCGCGGCGATGTACGCCTCGGTAATTCCCTCGGGCACCTCGAACGGTTCGCTGCGCGCCTCGGGCATCGCCTGCTCGAGGAACTTCGCCGCGATCGGCAGCGCCGCCGTGGCGCCGGTCAGGTGAAGACTCCGGCCGTCGTCGAAGCCGACCCACACTCCCACCACGAGCGACGGCGAGTAGACCACGAACCATGCGTCGCGCCACTCGGACGACGTCCCGGTTTTCCCGGCGATGCCTTCCTCCCCCCAGCGTCCGTCCTGGTTCAGCGCTCGCCCGGTTCCCCGGGCGACCACGCCCTGGAGTGTCGAGGTCACCAGGTACGCAACCGCCGGATCAGCCGCCTGGGTGCCCCACGCCGCGCCGTCTTCCTCCACCTCGTGGCCGTAGCGACCGTGCCCGAGGATGGTACGGGTGGTGGCCAGCTTGCCGGCGGCGGCGAAGACGCCGTACGCCCTGACCAGTTCGAGCAAGGTCAGCTCCGAGCTGCCCAGCGCGAGGCTCGGGACCGCCTGGAGCCGGCTGGTGATGCCGAGCCGCCGGGCGGCCGCCACGATCCGCTCGGGACCCACGACGAGACCGATCCGCGCGAACGGCA
The DNA here is from genome assembly GCA_036004545.1 of Gemmatimonadales bacterium. GTDB lineage: Bacteria > Gemmatimonadota > Gemmatimonadetes > Gemmatimonadales > GWC2-71-9 > JABFSM01. Next base: position 21,011 of record DASYRI010000270.1, read on the forward strand.
CGTTGAGCGACTGCTCCATCGCCTCGCGGAAGCTGACCGGCCCCCGGAATGCCCGGTCGTAGTTGGCCGGCTCCCACGGGCCCTTGGGGGTCCTCACCCGCAAGGGCTCGTCCTGGATAACGGACGCCAGGGTGAACGAGGGAACCCTTCCCTCCCGGGGCTCCAGGGCGGCGAGCGCAACCACCGGCTTGAACGCACTGCCGGGCTGGCGGCGGGCGTCGGTGGCACGATTGAACTGTGAGGCGCCGTAGTCGCGCCCGCCGACCATCGCGAGCACTTCGCCGGTCTCCGGGGCGATGGCGACGAGCGCCGCCTCCGCCCCGGGCATCCGCAGCCGGTCGAGCCCGGTCCGGACGGCGCGCTCGGCGGCGCGCTGGAGCGCGGCGTCCAACGTGGCGTAGACCGCCGCGCCGCGGTGCGGCAGATGGCCTGGGACGGTCCCCGCGATGAAGTCCCGGAAGTAGCGGCCGTCCACCAAAGGCGCCGGATGAGGACGGGTCGCCACCCGGGCGCGACTGGCGCGCTCCGCCGTGGACCGCGAGATGCGCTGCTGCTCCACCATCAGCTGGAGCACCAGGTCGCGGCGCTCCCGCGCCGCGCCCGGATGGCGTGGCGGCGCCGTGCGATTGGGGGCGCTGATCATCCCGGCGAGCAGCGCCGATTCGGCCAGTGTCAGCTTCCCGGCCGGCTTCCCGAAGTAGTAGCGGGCGGCGGCGCCGACCCCGTGGATCGCGCGGTCGCCGTCCTGGCCGAGATAGATCTCGTTGAGGTAGGCCTCGAGAATCGTCGCCTTGTCGTACCTCCGCTCCAGCACCAGCGCGAGGGCGACTTCGCGGAGCTTCCGGAGCGGGGTCCGGCCGGCGGAGAGGTAGAGGTTCTTGGCCAGCTGCTGAGTGATCGTGCTTCCGCCCTGAACGACCCCGCCCGCCCGGAGGTTGGCGACCAGCGCGCCCCCGATCCGGCGGAGGTCGAGGCCGTAGTGCGCGAAAAACCGCTGGTCTTCGACCGCCAGGACCGCCTGAACCAGGTGATCGGGCAGCTCACCGAGCGCTACCGGGACCCGGGCCTCCATCGGGGAGCCGTCGAACGTCGCGATGGCGATGGCGGGAGGGTCGGGCCGATCACCGTCTCGGCTCCAGGGCACGGCCCGGGTGTAGACCGCGGTGGGCACGCGGCTCGCCGGGGGATCAACTCGGGCCCGAATGACGGCTTCGGCGCCGATCGCCAGGAAGCCGAGCCCGGCGGAGGCGAATGCCAGGCGGCGGAGGAATCGGAAGATCCGGCGGGAGCGGCGCTCGGGGCCTTGCGGCGCCGGAGCAGGCTCCCCTGCCGGATCGGGGGCCGGCGTTCCGATTGGGGTCATCTCCGAATTGGACGCGCGGGAAGCCGGAAGAGTTTCATGCCTCTCCTCCGTGCTCGCAATCCAGATGCCGCCTCAGCCGGCCGCCGTCAGGCCGGCAGGCCCTCGAGCTCCACCACCGGCCGGATCTCGACGGTGCCGCGGCTCGCGTTCGGGATCCGCGCGGCGATGGCGATCGCCTCGTCGAGATCCGGGGCGTCAATCATGAAGTAGCCGCCGAGCTGCTCGCGCGTCTCCGCGAACGGACCGTCGGTGACCAGCCGCTTGCCCGAGCGGACCCGGACGCTGGTCGCGGCGGACGTCGGCTGCAGCGGGGAGGCGGCGATGTACCGCCCCGACGCACTCAGCTCCTGGGCGAGCCCGGTGGACTCCTGGTAGCAGGCCTCCCGCTCGGCCTGGTTCAGGGCCTGCTCGTCGCCGTAAATCAACAGCATGTACTTCACGAGTGTTCCTCCGTGTGGGCCGGGCTAGCCGCCGGCAAGGGCACCCACGACCAGCATCGGCTCGGTTCCGGCCGCGACGGCCTCGGGCAGCGGGGCGTCCGGCGGGTCGTGGGACAGGTCCAGCTCGCAGGCGAAGAATCGCACGAACGCCCGGCGCTCCCGGGTGACGTGGTCGCGAATCGTTCCGCGCAGCATGGGAAACTCGGCTTCGAGCGCGTCGAGCACCGAGCGCTGGGTGACCGGCCCCTCGACCTGGAGCTGCACCTCTCCCTTGAGGCGCGCCAGCCGGCGCAGGTGCTCCGGCAGCACGACCCGGATCATGAGAGTGTCTGGACCTCGACCGAAATCACCGCCGGGAGATCTCGGACGATCGGGGCCCAGCTGTCACCCGAGTCGGCCGAGGCGTAGACCTGCCCGCCCGTGGTGCCGAAGTACACCCCGCACTTGTCCAGCGAGTCCACCGCCATCGCGTCGCGCAGCACGTTGACGTAGCAGTCGCGCTGGGGCAACCCCTCCGTAAGCGCCTCCCACTCGTATCCGCCCGTGCGGCTTCGGTAAACGCGCAGCTTTCCACCGGGCGGAAAGTGTTCGGAGTCACTCGTGATCGGGACGACGTAGACGGTGTCTGGCTCGTGTGCGTGAACCTCGA
>DASYRI010000271.1:0-3566 GCA_036004545.1 Gemmatimonadales bacterium
AGAACGTCGTACGGCGTACCCTTCGGATCCCAGACCCGGTAGGGGAGCGGAGTCTTCCGCATGGTGCGGGTCACCCGGTCTTCGACGGCAAAGCGATCCGCGCCGCCGAACTCGAAGAACTTCCGGTCGATGCTCCACAGATCGGCGGCGACCACCACGACGAGCGCCGCCGCTGCGGCCCCGCCGGCAAGGCGCCCGGCGCGGATCGCGAGCAGCGCCCCGCCGCCCGCCGCCGCGAACATGAAGAGCCGGAGGCCGCCGGCGTGGAGCGCCGCCGCGTTCTCCACCGCGCGGGCGACCAGCTCGGGCGCCGCGATGGCCTGGGCGACGCCATCGAGGCCCCCGACCGCGGCGAGCAGGCCGAAGGCGGCGAAGCTCCCCGCCCCGACGCCCAGGCGGCGGACGCTCACCTGCCCCGAAACCAGCCGCTCGGCGCCTAACCCGGCATAGACGCAGACCGTCAGCGCCACGAGATAGAACGCCATCCCGGCGGCGCGCACTTTCTTCATCATGGGCATCAGCTCGTACCACGCCCGGTAGAACGGGGTGTGCCCGCCGAACGCCACAAGGAGAAAGAGCAGCGCGATGACCCCGAGCGCGCGCCGCTCCCGCCGGTGGGACTCGCCCCCCAGGCCGCACGCGGCGAGGAGCAGCACCGGGGCGCCGACATACTCGGTGTGCAGCTTGAAGAAGTTGCCTCCCGCGTAGGCCTCCTTGATGCCGTTGAGCTCTGGAAGAAAGGTCGTGAAGAGCTCCGCCGGCGGCATGGCGTAGCCGGTGGCGTACTCCCACCCGCCGCTCGGGCCCCCGGCCCCACGGGGCGAGAACGGGATGTACTCGATGAACGGGAGCGACTGGATGGCGTAGACGCCGAAGCCGAGGATCACCGCCCCGGCGCCGAAGGCAAGGGCGCGGAATCGTTCCGAGCCCCGGGGACCGGCCTCATCGAAGTACAGGAGGAAGAGCGCCCAGAGCCCCCCGGCCACCAGCAGGTAGTAGCTCATCTGCGGGTGGCCGTGGAGTGACAGTCCGACGGTCAGCGCGACGCACCCGTACGCGGGGGTGCTCCGCTCCCGCACCGCCCGCAGCAGGGCGAGGAAGAGGAGCGGCGCCAGGGCCGAGACGAAGAGCTTTCCGTCGTGCCCCGGGCTCACCAGGGAGGCCACGATCCCGGTGAGCTCGTAGGAGAGCCCTCCGGTGACGGCCGCAACCCACGAGATCCGGAGCCCGCGGAGCAGCGCGTACATCGAGCATCCGGCCACGACCAGGTGCCCGCCGAACGTCAGGTTGGTGGCCAGACCTAGCGGCAGGAACCAGCGGAGCCACGCGGTCGGATAGAAGATGTCGCCGTGCATCCCGCCGACGTAGGGGAGTCCGCCGAAGATGAACGGGTTCCACAGGGGAAGCGCATGGTGCTGGCGCCAGTACTCCGCCCCGAAATGCCGGAACGCCCAGCCGGCGATGTAGTAGTCGGAGCCGAGGATCACCTTCCCGGAGACCATCGGCCAGCAGAGGGTGAGCGCGGCGGCCACGAAGACCGCGAGCGCCACCAGCCACCCGCGGCGGGGCTCGAAGATGCGGGTGGTGCGCTCAGGGGCCGGGTGCGTCATCGGGTACCGGTCGCGTTGGCAGGCGAAGCAGCGACGGGACGAAGAGCAAACCGAGCACGATCTCGAGGACGCTGAGCCAGAGCCGCGAGGCGAGAGCGAGGACCACGCCCGCGGCTGGAGGAGCCAGGCCGAGGATCCGGAGGGCCTCGACCAGCGCCAGCTCCCGGACCACGATCCCGCCGGGAGCGAGCAGCGCGAGATATCCGATCAGGTACGAAAACGTGAACGCTGCTACGAACGCACCGGACCAGCCCGCCGTCGCTACCCCGACCGCCCGGGCCAGGAGCTCGAACCCGAAACCGTAGAGCACCCACGCGGCCGCGGTGCCCACGGCCGCGGCCCAGAGCGCGCCGGACGGAATCGGCGGCATGGTCCACGGCCGGCCGGTGATTCGAGCCGCCGCCCGGACCAGGCGTGGTAAGATGGCGGGCACCGACAGGAAGACAAGCCCGGCCGGGACGACGACGGCGAGGATCCGCCAGAGGCCGGTGCTGGTGGCGTCGCCCCCGGGAACCGCTGCCAGCACCCGACCACCGGTGGCGAGCACGACCAGAAACCCGGTTACGATGCTGGCGAGATTGACCATCAGCGACGACCCGGTCGCGATCATCGGCGACACGCCACAGCGCTGGGCCATTCCGCTCATCGCCACGACCTGCCAGAGTTTCCCCGGAATGTACCGGCCGAGGCTGGAGACGAACCAGATGGTGACGGCATGACCGCGCGAGAGCTGCGCGCTCCACCCCCGGAGCGTCGCGCGCCAGGTCTCGATGAGGATGGCATAGGCGGCCAGCACCGGGACCGCCGAGGCCAGCGCCAACGGCCAGGACACCCGGACCCGGCCGAACGCCGAGCCGACCTGCGACCAGTCGCGCAGCAGGTGCCGGCCGCCCATCCAGAGGGCCGCGGCGACGAAGGCGATCTGGATCGCGGCCAGCAGCCACTTACGGCGTGCGCGGTCCACTCACCCTCCGGTAGAGGTCCGCGTAGCGGGCCGCGACGGCCTCGGGCGCGAAGCGCGGCAGCACGTACTCGCGCCCGGCGCGGCCCAGCGCGGCCCCCTGGTCGGGCCGGCTCAGCAGGTCATCCAGCGCCGACGCCAGCGCGGCCGAATCCCCCGGCGGCACCAGCAGGCCGGTCCGCTGGTGGAGGACGCTGTCGCCCACACCGCCGGAGTCGAACGCGACCACCGGGGTTTCGCACATGAGCGCCTCGACCGCGACGAGGCCGAGCCCTTCGTCCACCGAGGGCATGACCAGGGCCGTCGCCCGCCGGTAGAGCTCCGCCAGCTGGGCCTGCTCGAGCAGCGGGTGCCATTGGAGCCGTTCCCCCACCCCCGCCGATGCGGCGAGCGCCCGTCCCTCGTCGGGATCGCTGCCGGTCCCCACCACGATGTCCACCAGGGGGCGGCGCTGCATGCGGCGGAGGGCGTCCAGCAGCTCCGGGAATCCCTTCTGCGGGGTGAGCTTTCCGACGAACAGGAGCCGGTCGGGTTCCCGATGATCGCCGGGATGGAACAACTCCGGGGAGACCGGCATCGGCTCGACCAGCGGGGTGACATCCGGCGCCAGCTGCAGGGCTTCGCGGGCGAGCCACCGGGACACCGTGGTCAACGCGGCGGAGCGCCGGGCGACCGAGCGGAACAGCCGGCGCGCCGCCTTCCCCTCCCTCGCCACCCTGAGATCCGAGCCGTGCAGCGTCGTCACCACCGGAAGTCCGAGGCCCGGCCGCGCCCCGAGGGCGATCAAGGCGCCGGGAAACCACCAGTGGGCGTGCACCACGGCCGCGGGCCAGCGGCGCGCCGCGCGCCGCGTGGCCAGCACGCCGGCGGTCAGGAGCCCGGCCAGCGAGAGCCGTCCGACCCACGAGCCGCGGGCCTGGGCCGCCATGGTTCCGGTGTACGCCAGCGTCTGGCGCTTCACCGGGGCATAGCGATACCGATGGACCGGGATGTCC
>DASYRI010000272.1:0-2229 GCA_036004545.1 Gemmatimonadales bacterium
GATCATCACCAGGCGCTCGTTCTCGGCGCCGACGACCGCCACCCGCTGCGCCACGCCCACCTGATTGGCCGCGAGGCCGATCCCCTTGGCCGCGTCCATCGTCTCGAAGAGATCGTCCACGAACCGGCGGACGGCTTCGTCCACGGCGGGGACCTCGGCGCTCCGCTGCCGGAGGATCGGCGAGCCGAGGAGGTGCAGGTCGCGGAGCGCCACGGTCAGGCCGTCGGAGACACGTGCTCGCCCACGCGGATGATGCGGGCCCGCTCCACCAGGAGCGTCGAGCCGCCGCTCTCGATCGTGATGCGGTCGTCCTTGATGTCCTTCACCTTCCCGATGATTCCGCCTGAAGTGGTGATCTCGTCGCCCTTCTTGAGCTGGGCCAGGATCGCGGCGTGCTTCTTCCGCGCCTGCGATTGCGGACGGATCAGCAGGAAGTAGAAGATCAGGATGATCGCCCCGAACTGGAACAGCAGCATCGGGAGCGGATTGCTGCCGTCCGTCGGGGCCATGAGCGAGAAGCGCATCGAGGTCATGCGTCGGCTCCGCCGTGGTAGCGCCGGAGCCATTCGCGGCTCCAGCGGTCGAGCTCTCCCGCCAGGATCGCCCGGCGGGCCTCCTCGGTGAGCCGGAGGAGGAAGCGGATGTTGTGGAGCGACACCAGGCGAAGGCCCAGCATCTCCTCCGCGACGAAGAGGTGGCGCAGATAGCTCCGGGAGAACCGGGCGCAGGTCGCGCAGTCACACGCCGGGTCGAGCGGCTCCAGCGCGGTGCGATGATCGGCCCCGCGGATGTTCACCCGGCCGCCCGAGGTCCAGGCGCTCCCGTGGCGTCCGTTCCGGGTGGCGGCGACACAGTCGAAGAGGTCCACGCCCCGCGCGATGCCTTCGACCAGGTCCTCGGGAAATCCCACCCCCATAAGATAACGCGGCCGGTCGGGCGGCAGCGCGCCCGCGAGCGACTCGAGGACCCGGTGCATCACCGGCTTGGGCTCACCCACCGAGAGCCCGCCGATGGCGATTCCGGTCCATGGCCCCCGCGCGAGGGTGCCCTCGAGCGAGCGGCGGCGGAGATCGTCGTGGATGCCGCCCTGAATGATGGGCCAGAGGGTCTGCGTCTCCTCCGCCAGCTCCTCGTGCCTCCTCCGGCACCGCGTGAGCCAGCGCAGCGTCCGCTCCATTCCCTCCTCGGCCAGGTCGTGCGAGGCCTGGCCGGCGACCACGTGATCGAAGGCCATCGCCACATCGGCGCCCAGCGCCCACTGGATCTCCATCGAGGATTCCGGCGTCAGGGTGCGGGTCGAGCCGTCAATGTGGCTGGTGAACTCCACCCCTTCCTCGGAGATGCTGCGGAGGCCGGCGAGCGAAAACACCTGAAAGCCGCCCGAATCGGTGAGCATCGGCCGCGGCCAGGTGGTGAACCGATGGAGGCCCCCCAGCGCGCGGATGGTGGACTCGCCGGGGCGGAGGTGCAGGTGGTAGGTGTTGCCGAGGATGATCCGCGCCCCGGCCTGCTCCACCTCCTCCGGGTGCAGGCCGCGCACGGTGCCGTAGGTTCCCACCGGCATGAACGTCGGCGTCAGCACTTCGCCGTGGGGCAGTGCCAGGCGGCCGGCGCGGGCGGCGCCCGCGGTCCGCTCGATTCGGAACTCGAACGGCGCGAGGAGCGACCCGTTGACCGTTGACCGTTGACCGTTGACGCCCTTCAAACGACCGCCATCGCATCGCCGTAGGAATAGAACCGGTAGCGCCGGGCCACCGCCTCCGCGTACGCCGCGACGATCGCCTCATAACCCGCGAACGCGGCCACCAGCATGAGCAGCGTCGAGCGGGGAAGGTGGAAGTTGGTGATCAGCCGGTCCACCACCCGGAACCGGTATCCCGGCGCGATCATGAGCCGGGTCTCGCCCCGGCCGGCCTCCACCCTCCCGTCCTCTCGCGCCGCGGATTCGAGCGCCCGCACCACGGTGGTACCCACCGCCCAGACCGCCGCCTCCCGCTCTCGGGCCTCCGCGATCGCCGCGGCGGCGGCCGCCGGAATCTCGAAGCGCTCGGGGTGCATCGGGTGCCGGGCGAAATCCTCTTCCTCGACCGGCTTGAAGGTGCCGGGGCCCACTTCGAGGTCGAGCCGCGCGATCCGCACGCCGCGCCCCTCGAGCGCCGCGAGCAGCCCCGGTGTGAAGTGCAGCCCCGCCGTCGGCGCCGCCACGCTCCCTTCCCGCTCGGCGAAGAC
>DASYRI010000273.1:0-10138 GCA_036004545.1 Gemmatimonadales bacterium
GTGACCGATGTCGCTGCGCAACAGTCGGCGGATACCGTTTGAAAATCACCACACATGCGGCGAAACTGAGGAGTCGAGGGTGACCGATTCGAGCACGCCGGAGCAGGCGAGCGGGGGACGGCATCCGGCCACCGTCCTCATCGCCAACGACCAGGAATGGTCGGCGCGTTCGCTCGAAAGCATCTTTGGCGCGGAGGGCTACAGAGTCCTGCGAGCCTTCACCGGGGTGCAGGCCATCAAGCAGGCGGAGGCCGCCCTTCCGGACGTGATCATCCTCGACCGCCAGATGCCGGATCTCGATGGGGCGGAGGTCTGTCGCCGCCTCCGAGCCGATCCGCGGATCGGGGTCACCACTCCGATCATCATCACCACCGCGGGCCAGGCGGGCCGTGCCCAGAAGGCGGAAGCGTTCGAGGCGGGAGCTTGGGACTTCTTCGGTCAGCCGATCGAGGGCGAGATCCTGCTCTACAAGGTCCGTACCTTTCTGCAGGCCAAGCAGGCCGCCGACCTGCTCCGGTCCGATCGATTGCTCGATCCGGCCACGGGACTCTACACCCGGACGGGCCTCGATCGGCGAGCCCGGGAGATCGTCGCGGAAGCGCGCCGCAACGGCCAGCCGGTCGCCTGCGTGGTGTTCGTCTCGAGTGACCCCGACCTCGACCCCGTCCTGGAGCGGATCGAGGAGGTGGCGCAGCGGGTGGCCGGCTTCTTCCGGGAGTCTGGTCGGGCAGCGGATGCCGTGGGACGCCTGGGACCGCTGGAATTCGCGGTGATCGCGCCGGGGACCACTCCGGAGGGCGCCGCCACGCTGGTGGATCGGCTGAAGGGCGCCATGTCCGACGGGGACGGGCGAGTGACTTTGCGGGCAGGGTGCTCCAGCCTCGATGGCGGGCACGGCTCGCCCAGCGAGGCGGAGGAGCTGCTGGCCCGAGCCGGCTCTACCCTCCGGGTCGCGACCTGACTTTCGGACAACCCCCGCCGCTTCAGGAGGGCTCCCCCTCCGGCAGCATTCTCGGTTCGATGTCCTCGGTAATCTCGTCCTCTTCCGCCGCGTAACCGTAGCTGTACAGATAGTACTTGTAGGGACCGATTCCCACGTGGATGTGGTTGAGCACCGCGCCGAGCACCCGAACCGGCAGGCGGTCGAGAACCCGCAGCTTGACCTCAGCCATTTGCCGGTCGGTCTCTCCGCTCCGCAGGACGATGAGAATGCTGCCCGAGTGGGTGCTCAGCACGAAGGGATCAATCCCCGCGCCCAGCGGCGGGCTGTCAATAAGAATCACACCGAACTCGCTCCGGAGCTGGGTGATCAGACCGGCCATGCGGGTGGAGCCCAGCAGCTCGGGGCCCTGCTGCAGCCGCGTCCCGCAGGGGAGCAGGGTGAGCCGAGGGTGCGAAGTGGGCCGGAACGCGCGCTCGAGGGGCAGCCGGGTCGAGCCGAGGTAATCGAGGAGGCCGGGCCGCCGCTCGGCGGCGAAGGTCCGGTGCAGGTCTCCCCGCCGGACGTCCCCATCCACCAGGATCGTCCGGTACCCGGCCTCGGCGAACGAGAGAGCCAGGTTGGCGGCAACCAGGGATTTCCCATCGCCCGGGTTCGGGCTCGACACGGTGAGGCAGATCGGGGTGTCGGGCGCGAAGGAATGGGCCAGATTGAGCCGGACCGACCGAAACGCCTCGATGACCTGCTGCATCTCATCATGGGGCACCGGCCGGCCGTTGCGGCTCTGGGGAATCGCGGGGATCGCGCCGAGGATGGACAGCCCCAGCTCGCTGCTGGCCTGCTCGGGGTAGCGGAACCGCTTGTCGAGGCGGTCGAGCAGGATCGCCAGGCCGATCCCCGCCCCAAGGCTGGCCAGGAAACCGAGGAGAATGATCCGGGGGGCCTGGTTGCTGGAGGGCTTCGTCGGTGCGACCGCCGAATCCATGATCTTGACGTCGGGGATGGCGCTGATCTCGGCGAGCTTGGCCTCTTCGTAGCGATTCGTCAGATTTATGAAGAGCACCTTGGCGCTCTCCATCTCCCGTTGGAGCCGGGCCTCGGTGATGGCGCGGATCGGGATGGTCTGCAGGTCCTGCTCGGCGATCCTGATGCGAGCCTCGAGGTCTTTCTCCTGGATCACGAGCTGGCGGACCAGTGCCTGGGCGTAGGCCGGGATGGTGACGGTTCGGATGGTCTCGATTTTCTCCCGCAGCGTCTTCACCTCGCGGTATTCGTCGGTGTACTTGGTTCGGAGGGCCCGCAAGTCCGCTTGCGCGACCGAAAGGTCGGTCAGGATCCGAGAAAGATCGGGCGCGTTCCGAACCGCGGGAACGGTATTGAAGGCGTCCACGGTCGCTTCTCCGGTCGCCAGCCTGCCCAGGACATCTTCGATGGCCCGGCGCTCATTCCGGATCGTCTCGACCTGCACGCGCTGGTCGAAGTAGCGCATGTAGGCCGGGTTCTGGGTGATCTGGGTCCCCGCCGCGATGGCGACTTGCTCCCTCGGCTGGGTGACCGTCTGCACCTTGAACGACTCCAGGGCCGTCTCCGCCGCGCGGAGCTTGGCCTCTTGCTGCCGCACCTGATCGCCCAGCAAGCTGGTCAGCTCGCGGAGCTTCCTCTTCTTGAGGTCGGCCGCCACGGTCATGAATTGGTTCTGCACGCCGTTGACCGTCCGCGCGATGAGGTCGGGGTCGGGGCCCTTCAGGGACACCACGAGAAAGTTGCTCTGCTCCCCGACCATCCTCACCCCGAGGACGTTCGACAGCTCGGCGGACGCATCGCGCGGGTGCTCGACCGAAAAGCTCAATTTGAACTTCGGGGTCAGCCGCGCCGGTCCGGGCTTCCACAGAAAACCCGCGCGGCGGCCCACCGAATCGGAAACCAGGCCGTCGGTGAAGGGCTTGCCTTCGAGCTTGAGCGACCAGCGCCTGCCGGATTCATCCACGGTCAGCTGGTAGTGGCCCGGGGAAAACTGAGGGGCGAGGTCAAAGTCGGCGAAAAAATCGGCCGGGAGCCGTCGGTTCGGCTTGATGTAGAGCTTGGTCTCCTTGACCACGGGATCGAGCACGGCGAAGGTCGTGATCAACGCAATCCAGTTGTACGAGGAGAGGAGCTCGGGCGCCTGGATCGGTCCGGTGCGCGGGTCTGAGGTTTTCTCCACAAAGATGGTGGCGCCGGTGGAGTACTCCGGCTCGATGAACCGGCTGAGCAGTACGCTGCCGGCCAAGCCTAGTACTGTAACCAGGGTGATCAGCCACGCGAACCGGCGCAGCGTGGCGATCACCCGGGCGACCGTGCCCGAGCCCGGCTCCGGAGCCAACGGCTCGCCCCCGCTAGCCGGCGCTAACGAAAGCGTCGGCTGGGGAGGCGGCTGAGGAGGCGGATTGGGGTCGTTCGGGATTAACGATCCGGTCATGGTGCTGACGCCAGTGCAATTGCGATACCGGAACTTAGCCTCTCGCGTAGTTGTTTGCACGTTGCAGTTGCCGCGGAGGGATCCGGGGATCGGGTGCAAATCGTTGCGTCCGCGGCACACTCATGTTGCATCGGCACATCGTGGCCTCCAGTATTGTGTTGCGTCGCCACCGGGTTCTGCTGACCGAAATCGGTCAGGCCTGTCGCGCCTGCGGCACACTTTTCGCCTTTTGAGCGCCCGTTCCCCATTCTGCCCGCCCACCAACCGTGGGAGTCCGCAGGCAACCTATGGCCGTCAAGTCCGATCCGCCCGCTGGCCGTCTTCACGACCTCGCCGCTTCCCGGGATCCGCTGTCCATCCCCCCCGAGGTCAAGGCCAGCATCCGGATTCTATTGGTGGACGACGAGCGCACCATGCGGGAAAGCTGCGCCAGCGTCCTCCAGATGGATGGCTTCGCGGTGACCCTGACGGGGCGGGGTGAAGAGGCCCTCGAGCTCCTCAAGCAGCGCAAGTTCGACATCGTGCTGGTGGACCTGTATATGTCCCAGGTCTCCGGCCTCGAGCTCCTGCGCGCGGCGCTGGGAGCCAATCGGGACACCATTGTGGTCGTGATGACCGGGAATCCCAGCGTCACCTCCAGCATCGAGGCGCTCCGCGCGGGCGCCTGGGACTATCTCCCCAAGCCGTTCTCCGCCACGCACCTCCAGGTGCTCATCGGCCGGGCCTCGCACGCGGTGATGGTGAACCGGGAAGCGAGCGAGCTCCGGCAACAGGTGCTGGAGCAGCACAACCACGGCGGCTCGCTCACGCTGATCGGGATCTCCCCGCTCTTCCGCAAGGCGGTCGAGCTGGCCCGCAAAGTTGCGCCGACCGACGCCAGCGTGTTCATCAGCGGGGAAAGCGGGACCGGGAAGGAAGTCTTCGCGCAGTTTATCCACGAGCACAGCCGGCGCCTCCGCAAGCCGATGGTGCCGATCAACTGCGCCGCCCTCCCCGAGCCGCTCCTGGAATCCGAGATGTTCGGCCACCGGAAGGGCGCCTTCACCGGGGCCGATCGCGACAAGCCGGGCCTGCTGGAGACCGCCAATGGCGGGACCCTCTTCCTCGACGAGCTGACCGAGATGCCGATGGCCATTCAGGCCAAGCTCCTGCGGGTCATCCAGGACGGCGTGGTGCGGCGGGTGGGCTCGGAGACCACCGACGCGCAGGTGGATGTCCGGTTCATCTCCGCGACCAATCGCGATCCCCAGCAGGCGGTGGAGGACGGTGTGCTCCGGAGCGATCTCTTCTACCGGCTGCGGGTGGTCCCGATCACGCTGCCCCCGCTTCGGAAGCGGCAGGAGGACATTCCCCTCCTCGCGAATCACTTCCTCACCTATTACTGGCAGCGGCATCGCCAGATGCCGAATCGGTGCCCCCGGCTCAGCGAGGCGAGCATCGCGTTTCTCCGCTCCCGTCCCTGGCGCGGCAACGTGCGCGAGCTCCAGAACGTCATCGAGCACGCGGCGGTCCTGCTGGAACCGGAACAGCTCGTCCAGCCCACGGATATTCCGCTGTACGACGAGGAGGAGGGGGCCCTGAATGGAGCCGACGGCCTCCCCAGGCCGGACCCGGCCCTCGGCGCCGACCACCTCCATGAGCCGTACCACGTGGCCAAGGATCGGGTCATGGCCGAGTTCGAGAAGGAATACCTCACGGCGCTGATTGCCCGGGCCACCGGCAACATGTCCAAGGCCGCACGGCTGGCCGGGGTGGATCGGACCACGCTCTACCGACTCCTGGAGAAGCGGCCGCTGGCCCGGCCCGATTCCGAGGAAGCCGCCGGGTGACCGCACCGGCGGGACAGCAGGCGTTGACCCTGCACGGGGCCCTGCTCCGGGCCCTGGAACAGGCCAGACAAACCGTCGCCGCCGATGCCAGCGGCTCCTTCCAGATGGATTCGCCCTCCACGGTCGAGATCGCCACGCAGGTCGACCTGATCGCCTCGGCGATCCGCGCCGAGCTGGTCGGGGCTCCCCTGCCGGACCTCGGGCGCAACCATCTCGCCCGGCGGATCCTTCAGGCCCTCCGCGCCGATTTCCTCGGCGAGCTCGCCGCCCGGGAGGAGCTGCCGGAGAGCCGGGAGCTCATCCGGACGCTGGAGGCGTTCGAGGTCGTGGGACGGGCGCTGGAGGGCGACTGGAGGCATCGGTTCACCGACCGGCTCTCCGGACCCGACGGGCTGGAACTGGTGGTCGAAGTCGCCCACGACCTGCGCTCCCCTCTCACCTCGATCCTGTTTCTGGCCGAGACGCTGCGGCGAGGCCGCAGCGGACCGCTCCTTCCCCTGCAGGAGCGGCAGATCGGCCTGATGTACGCCGCGGCATTCGGATTGACGTCGGTGGCGAGCGACGTCATCGAGCTGGCCCGCGGAGGCGAGCGGCAGCTGGAAACCGAGCCGCTGCCGTTCGCCGTCGGCGACATCCTCGAGTCGCTGCGGGATATCGTTCAACCGATCGCGGAAGAGAAGGGGCTCGAAGTGCGGCTGGAGGGACTGGGGGAGGGCCTGCGGTCCGGCTATCCGGTCGCCCTCTCCCGGGTCCTGCTCAACCTGACGACCAACGCGCTCAAATTCACCGACGAAGGGAGCGTGCAGGTCTCAGCCAGGGAGGTCGGAGCAACCGGGGTCGAGTTTTCGGTCCGGGACACCGGCCGGGGGATTCCGCCCCAGGCGCTGGCGATGCTGTTCGAGCCGTTCCGCCGGCGGCAGTCGGTAGGCGGCTACGCGTTCTCCGGGTCCGGGTTAGGACTCTCGATCTGCCGCAAGCTGGTGGAGGCGATGCGGAGCGAGCTCAGGGTCGAGGCGGCGCAAGGGGGCGGGACCCGATTCTCCTTCACGCTCGACCTTCCTCGCGCCGGTCCCTCCGAGCCGTCATGAAGCTGCTGCACGTGGTGGGTGCCCGCCCCAATTTCATGAAGCTCGCCCCGGTGGCTCGGGCCGCGACCGCGGCGGGGGGAATCACCCAGGTCCTGGTGCATACCGGCCAGCACTACGACGCCGCAATGAGCGATGCCTTCTTCGGCGACCTCGGCCTGCCCGTCCCCGATGAGAATCTGGGGGTCGGCTCCGGCTCCCACGCGGAGCAGACCGCCCGCATCATGCTCGCCTTCGATCCGGCGCTGGTTCGGCATCGTCCCGACTGGGTCCTGGTCTACGGTGATGTGAACTCGACGGTGGCGTGCGCGCTGGTGGCCGCCAAGCAGGGCGTGCGGATCGCCCATGTCGAGGCCGGTCTCCGAAGCCGGGATCGGACCATGCCGGAGGAGCTCAACCGGATCCTGACCGACCAGCTCGCAGACCTCTGCTTCACGCCCAGCCGGGACGGGGACGCCAATCTGCTGGCGGAGGGGATTCCGGCCGGCAGAATCCGCTTCGTCGGCAACGTGATGGTGGATACCCTCCTCGCCCTCCGGGATTCCGCGCGGGGGCGCCGGATGCCGGAGGCGCTCGGTGTGGGGGAGGGAGACTACGCCTTCGTGACCCTTCACCGACCCTCCAACGTGGACGACCCCCGCACCCTCGACGAGCTCCTCAAGGCGCTGGAGGACCTGGGGCGCAGGATGCCGGTACTCTTCGCGGTCCATCCGCGCACCCGCGGGCGGATCGAGCAGTTCGGGCTTTCGGCGCCGAACGGGCCGGTGCGTTTCCTCGACCCGCTGGGGTATCTCGAGACGGTGAGCCTCCTCGATCGGGCGGCGCTGGTCCTCACCGATTCCGGCGGGCTCCAGGAGGAGACCACCGTGCTCGGCGTGCCCTGCCTCACCGCCCGGCGCAGCACCGAACGTCCGGTAACGATCACCGAAGGGACCAACCGGCTGGTCGAATCCTCCCGCGCCGCGGTGGCGCGGGCGGTCACCGAAGTACTGGCCGCCCGGGTCGGCGGGCGATACCGGCCCTGCCGGCCGGAATTATGGGACGGGCGGGCCGGAGAACGGATCGTGGCCGAGCTCCAGCCGGGCGCCCGCCCTACCGATGGCACAACGACTTAGGTAGGTTTGACGAGCGGACTGTTCGGCGGCCAGTGGGGCCGGACCGAGGTCCCCAACAAGGTGCGACTCCGCCTCTCTGGGCTCCCGGCCGAGTTCCTTGACCCCCGTGGATAGGGGTTCCGGGAAGCGGCGGGAGCTCCGACAGGTGGGGCGCGGAGACCAACCAACCCGTGAATTCCCCGACCCATCGGGCCGGCCGACAGGCCACCCAGGCGCCCAGCGCCAGCGTCCCGCCGTCAGTGCGCGTCCACCATGCCCCGCACGCGGCGCTCCTGATTGACTTCGACAACGTCACCCTCGGCATCCGGAGCGACCTCACCAAGGAGCTCCGCACCCTGCTCAACAGCGACATCATCAAGGGCAAGGTGGCGGTGCAGCGGGCTTACGCCGACTGGCGGCGCTACCCGCAGTACATCGTTCCGCTCTCCGAATCGTCCATTGACCTGATCTTCGCCCCGGCGTTCGGCACCAACAAGAAGAACGCCACCGACATCCGCCTGGCGGTGGACGCGATCGAGCTGGTGTTCACCCGGCCGGAGATCGGCACCTTCATCCTCCTCTCCGGTGACAGCGACTTCTCCTCCCTGGTCATCAAGCTCAAGGAATACGGGAAGTACGTCATCGGCGTGGGGATTCGCGAGTCGGCCAGCGACCTGCTGATCCAGAATTGCGACGAGTATTTCTCCTACAGCGATCTCGCCGGGCTGACCAAGGAGGCGGACGTTCCGTCCGCCCAGCGCGATCCGTGGGAGCTGGTCGCCGAGGCGGTCCAGCAGATGAGCCGCAACGGCGACGTCATGCGCTCCGACCGTCTCAAGCAGGTGATGCAGCAGATCGACCCCAACTTCGACGAGCGGAACGCGGGCTTCAACCGCTTCAGCAAGTTCGTCGCCGAGGCCGGCGTCCGGGGCCTCCTCAAAGTGAGCAAGCTCGACAACGGGCAGTTCGAGGTGACTCCCGCGGCGGCTCCCGCCGGGCCGGACCCGGGCCGGCGCGAGACCGGGGGGCGCGAGGCCGCCGCACGCGGCGCCGCGCCCCCTCGTGAGGGGGCGTCAGAGCGCGAGGAGACCCGCGGCCGCCGGGGCCGGAGCCGCAGCCGGGGCCGGGGCCGGGGTGGCGAGGATGCGGCGCGGGAAAAGCCCTCCGAGCCCGCTCCGACTGGAGCACCCGCGCCCGCCTCGCGGAGCGGGCATCTCACCCTCGCGGCCGCCTTCCAGCTGCTGGGCCGCGCGCTCGGCGAGCTCCCTCAGGCGGTAGGATCCGAGGCGCTCCGCGCCCGCATGGCCGCGCTCTTCGGCCGCGAAGACCCGCTGCTCGAACCGGAACGGTTCGGCCGGTTCCTCCGCCAGGCGAATGACGCCGAGGTGGCGGACGTCCGAACGCTCGCCGATGGGACCTACGAGGTCTCTCCCCACAAGACCGATCTCGGCTTCATGCGAAGCGGCCCCCTCGGGGCCGAAGCGGCCGCGCCGAGCGCGGCCGGGAATGGCTCACCCGCAATGCCGAGTGCCGCGGCGGAGACCCCGTCCCGGCTGGCCACCCTCCGGTTCCGGCGCGGCTCCCGGGCTCCGATGCGCGCGCAGGACGTTCCGCTCGTCGGCATGGTGCGCGTGGACGAGGAAACTCCGGTCGCCGAAGCAGAGATTGCCGGGGAACCAACCCCGAAGAAGGCACGAGCTCCGCGTCTCGGTGCAGCCCGTAGTGGCCGAGGCAGGAGCGCCGATGCCGCGGGGGCGGCAGGCCCGGTATCTGCCTCCGAAGGCGAGGGAGAAACCGGCGCGGCCGCGAAGAAGCCTCCGCGTCCCAGGAGGCGTGGGTGAGGCCGCTCCCCACCCGGTACTTTCATCGCCCTGCCGAACTCGTCGCCCCGGACCTCCTGGGGGCGACGATCGTTTCAACCATCGGTGGCCGGCCCACCAGCGGCACCATCGTCGAGACCGAGGCGTACCTGGGGCGCGACGATCCCGCCTCACACGCCTACGGCGGCCGGCGCCATGCCGGGAATGCAAGCCTCTACGGGTCGCCGGGCACCTGGTACGTGTACCGATCCTACGGAGTCCATTGGTGCGCCAACCTGGTCTGCGATGGGTCCGAGACCGGGGGTGCGGTGCTGCTCCGGGGAATCCTCCCGCTCCGGGGTGTCTCGACCGTGCGAAGACGACGCGGCGCAATTCAGGAGCGCATGCTGGCGAATGGACCAGGAAAACTGTGCCAGGCGCTCGGCATCACGCACGTGCTGGATGGCATCGCAATGCGGCGATCGGCCGTGCAGGTGTTCGAGAGCGCCGAGAAGCCGGTGGGGACGATCCTCGTTACGCCCCGAATCGGGATCTCGAAGGCGGTCGAGTGGCCGCTGCGCTTCCTCTTGCGGCCGTCCCGGGAGGTCTCTGCGATTGCTTGAGGGCACGAGAAACTCGGCGATCGGGTTCGCGGGCGCCTTCAGTCGTATGCCGAACACAGCCCTTCCGGCAAATCTCCAGGCCGAGCTCGGGAAGGCGCTCAGCCGCCTTCCGGGCGAGTCGGCGAGTCGCAGGGAATTTCCAGGGTTCTGCATCATCACCACGGCGGCAATCGTCGAGGATGGGAGCCGGATCGGGGTTGTGGCGGGCCGTCCTCTCTGGGCCGGACGGGGCGCGAACCAGTTGCCGGCGGAGACGGGAGCGCTTCTCGCTCAAGGGCTTCAGCTGATGGGCCCGCAGATGCTGCTGGAC
>DASYRI010000274.1:0-5604 GCA_036004545.1 Gemmatimonadales bacterium
AGTAGGGAATAGGGCCGCCCCCTGCTCCCTACTCCCTACTCCCTACTCCCTACTCCCTGCTTTTTCCCCACCCAGCACTCCTCCGCCCGCGCCAGGAGCTCCACGCCTTCCGACGGCGGTTCCCCTCCTTCGGCGACGATCCGGAGCCCCGGCAGCGTCGCGCGGACCGCATCGGCCACCCACGCCGCATGGCCGGCGAGGTCGGCGCCGAGCGCCACGCCGCGCATGCTCGACGCCTTGAGCGGCAGGCGCGCGGCGCGGAGCACGCTCGCTTCGGAAAGGTCGGCGGTTCCGGGCGGCGGATTCACCAGCGCGAGCCGGATACCCGGCAGGAGCGCGGCGAGCTCACCCGCGAGCGACGTCACCCCACCCACCAGCGCGATGTACCCCCCAGGACCCGAGAGGCCGAGGAACGCGGCGAGCGCCTCAGCCGTGAGCGCGGTGCGTCCGTCGGACGGAGCCGCCTGGTCGAAGATCGCGCTCCCCTCGGCAAGCCGCACCACCCGGCCGCACACCGGGCAGCCGAGCGTTCCGCTCACCACGCGCCGGCCGTCCACCGCGTCCGGCAGCAGGACGAGAAACCGCTCGGCGTGCCCGGCGGGACAGCAGAGGTGGTCGGTGAGCTCGATGTGCACGCGAAAAGCCTGAACGGTCACCGCTCCGCGGGCCCCAGCCGCATCCAGTTGATGTCCACGCGGGGGTGGCGGCTGACGATCCAGAGCACCGTGTCGGCCACGTCCGCGGGTCGGAGCATGTCGCTCCGCGGGGTGAATCCGGGGCGCGCCTCGGGGTTCACCGGGTCCCACGCCGCGGTGTCGGTGGGGCCCGGGCTCAGCAGGGTGCACAGGACGCCGCTCCCCCGGTACTCCTTCCGCAGGACCTCGTGCAGGCCGCGGAGGCCGAACTTGGAGGCGGCGTAGGCGGCGTTCTCGGGAAAGGCCTGGTGATCGGCGATGCTCCCGATGGTGATCAGCCGCCCGCTCCCCCGCACCCGCATCGCGGGCAGGAAGGCGCGTGCGACGATGAACGGCCCCTGCAGGTTGGCCGCGAGCTGGGCCGCGAGGTCGGACGCCGCGGTCTGCTCGAACGGCTTCAGGAGGAAGGCCCCGGCGGCGTTCACCACGAAGTCGGGAATGCCGAAGGCGGCGCGCACCCGGTCGAATAACCCGTGCACCGCGGCTTCGTCGGTCACGTCGCAAGGGACGTCGAGCCGGGTGCTGGCCCGCGCCGGGGCGAGGCTCCGCGCCACCCGCGCCACCCGCGCGCCGGCCCCCTCGAGCGCGGAGGCCACCGCGAGGCCGATCCCCCGCGAGGCGCCGGTCACCACGGCCACCCGCCCCGCCAGCGCGCTCACTCCGGCTGCCGCGCGGACGCCACGAGGCGGAGGAACTCCGAGCGGGTGCGGGGATCGCTCCGGAAAAGCCCGCGCACCGCGCTGGTCACCGTGCGGGAGTTCTGCTTCTCCACCCCGCGCATCATCATGCAGAGGTGCGCCGCCTCGATCACCACCCCCACGCCCTGCGGCGCGAGCACCTCCATGACCGCGTCGGCGATCTGGTCGGTGAGCCGCTCCTGGATCTGCAGCCGCCGGGCGAAGATCTCGACGATGCGGGGCAGCTTGGAGAGCCCGATCAGCCGCCCATCGGGGATGTAGGCCAGGTGCGCCCGCCCGTAGAAGGGGAGCAGGTGGTGCTCGCAGAGGGAGTAGATCTCGACGTCCCGCACCAGGATCATCTCCTCGTGCGCTTCCTCGAAGACCCCGTCGCCGACGGCGTCGGCGAGGGAGAGCTCGTAGCCGCTGGTGAGCCACCGGAGCGCGGTTTCGACCCGCTTCGGCGTGTCGCGCAGGCCCCGGCGGCCGGGATCTTCACCCAGGGCGGTAAGGATGGCGGCGACTTCGGCCTCGAATCCGCGCCGCCGCGGAGATTCAGGGGCCTTCATAGTCCACGTAGTTGCGAGGGGTCTCCCAGAGGCGCAGCCGCCGCAGGCGGCCGCGCGGAAGCCGGGGCGCGAGCCGCTCCCAGCAGTACACCGCGATGTTCTCGGCCGAGGGGATCCGCTCGGCAAACCAGGGCACGTCGAGGTTGAGATTCCGGTGGTCGAGCTCGGCGGTGATCGTCTCGTCGGCCAGCCGCTTCAGGACGCCGGTGTCCAGCACGTAGCCGGTCTCCGGGTCGATGTCGCCCTCGACCTCGACGTCGAGCTCGTAGTTGTGGCCGTGATAGTGCGGGTTATTACAGGGGCCGAAGGTGGCCCGGTTCCACTCCGCGGAGCGGGCCGGATTGTGCAGTCGGTGGGCGGCGTTGAAGTGGACCCGGCGGGCGACGATGCAGCGCGGCATGCGGCGAGTCTCCGAGCCCGGCGGAAAGGCAAAAGAAGAGCGCCGACCTGGCTCACGCTGGTCGGCGCCCAGGTGTCGGCTGGCGGCCGGGATGTTTACTAACCCGAAGACGTAAGTATGGCGCCCTCGCCCTAGCGTCTGCCTTCCCCCGAGGGGCGTGACATCGGCCACGACATGCGGGCCCTTCTCCGGACCTGTTGGCTCAGTAACGTGTCTCCCAGCCGTCACCCGACCGCGCTATAATAGGGGCAAGCCCAGACCCCGTCAACCGTACCGTTCCGCCTCGAGGCGCGCACCGATGGACCTCACGCTGCTGGCCGCCGTCGGGAGCCTCGGGGTGTGGGTCGTGCTGGTCTTCATCCGGCCCGTGGGGCTCGGCGTGGTGCACGTGCTGCTCGGCCTGGGCGTGGTGCTGTGGATCAGGTGGTGGGCGCTCCGGGACGAAAAGCGTCAACAGTGAACGGTCAACGGTCAACGGTAACCGCCGCGCAGGCCACGTTCGGCGGCTCTGGGGTAAGTACCGTTGACTGTTGACTGTTGACCGTTCACGCAGTCTCCGTCAAATCTCCCAATTCGAAAACACCACCCCGGCCCCCGCCGCCGGTCGCTCCTCCCGGCCGCACAGCGTCATCCGGAGATCGGTCCAGTGCACCCGGTATCCCGACTCCACCAGCGCGCTGTAGGCGTCCGGGTAGGCGGTCTGACAGCGGATCGCGAGCCGGCGGGCCCCTGCCTCCCGGGCATGGGCCTCGACCGCCTGGACCAGCCGCCGGAAGCTCGGGAGGTCCCTCGCCACCAGCTTGAGCACCCGCGCCTCGTCCAGGGGGCGGCCCTCGGCGAGGGGGGCCGTGTGCCAGAGGGCGAAGCCGGCGAGGGCGCCGCCCGGCCCGCCGCGCTCCTCCGGCAGAAGAGTCGCGTCGCCCAGGCCCAGCTCCAGGGTGAGGATCACCTCGCGCGAATAATCCACCCCCGGCGCGACCTCGGCAGAGAGCGCCAGGCAGGCGCGGAGGCCGCTCTTCGGCTCTCCCCGCGAGAGCCGGGTGCCCGCGGCCTTCCCCCTGGGGCTGCCGTCGAGGTCCCGGGTCACGCTCACCGTGAGCGGGCCGGGCCGGAACCCCAGGCGGGAGTAGAAGCCGATGTTCTCGATGGTGCGGGGCATCGTTTCGAGCCCGATGGTGCGGGCGCCCCGCTCGGTGAGCCAGCCGATGCCCGCCCGAACGATCGTCCCGCCGAGCCCCGCGCCCTGCCGGTCGGTCCGGACGGCGAGCGGCCCCATCCATCCCTCGACGCCGGAGCGATGCACGATGTTGAACGCCACCACGTTTCCGGCGGCGTCCTTCCAGACCATCGCGCCCTCGGCCGCGTCCTCGAGGGCGTAGCGCCAGATCGCGGGATTGAGCAGCGGGACCCGGACCCCGCTCATCCCGTCGCGCTGGTAGCGCTCGGTGAACGCGTCGGAGAAGACCCGGTTGATCCGGTCAATGTCGCCGGCGGTCGCGGGCTCCACGCGGCCCGGGCCCTCAGGCGGCGACAACCCGCGCCTCCCCTCCGGCCGCCGGCCCGCCCACACCGCCGGCCGCTTCCGCCGGCGTCTCGTCCACCGCGCGGGCGACACCCTGCTCCACGTCGTAACTCAGCCGGATGACCCGGTCGAATCCCTCGCGCACCGACTCGATGTGGGTGATGAGGATGACCTGGGGGAAGCGGTCGGCGAGATTCCGCAGGAGATCGAGCACCGCGCCCCGGTGCTCCTCGTCGAGCGAGCCGAAGATCTCGTCGAGCACCAGCAGCGAAAGCGGTTGCCCCGCGCGCTCGGCGATCATCTGGCTGATGGCGAGCCGGAGCGCGAGACTCGCCACGTCTTCTTCGCCGCCGGAGATCACCGGCTTCGGCTCGCCGTCGTCCACGATGGTCGCGACGTAGTCCTCGTCCAGCTCGAAGTCGGTGTACCGCCCGGCGGTGAGCTCGCGGAGAAAGCCGGAGGCGAGATCGGAGAGGTCGGGACGCAGGGTGTTGTTGAGGTCGGTGCGGAGGTCGCCGAACGCCCGGTCGAGCTCGTGCTGGAGCAGGACCTCGTCCCCGAGCCGCTGGATCTCCGCCGCCTTCAGGTGGTACTCCTCGCGCCGCCGCGCCACCTCGGCGCGGTGGCCGAGCGCCGCGGTGAGCTCGCCCGCCGCCCGGGCCATCCCCACCTCCGCCTGCTGCACGCCCCGCTCCGCCTCGCGGAGCCGGGTCTTGACCCGCTCGGCATCCTGGGCGGACCATCCCAGGCCGTCGAGCCGCCCGCGGAGCTCGCGCGCCGCCGTCTCCCGGCGGGACAGCTCGTGCTCCGCCTCCGCCGCGCGCCGCACCAGCTCTTCCGCCCGCTCGGCCCCGCTCTTGAGCCGCTCGGCCTGGTACGCCTTCGGCTCGAGCTCGGCGATCCGAGCCTTGACCAGGGCGTGGCGCTCGGTGTCGTACCGCTCCGGCGCTCGCGCGATCGCCTCCCCGAGCTCTGCCACCTGGGCCGTGAGGAGCGCCCGATCCGCCTCGAGCCCCACCCGCTCCGCGGCCTGCTGCTCGAGCCGCGCGACCTGGCCGGTCAGGCTGCGCGCCTGCTGGTCGAGGCGGCCGCGCTCGCGGACCAGCTCGGCCAGCTCGGCGGGCTCGTGCTTCAGCTGCTCGATGCGCTGGCGATAGTGTTTCCCGTTGGACTCCACGTCCTCGATCTGGGCGACCAGCACCGCGAGCACGTGCTCGTATTCCGAGCCGAGGGGCCGGGCGCAGATCGGGCAATCGCCGCCGGGCCCGGCCTCCTCGAGGCGGCGGCGCTGCTCCTGGAGGTCCTCGTACTGGGCGAGGAGCGTCTTGCGCTGGGTCTCCGCGTCCTGCTTGTCCCGTACCCAGGCGGTGCGCCGCGCTTCGGCCGCCTGCACCGCCTGCTCGAGCGCGGCCTGCACCGCGAGCCGCGCCGCGGCCGCGCGGTCGATCTCTTCGCGCGGCGGCAGCCGGCCCAGGCGCTGCTCGACCCGCTCGAGCTGCCGGAGGACCTCGGTCCGGCGGGCCTCCAGGCTCAGGCGGCCGCCGGCCGCGTCGCGCTCGGCGTCCAGGCGCTCGCGCTCGACCCGGAGGGCGGCGAGCGGCTCGAGGGCGGGCAGGAGCTCATCGAGGCGGGTCTTGGCGGCGAGGGCCTCGGCCAGCTCCCGGTCGAGTCGGGAGAACTGCTCCCGGGCCGCCTCCGCGCCGTGCTCGCCGTCGTCTACCTCATCTTCAACGAGGGCTAC
>DASYRI010000275.1:0-19212 GCA_036004545.1 Gemmatimonadales bacterium
GGGTCGAGGCCCGAACCCGGACGCTGCCGTTCGCCGGGAAAACGGCGAGCGCGATCTCCTCCCCGCCCTGGCCGCGCAGGGCCAGGAAGCCCGGCCCCTCCTGCTCGGGGTACGCGGCGTTCTGAGGCACCCGTTCCGCGAAGAACGCCTTGGCCCGGGTGAGCACTTCCGCGGGGGCGAGGCTCGTGGTGGTTTCGTGCGTCATCGGCTCCGGCCGTCCGCAGTATACGCGCAATCTACCCGGCCGCGCGCCGCGCCTCCACCTCGGCGTGAAAGACGGTCGGCTTGCGGAACAGCTCGAGCCAGCCGGTTCGCTTCTGGAGCACGAGCACCAGGTCGCCCTGGGGCGGATCCTTCGCCCCGCGGAGCACGAGGTAGGCGGGCAGGGTTGTCTGGTTCGGAACCCGGACCTCGTAGTCCTCGCCCCGCCAGTGCACCCGGAGCGAAGCCGGCGGCGAGGCCACCACCCGTTCCACGAAGACGTCATCCTCCACCTGCCAGGAACCGTCGGGGAGGTGTACGCCGTCGTGGTAGAAGGCGGGATCGAACGGGTCGCCGTCCTGGCGGGCGTAGTTCTCCTCGGCGGCCCGATCGAACGCCTCGAGGTCGGGCGCGCGAGCCTTCCACTCGACATGGTGACGGATCTCGTGGGTCAGCGTCTCCCACGCCTCCTCCCGCCAGTCGAAGCCGTCGCTGCCTCGGGCGAGCGCCTGGAAGGAGCCGTGGTAGAGAACCACCCGGCTCTGCAGGTGGCGCGGGTCGCCGTCGTCGCCCGGGATGGGCACGCACTCGCCCAGGGTCCAGATGCCCTCGCGGTCGGGGTGCGGCACCGTTCTCGGCGAGACCACGACCTCGGCGATCCCGTCGAGGAACTCGGGCGGGACCTCGGAGGAGAGGCCGCGGACCAGGGTTTCGAAGTCGGAGAGGCGCATGGGGAGGAACAGCGTCAACGCCGTTTCAAAGCCGCTCCCCGAGGTACGCCGCCACGTTGTCCATCCCCACCCGGTCCTGCGCCATGCTGTCCCGGTGGCGGACGGTCACGCTCCGGTCCTCCGCGGTCTGCCCGTCCACCGTGAGGCAGAACGGGGTGCCCACTTCGTCCTGCCGGCGGTAGCGCCGCCCGATGGCCCCGCCGTCGTCGTAGAAGCAGACCAACCGCTTGCGGAGGTCGTTGAACAGCTGCATCGCGGTCTCCGGCATCGCGTCCTTGTTGACCAGCGGAAAGACCGCCGCCTTGATCGGCGCCACCCTTGGGTGGAAGCCGAGCACGGTGCGGAGCTCGCCCTCCACCTGCTCCTCCCGAAACGCGTCCGCCAGCAGGGTGAGCGCCACCCGGTCGGCGCCCGCGGAGGTCTCGACGATGTACGGCAGGTAGCGGGTGTTGGCCGCCTGGTCGAAGTACTCGAGCTTCTTGCCCGAGTGCTCCTGGTGGCGGGTGAGGTCGAAGTCGCCGCGGTTGTGGATCCCCTCGATCTCGTTCCAGCCGAAGGGGAACTCGTACTCGATGTCGTACGCCGCCCGGGCGTAGTGGGCGAGCTCGCTTCCGGTGTGCTCGTGCCAACGGAGCTTCTCCGGGGTGAGACCGAGCTCCCGGTACCACGCCATGCGGAGGCCCCGCCAGCGCTCGAACCACTCGGCCTCATCACCCGGCTTCACGAAGAACTGCATCTCCATCTGCTCGAACTCGCGAGTGCGGAAGATGAAGTTGCCGGGCGTGATCTCGTTGCGGAACGCCTTGCCGATCTGGGCGATGCCGAAGGGGAGCTTCTGGCGGGAGCTCTGCAGGACGTTGAGATAGTTGACGTAGATCCCCTGCGCCGTCTCGGGCCTCAGGTACACCGCGGCGGCGGACTCCTCCACCGGCCCCATGAACGTCTTGAACATGAGATTGAACATCCGGGGCTCGGTGAGCTCGCAGGTGCTGTGCTCGCCGGGGCGCTTGGACGGCTTCTGGGGGCACCGCGCGTCCTCCAGCTGGTCGGCGCGGAAGCGGGCCTTGCAGGTCTTGCAGTCCACCAGCGGGTCGGTGAACCCGGCCACGTGCCCCGACGCTTCCCACACCCGCGGGTGCATGAGGATGGCGGCATCGAGGCCCTCGATGTCGTCGCGGGCGCGGACCATGGCGTGCCACCACAGGTCCTTGACGTTTTTCTTGAGCTCGGCGCCCAGCGGTCCGTAGTCCCAGACCGAACCCAGACCACCGTAGATCTCGGAGGATTGGAAGACGAAGCCTCGCCGCTTGCAGAGCGAGACCAGCTTGTCCATCACCTGGGGTTGGACCATGGGGGAACCGGCGGGCGGGGTGAGCCGCTGCCCCGGCGGAGCCCGGGGTGCGGGGAGGGGAAAGCTACCGGCCCACGGTGCGCCGCGCCATGAACCCTTCCCGCACCCGGCTATTCCCCGCCCGGGCCCCCGCCGCGGCCGCCGGCGGCATCCTCCGACGGCGCCCCAGAGGCGAGCCACTCCCGAAACTCCATCGCCTGCCCGGCGAGCCGCCACTCCTCAAAGACCACCAGCGCGATCGCCCGGAGACCCCCATCGGCCGGGCCGATTCCATCGCACTGCCGGCAGAGCCAGGCCTCGAACTCTTCGGGCTCCGGGTCGGCGAGGACGGCGCGCTCCAGCAGCTCCCGCTTCATCGCGAGGCCGATCGCGTCGGGGGTCGTGTCGCGCTTGCGGCGGGCCCGGCGTCCCTCGGAGGCGGTGAGTGCCGCCAGCAGCTCGCGACAGACCTCGCCGGGCCGCGCACTCATTGCCCGCGCTCCCCTGCCCGTGCCCGGGTGCCGAAGAACCCGCGGGCCGCCGCCCGAACCCCCAGGTGGAGCCCGAACGCCGCGCGGTCCGGACGGCGGTATCCCCGCTCGATCGCGGCGAGATCGAGGTGCACCGAGCCCAGGTCCTCCAGGAGAACATCCGCGGGCGACGTGGCCTGCACCACCGCCACAGCCTTGAGGCAGCCATTGCAGCTCTCGCAGACCTCCACCTTCCAGCCGCCCTCCCGCTCTTCGGCGGTGAGGTAGCCCAGCCGCTGGTGATCGGCCTCCCCGCAGAAGGCGCAGCGGAGCCATCCGATCTCCCAGCCCGAGCCGCAGCGGCCGCAGCGGAGCCAGCGCTTCCGCTCGAGGCCGCGGAACTCCGCGAGCGAAGGCCACGCGGCGCAGATCGGGCAGTAGCCCATCGTCCAGCCGGCGCGGGCGTCCTCCTCGGCCGCCCGGCGGCAGGCCTGGAGCAGCGGCAGGGCCGCGAACTGTGCGGCCACCCGAAGCACGCCGGCTTCGACCCCCAACGCCCCCGACAGCAGGTCGAGGCGCGGCTCGTCCTGCGCGATGGCGGCCTCGAGGAGCGCGGTCGAGGTCGAGCCGTCCGGAGTGCATTTCCGCCGGCAGGCCGTTTCGAGCACGCGCGCGACCCAGCGCCGCGCCCGGTGACCCTCCACGACGAGCTCGATATCGTGGAGCCAGGGCGCCCCGCCGCCGGGGCGATGGTGCCGCCGGTCCGGCGGAAGGCAGGAGTCCCATCGCCCGGTCGCATGCTCCTCGACCGCGGCGGCGAAGAGATCGAGCCACACCCGCCACTCCGGGTGATCCCGGCGGGCGCCCGCGAGCCGGTCCATTCCCACGGTGGCGGTTCTTCCGGTTCCGTTCACCACGGCTGCCCGAACACCGGCGCGGGCCGGCTGCAGGGGACCGGCAACCGGCACGGGGTCCCGGCGAAGGAGCCCGCCCCCGCGTGCAGCTCGACCCGCCGCCCGTGATTGCCGGTATCCGCTCCCCTGCCACCACCGCGCACCCGGCCGGCCTCCGGGCTGGCGCAGGCCGAAAGCAGCGCGAGGAGTGCGATGAGAGGGCGGGAGACCAGGGCGCGCCCGCCCGCGGGGCAGAGCCCGGCGATCAGGCCGAAACGCGGACCCATCTCACATCCTCTCCGCCATGCGGCGAAGCGAGATCCCCTCGGAAGCGAGCATGACGCAGAGCTTGAGGAGGAAGCTGCCCAGGAGCACCAGCATCGCGGCCCGGATGGGGAACGAGCCCCCGGGCTCGCCGCCCCGGGTGTGGAGTCGGAGCGGAATCACGATGCCGGCGAGCACCACGCCGAGCCCCAGTACGACGCCCCATCCGCTCAGCCACACCCCGACGACGGGCCCGAGCGACGCGAGGAAGACGATCAGCAGCACCAGCTCCACGAGGAGGGCCCGGGCATCGAAGGCGACGAGCCGGGTGAGGGAACCGGGCGCCGACCCCCGCCGGGCGCCCAGCAGCACGAGCACGGCGGCGCCGCTCGACGCCCCGCTGGAGAGGAAGAGCGCACCGAGCCACGGGCTGTCGGCCCAGATGGGACGGTTGGTCACCGAGAGGAGCACCCCGGTGTAGCCGGCCACGAAAAAGCCGAGGGAAGCCGCCAGCGCGACGATCACCCCGGCAACCGGCCCGGTGTGCAGCAGGCGGAGCGCCGCCGCCCTTCCCCCTCGCCCGAGGCGGCCCTCCTCCACAACAGCCCCGAGCGCGGCGAGCCCGGAGAAGAGCCCGAAGAGGAGCAGCGCCCAGGCGCCGAACGACATCGGTGACCACGACTTGAAGCTGAGATGCGGCAGCCGCTCCGACTGGAACAGCATGTGCCAGAATCGCTCCGGGCGGCCGAGATCGAGGGTGAGGAGTAACCCGCTCACCACCGCGCCCGCGAAGCCCACCAGAAAGCCGGTCCGCGCCACCGGACGGTCCTC
Source organism: Gemmatimonadales bacterium (assembly GCA_036004545.1). Lineage (GTDB taxonomy): Bacteria > Gemmatimonadota > Gemmatimonadetes > Gemmatimonadales > GWC2-71-9 > JABFSM01. Next base: position 4,721 of record DASYRI010000275.1, read on the forward strand.
GGGCCGGCCGATCCAGGCGAGCACGGCGGCGAGGAAGCAGGCCCCGCCCGCCAGGCCCCCGATGAAGAAGTAGGGGACGATGAACCAGGTCCAATGCGGGGCCGAGGTGAAGAACGTATCGCTCATGTTCCGCCCCCGGTTCGCTCGTCCATCCGGCGCTTCCGGAATCCCACCAGCGCCAGCGCGCCCAGCAGCAGCCCGCTCGCCACCGAGAGCAGGCTGGAGAGCCGGAGGTTCCGGGTGGGGAGCCGGGGGTTGACCGGCAGCCCGTACACCTCCGGCTTGTCCACCAGGAGGTAAAACGAGTTGAGCCCGCCCAGCGGGCCGTCGGGATCGGCGCCGTAGAGATACGCGCGGCTCTCGCCCTGGGCGTGGAGCTGCGCCACGCGCTCCACCGCCCGCTCCCGGAGCTCGGCGATGCTGCCGAACTGAATCGAATCGGTGGGGCAGGCCTGGGAGCAGGCCGGCTCGAGCCCGGCCTGGAGGCGGTCGTAGCACAGCGTGCACTTCTGCGCCGTGCCGGAGACGTGGTTGATGTCAATCACCCCGAAGGGGCAGGCCGCGATGCACACCCGGCAGCCGTTGCAGACGTCGGACTGGATCACCACCGTGTCGAACTCGGTGCGGATGATCGCGCCGGTGGGGCACACTTCGAGGCACGGCGCCTCGACGCAGTGCTTGCACACGTCGCTCATCATGAGCCAGCGGCCCTCGTAGGGGCCTTCGAACTGCTCGATGAACTTGACGTGGCGCCAGTGGATGCCGTCGAGCCGACGGGTATTGTCGTAGCTGTCGCCCGAGAGCTCGGTGCGGCCGCCGTTCGCGGCCGGCAGCTGGTTCCAGCTCTTGCACGCCACCTCGCACGCCTTGCAGCCGATGCAGACGGTGGTGTCGGTATAGAAGCCCATCGGCTCCGGGCTCACGGCGCCTTCTCCACGTTGCAGACGAAGGCCTTCCCCTCGTGGATCGAGACGTTGGGGTCGCCGACCCAGGAGGTGAGGTCGTTCACCACGTCACCGGTGCTCAACCCCGCCCAGCCCCAGTGCCACGGCATCCCGACGTGGTGGATCGGCTTGCCGGCCACGGTCAGCACGCCGATCCGGTCGGTGACCAATGCCTTCGCGTGAATGGTGCCGCGCGGGGTGCTCACCCGCACCCGGTCGAGATTCGCGATGCCCTTTTCCCGCGCCAGCCCGGTGCCGATCTCGATGAAGAGCTCGGGCTGCAGCTCGGCGAGCCAGGGGAGCCACCGGCTCATCGCGCCGGCCAGATAGTGCTCGGTGAGCCGGTAGGTGCTGATGACGTGGGGGTACTTCGGATCGCCCATCGGGGCGAGCCGGTTCCACTCCTTCCCCGCCGACCACACCTTGTGCACCGGACTGGTCTGCCGCGGGTAGAGCAGGTTCGCGACCGGGGACTCGTGTGGCTCGTAGTGGGTGGGCAGCGGGCCATCGAGCAGTCCATTAGGCACGAAGAGCCAGCCCAGACCATCCCCCTTCATGATGAACGCGTCGGTGCCGGAGAGCGCGTCGAGCCCGATGCCGTCCGGTTTGGGCCTGGCATCCGGCGGCTTGGTGGGCGCGAAGTCCGGTACGTCGTAGCCGACCCACTTGCCCGGCGTCACCGCACCGGTCCTCGGATCGGGCGGGTTGACGGCGGCCGGGTCCCACCAGACCCACTTCTTCCGCTCGCTCCACGGCTTCCCCGCCGGGTCCGCCGAGGCGCGGTTGTACATGACCCGCCGGTTCGCGGGCCACGCCCAGCCCCAGTTGAGGTGCGCCCCGGGCACGCCGGGCGGATCGGGCTCGCGCCGGGCGGTGAGGTTCCGGTCCGGCGCGGGGAAGCAGCCGCAATAGATCCACGACGCACAGGTGGTGGAGCCGTCGTCCTTGAGCTCACCGAAGCCCTTCAAGTGCTGCTCCGGCTTGCCGGTGACGTAGCCGTTGATCTCCCGGAGCACCTTCCGGGCGCTCGGCTCATCCGGGTAGAGCGGCTTCTCCCCGGGATCGGGGTCGAACTCCCAGGTCAGGTTCTTCCAGCCCTGGTCCCTCGGGAGGGCGCTGCCGGCGTAGAGCCGCTTGAGCCGCCTGGCCAGGTTGTGGTAGAACCAGCTGTCGGTGCGGCAGTCGCCTGGAGCGTCGGCGGCCTTGAAATGCCACTGGAGCATCCGCTGGGTGTTGGTGTAGCTCCCGTCGTACTCCCCGATCTGGGTGGAAGGGAAGAAGAAGATCTCGGTCGGGATCTCCTCGATCTTTACCGTGCCGTCCTTGACCTCCGGCGCCTGGGACCAGTGGGTGGCGGTCTCGGTGAGCCAGTTGTCCTTGACCACCAGCCACTCGAGCTGCCGGAGCGCCTTCCGGGTCGCATGGCCGTTGAGCGACGTCGCCGGGTTCTGCCCCACCACGACCAGCCCCTTGACCTTCCCCTCGGCCATGGCGGCGAAGCTCGCCATGTGGGAGTGGTCGCCGAGGATCTTCGGATGCCAGTCGTAGCCGAAGTCGTTCTCCGCCGTGGCGGCGTCGCCGTACATGGACTTGAGGTAGGAGACCATGAACCTGGGGAAGTTTCCCCAGTAACCGGTGGGCGTGGTCTCCGCCGCGAGGTAATCGCGCAGGGTGTCGTGGGGCCGGAGCGCCGAGGGCGCGTTCATGTAGCCGTGGATGCTGTGGTAGAGCGTCGGCACGTCGGTGGAGCCCTGGATCGCGGCATGGCCGCGGAGCGCCATGATGCCGCCGCCGGGCCGTCCCAGATTGCCGAGCAGGAGCTGGAGCAGCGCGCAACAGCCGATGATCTGGACCCCGTAGGTGTGCTGGGTCCACGCCACCGCGTAGGCGAAGGCGCTGGTCCGCTCCCGGCCCGAGTTGGCCAGCAGCGTCTCCGCCACCCGGATGAGCTTGTCTCGGGGTGAGCCGGTGATCTGCTCCACAACCTCGGGCGTGTAGCGGCTGAAGTGCCGCTTGACGATCTGCAGCACGCAGCGCGGGTCGCGGAGGGTGGCGTCCTTCCTGGCCGGGCCCGGCTTGAGCGAGCGCACCAGCTCGTCGAACGGCGGCCCGGCCCTCCGCGCGATCAGCTCCCTCGTCGCCGGCCCATGGGCCGCCGGCTCGCGCTGGTATTGCCAGGTTGCGTTGTCGTAGCGGCCCAGCAGCCCGTTGTAGGGCCAGAAGGCGGGCTCGGTGAACTGCACCAGCCCGGAAAAGACCCCGTCCTGGTCCTCGGTGTCCTTGAACTCCTCGCCGATCAGGGTCGCGGCGTTGGTGTAGCTGGCAACGTACTCCCGGAAGAACGGGTCGCCGTTCCAGCGCTCGCTCTCCAGCACGAGGTGGATGAGGCCGCCGAGGAAAGCGATGTCGCTTCCGGCGCGGAGCGGCACGTGGATGTCCGCGAGCGCGCTGGTGCGGGTGAACCGGGGATCAACGTGGATGAGCTTGGCGCCCTTCAGCTTCGCCTTGACCGGCCAGCGGAAGGCCACCGGGTGGCACTCCGCCATGTTGGAGCCCATGATGACGAAGCAGTCGGTCTCCTCCAGATTGCGCGGGTACAGGGTCGCCGCGCCGCGACCAAGCCGGGTCCCCAGACCGGGGACGCTGGAGCTGTGTCATATCCTGGCCTGGTTCTCGATGGCGACCACGCCCAGCCCACGCCAGAACTTCTGGCAGACGTGGTTGAATTCGTTGTCGAGAGTCGCGCCACCAAGCGCGAAGACGGCCGGCGTCATGTTGACGAGCTTCCCGTTGGGGAGCCGCTCGATGAAGGTCTCGTCCCGGGTCTTCCTGATCAGCTCCGCAAGGCGGTCCATCGCCCAGTGCAGCTCCACCGCCTCCCAGTCCTTCGAGCCCGGCTTCCGGTGCAGCACCGAGGTGGGCCGGTTGGGGTTGACGTGCAGCTGGTAGATCGCCGCGCCCTTGGGACAGAGGGTGCCCTCGTTGTGGGGGCTCCGGGGATCGCCCTCGATGTTGACGATCCGGTTGTCCTGGGCGTGGATCAGGGTGGCACAGCCGACCGAGCAGAACGGGCAGATACTGGGCACGGCCGTGGCACTCTTGATCCTGAGCTCCTGGGCCCGGGCCCGTGCCGGCGCTAGGGAGGCGCCGAGGCCGGCGAGCCCGCCCAGCGCCGTGGCCGCACCGGCGCCGCCGCCCAGGTGGAGGAAATCGCGCCGGGAGAGCTGCATGTCCGGGTCCCCCTCTCGCACTCTGATGGGACCGTACCTGCCCGCCAGCGGTCGGTCCGCGACACTACTTTATCACTCCCGGGCCGCCTTTGGAACCGGCCTCACGGTGCCGCACCGCGGCCGGCACGTTGCCTGCATTGGCGCTCGTAGCGTCACCGAGACCGAAGGAGACGGATCATGCCCACAGGCGCGCCGGCGACCGTCCCCAGGGCGAACCTGCCCCTGGTCATCGCAGCTTCCTCCGCCGGCACCATCATCGAGTGGTACGATTTCTACCTCTACGGCACGCTCGCCGTTTTCTTCTCCACCCTGTTCTTTCCGCCGGGGCATCCGACGGCTTCCCTCCTGGCGAGCCTCGCGACGTTCGGCGCCGGATTCGCCGTACGGCCCTTCGGCGCGATCGTCTTCGGGCGGGTCGGCGATCTCATCGGCCGGAAATACGCCTTTCTGGTCACCCTCGCCGTGATGGGCACCGCCACCGTTCTGGTGGGTCTGGTACCGACCTACCAGAAGGCGGGTCTGTTGGCTCCCGCCCTGCTGGTGGCTCTCCGCCTCCTCCAGGGGCTGGCGCTGGGAGGGGAGTACGGTGGGGCGGCCACCTACGTCGCCGAGCACGCCCCCGACCACAAGCGGGGCTTCTACACCAGCTTTATCCAGACCACGGCGACGCTCGGGTTTCTCCTCGCCCTGGTGGTGATTCTCCTCTGCCGGCGCGGGCTTGGCGACGCCGCGTTCAGGGACTGGGGCTGGCGGATTCCGTTCCTGCTCTCGGCGGTGCTTCTGGCGGTGTCGCTCTACATCCGGATCAGGCTCCGGGAATCGCCGCTCTTCGCCCGGCTCAAGAGCCAGGGGAGGTCCTCGGCTGCGCCCCTTCGTGACAGCTTCGGCAACCGGCGCAACTGGAAGCTGATCCTGACGGCCCTGTTCGGAGCGACCGCGGGTCAGGCCGTGGTCTGGTACACCGGCCAGTTCTACGCCCTGTATTTCCTCCAGACGATCGCGAAGGTCCCCTACCAGACCGCGTATCTGGTCGTGGCGGCGGCGTTGGTGATCGGCACACCTTTTTTCGTGATGTTCGGCGCGCTCTCCGACCGGATCGGGCGGAAGCCGATCATGATGGGGGGCTGTCTGATCGCGGCCGCGACCTACCTGCCGATCTACCGCCTGATCTCAGCCCACGCGAGCCCGCCCGATGTACCGGTGCTGATCGCGCTGGTGGCGGTGCAGGTCGTCTACGTGACGATGGTGTACGGCCCGATCGCCGCCTACCTGGTGGAGCTCTTTCCGGCGAAGATCCGCTATACCTCGATGTCCCTGCCCTACCATCTCGGCAACGGCTGGTTCGGCGGGTTCACGCCCCTCATCGCAACCGCGATCGTGGCGAGGAGCGGAAACATCTACGCCGGGTTGTGGTACCCGATCGCCGTGGCGCTCATGACGCTGGTCGTGGGAACGCTGCTGCTCCGGGAAACCCGGCAGGTGCGGATCTGGGATGAGGTGGGCGGCGAGCTCCCCGCGCCGGAAGAGGGGGCGGGGGGGGCGGGGGCGGGGGCGGCTATTCCGGCAGCTCGATGATCTGGTCCCGCCGGGTGCCCACGCTCACGTAGCGGATCGGCACCCCGGCCAGCTCCTGGAGCCGGTCGAGGTAGGCGCGCGCGGGCATCGGCAGGTCGGCGAGGGCCCGCGCCTGAGCCGTCGAGCGGCGCCAGCCGGCCAGCGTCTGGTAGACCGGCCGCGCCCGCTCCAGCACCGCCACCTCGGCCGGCATTTCAGCGGCGCGCTCGCCGTCCAGATCATACATCGTGGCGACCGGGATCTCGGCGAATTCGTCGAGCACGTCGAGCTTGGTCACGGCGAGCGCGGTCAGGCCGTTGACCCGCGCCGCGTAGCGCGCCACCGTCGCGTCGAACCAGCCGCAGCGGCGGGGCCGGCCGGTCACCGCGCCGAACTCCCCCCCGATCTTCCGGAGCCGCTCCTCCGCGGCCGGCTCGGCGAGGGTGGGCAGCGGCCCGTTGCCCACCCGGGTGGTGTAGGCCTTCACGACGCCTAACACGCCGTCGATCAGGGTCGGGCCGATGCCCGCTCCGGTCGCGGCGCCGCCGGCGGTGGTGTTGGAGGACGTCACGAAGGGATAGGTGCCGTGATCCACGTCGAGGAGCGCGCCCTGCGCCCCCTCGAGGAGGACCCGCCGGCCGTCCCGGAGCGCCCGGTGGATCGCGGCGCCGGTGTCGCAGGCCAGGGCCAGAAGCCGAGGCGCCACCGAGTCGAGCAGCGCCGCCTGCTCCGGGTACGATACCCGCTCCGCCATGCCCGCGAGGCCCAGCAGCTGGTTGGCCCGCGCGGTGCCCTCGCCGAGTAAGCGGTGGGTCTCGGCCGGGTCCCGCAGGTCGCCCACCCGGATGCCGCGGCGGCCGTGCTTGTCCTCGTAGGCGGGGCCGATGCCCCGGCCGGTGGTTCCGATCTGGTGGCGCCGCTCGCCCGCCACATCGAGCAGCTTGTGATAGGGCAGCACCAGATGGGCGCGGTCGGAGACCAGCAGCCGCCCCGCCGTCCGAACGCCCCGCCGCTCCAGGCCGTCGAGCTCCTCGAACAGGGCGGCCGGGTCCACCACCACGCCGTTGCCGAGCACGCAGACCGCGCGCGGATTGAGGACGCCGGTGGGGATCAGCCGGAGGATGAACCGCGAATCGCCGACCACCACCGTGTGGCCGGCGTTGGCGCCCCCCTGGTAGCGCACCACCAGGTCGGCCTGCTCGGCCAGGACGTCCACCAGCTTGCCCTTCCCCTCGTCGCCCCACTGCGCGCCGACCACGACCAGACACGACAGATCGTGGCCGAACACTACTCGCCCGTGCTCCCCCCCGCCCCCCCCACTCCCCCGCGGGGCATGGGGTGCCGCCCCGCCATGCCGCCCACCGCTCTGGCCGTCTCCTGCGATATGGTGCCCAGCTCGGCGAGCTCCTCGACGTGCTGCTGAAAGGTCTGCATCCCGCCGCCCTCACGGCCGTCCGCCATGAGGCCCCGGAGCTCGACCACCCGCGCCGGGTCCTTCAGGCAGTCCCGGATGGCGGCATTGGCGATCAGGACCTCCACCGCGGGCACCCGCCCCGCCCCGTCAGCGCGGGGGAGGAGCTGCTGGGACACGATCGCCAGCAGCGCTTCCGAGAAGCGCACCCGCCCGATCTCCCGCTCTTCCCGGGGGAGCATGGAGAGCACCTGGCCGATCGTGCTCAACACGTCGGGGGTGGGCAGCGCGGAGAGCACCAGGTGGCCGGTCTCCGCCGCCTTCATCGCGGTGTCCACCGTCTGCGGGTCCCGGATGTCGCCCACCACAATGACGTCGGGGTCCTGCCGGAGCGCCGCGCGGAGCCCGGTGTCCATGTCCTGGGTGTCCACGCCGACCTCCCGCTGGGTCATCGAGCAGGAGAGGTCGCGGTGCAGGAACTCGATCGGATTCTCGATGGTGACGATGTGGCGCTGCTGGGTCTGGTTCATGTGGTCGAGCAGCGCCGCGATGGTCGAGCTCTTCCCGCTCCCGGTGACCCCGGTGATCAGGACGAGCCCGGCCCGGTGCTCGGTGAGGCTCGCCAGAACCGGCGGGAGCCCGAGCTGCTCCAGCGTCGGCACCGCGAAGGGGATCACCCGCATAACGACCATGAACGAGGAGCGCTGGCGGAGGATGTTCACCCGGAAGCGGCCCACCCCCGGCATGCCCCAGGAGCAGTCGTAGTCCTTGATCTGGTCGATCCGGTCGCGGTCCTGGTCGGTCATCATCAGCTTGAGCGCGATGGTGCGGGTCTGCTCCGGGGTGAGCCGCTGCTTGGTGAGCGGCACCAGCTTGCCGTCAATCCGGGCGCGGAAGAGATCGCCGGCCTTGATGTGCAGGTCGGACGCGCCCCGCTCGACGGCCGCCTTGATGATCCGCTCGATCGGGGCGCTCGCCATCAGGCCGCTCCGTGGAAGCCCATCTTCCGCTTCGCCTCTCCGAGGGTCTTCGCCGCGAGCGCCCGGGCGCGCTCCGCTCCCCGCGCGAGCACCGCGTCCACCCCCGCCGGATCCCGCTTGAGCTCCTCCGCCCGGCGACGGATCGGCGCCAGGGTCTCGATCATGGCATCGGCGAGGCGCCGCTTGCAATCCAGGCAGCCCCAGCCCGCCGTCCGGCACTTGACGTCCACCTCGGCGATCGTCTCCGCCGTGGAGAAGTGCTGGTGCAGCGTGAACAGGTTGCAGAGCTCCGGGGTGCCGGGGTCCTTGCGGGTAACCCGCGCCGGATCGGTGGCCGCCGGGCGGAGCTTGGCCCAGATCTCCTCGGGACTCTCCAGCACGCCGATGGTGTTGTCGAGGCTCTTCGACATCTTGGCCTGGCCGTCGAGGCCCTTGATCCGCCGGGCCCTGGTCAGCAGCGGCTGGGGCTCGGGAAAGTACGGCGCTCCCGGCGAGTACGCCGCGTTCCAGCGCCGCGCAATTTCCCGGGTGAACTCGAGATGCTGGACCTGGTCCTCTCCCACCGGTACCTTGCTCGCCCGATAGACCAGAATGTCGGCCGCCTGGAGCACCGGGTAGAGGAGGATACCCGCCGGGATACTCTCCAGCCGCTCGGTTTTATCTTTGAACTGGGTCATCCGCTCGAGCTCGCCCAGCGGCGCCACGGTGGAGAAGAGCCAGTTGAGCTCGGCATGCTCCGGCACCGCCGACTGCACGAAGAGAATGGTACGCGCGGGGTCGATGCCCGCCGCGAGCAGCCCGATTGCCAGGTCCCGGGTGCGCTCGGCCAGCGTCGCCACCTCGTAGGGCAGGGTGACGGCGTGAAGATCCACGACACAGTAGATGCACTCGAACCGGTCCTGAAGGGAAACCCAGTTGCGCACCGCTCCGAGCCAGTTCCCGATGTGCAGGTCGCCGGTAGGCTGAATTCCCGAGAATACCCGGTCCATCCGGGCAAGCTAGTCCACTCCCAGACGGCGTGCAAGATGAATGATTCCTTGGACTTAGTGCATTTGGCCGCCCGCGCGGCGGAGCGGGCTGGAGGGTATATTCGCTCGGCCACCCGCTCGGCCGGCCCGCCCGATCGAAGGAAAGGCCCCCGCCCCGCCCAGCGACCCGGGGTGCGGTCGGCCGACTGGATCCAGAAGGGGCCGCACGACTGGGTCACCGAGGTGGATCGCGCCGCGGAGCGGCTGATCGCCGATGTCCTGCGCGCGGGGACTCCGGGGGCCAAGGTCGTGGGCGAGGAGTTCTCCCCCGAGCTCGCCGGCGAGGGCCTGATCTGGGACGGTCTGGTCTGGATCGTGGATCCACTCGATGGTACCTCGAACTTCCTGCACGGCTATCCCCAGTACTCGGTCTCGATCGCCGCGATGGTGGACGGCGTGCTGGAAGCGGGGGTCGTGCTCGACATCACGCGGGAATGCCTCTACGGCGCGGCCCGCGGCAAGGGCGCGTGGCTCGGCGGCACCCGGCTCTGCGTGTCGGAGATCCACGATCCCGCGCGCTCCCTGCTCGGCACCGGCTATCCGTTCAAGGACCTGGAAGGGCTCGACAGCTATCTGGCGCACTTCCGCGATCTCCTGCGCACGACCAGCGGCGTCCGGCGCGCCGGCTCCGCCGCCCTCGACCTCGCGGACGTCGCAGCGGGGCGGTTCGACGGCTTCTGGGAGCTCCGGCTGGCGCCCTGGGACATCGCGGGGGGAGTGCTGCTGATACGCGAAGCGGGCGGCCTGGTGACCGACATGAGCGGCCGCGAGGTGGGCATGGAGCACACCTCCATCGTGGCGGGCAATCCGGTGATTCACGCCTGGCTGCTCAATTCCCTGAGAGAGCCATGACCCGACGCTTCGGCTTCGTCGCCCTCTTTGCGCTCGCCGCCGCCCCCGCCCCGGTCCCGGCCCAGGCGGCGCGGGACCCGGACGATCTTTCCGACCGGGTCCTGGTGATCCGCACCGCCTACGGCGTCCCCCACCTCCGCGCGGCGGACCTCCGCGCCATGGGGTACGCACTGGCGTGGGTCCAGCTGGAGGACTACGGCGCCATCGTCGCGGCCGGGATGCTCCGCGGGCGCGGCGAGATGGCCCGGATCTTCGGCCGGGACAGCATCGAGTCGGATTTCCTGGCCCGGGGGCTGCACCGACGGGCGGTGGCATCCTATCACCGGCTCGACCAGCCCACCCGCGACGTGTACGAAGGGTTCGCCGCGGGGATCAACCGCTACGTCACGCTCCACCGCGAAGAGTTCCCCGCCGGCTTCCCCACCGACTTCTCGGGATACGACGTCGCCACCCGCGACGTCGAGCCGCCCGGCTTCGCGGCGGCCCGGCGATTCCAGGTCCGCATGCAGGGCGGCGGCGGCGGCGCACAGCGAGCCGGCGCACCGGCCCCGGGGGAGGACGCCGCCCTGCCCGACCCCGAGGAGGGCTCGAACGCGTGGGCCCTCGCCCCGAGCCGCACCGCCTCCGGCCGGGCGATCCTGCTCCGGAATCCGCACCTGGGGTGGGACGCGGGTTACTACGAGGCGCACGTCACCGTGCCGGGCGTCCTGGACTTCTACGGCGACTTCCGGATCGGCGGGCCCTTCACCGTGGTCGGGGGCTTCAACCAGGCGCTGGGCTGGGCCACCACCAACAACTCGGCGCCCCCGGACGCGATCTACGCGCTCGACGTGGCGCCCGGAGCGGCGGACCAGGTCCTGCTCGACGGGGCCGCGCTGCCGCTCACCAGGGAAACGGTGACGGTCGAGTTCCGCAACGGGCCGGGCTTCTCCAGCGAGACCCGGGAGACCTGGCGCTCGCCGCTCGGGCCGGTCATCTACCGCGGCGGCGGGAAGGTGTACGTGCTCCGCTCCGCGGGCGACGGCGAGTTCCGGGGCGGCGAGCAGTTCCTCCGCATGATGCGCGCGGGCTCCTTCGCCGAGTGGAAGAACGCGATGCGGATGAACGCGCGGCAGACGTCCAATTTCACCTACGCCGACGCGGCGGGAAACATCTTCTACGTCTGGAACGCTGCCCTCCCGGCGTTCCCCCATCCGGTGGCGGGGGACACGACCGCGATCCCGGTGAGCCGCACCGCGCAGGTGTGGACCGAGTACGTCCCCTGGGACTCGCTGCCGCAGCTGCTCAACCCCAAGGGCGGCTACCTCCACAACGAGAACGATCCGCCCCACTTCACCAACCTGCAGCAGCCGCTCGACCCGGCCCGGATGCCCCCCACGGTGCCGCCGCCGTCGCTGAGCCTCAGGAGCCAGCTCGCGCTGGAGCTTCTGACCTCGGCGAAGAAGAAGCTCACGCTGGAGGACGTGGTGCGGCTCAAGTACAGCTACCGGATGCTGCTGGCGGAGCGGGTCAAGGCGGATCTGCTCGCGGCGATTGCATCGGCCGGTGGTACCGGCTCCGCCGTGGCGGAGTCGGCGGCGGCGGCGGGGGCGACGGCGGCCGGCGCGGGGACCGGCCCCGACTCGACGCTCGCGGCGGCCGCCCTCGTCCTGCGCCGCTGGGACAACACCTCGGCGCCCGACGCCCGGGGCGGGGTCCTCTTCGAGGCGTGGTGGCGCAGGTATGCGCAGGGCCGGGACACCCCGCGCTACGCCGTGCCGTGGTCCAGGGACGACCCGGTGGGTACGCCGCGGGGGCTCGCCGATCCGGCGCGCGCGGTGACGGCGCTCCGCGCCGCCGCCGCCGACGTTGAGCGCCGGTGGGGCCGGCTCGACCCGGCGTGGGGCGAGGTGCACCGGGTGCGGCTGGCGGGGAAGGACCTGCCGGTGGGCGGCTGCGGCGGCGACCTCGGCTGCTTCCGGGTGCTCCAGTTCCAGGAGGAGCCCGACGGCAGGCTCGCGGCGCGGGGCGGCGACGGGTGGATCCTGGCCATCGAGTTCGGGAAGCTGCCGCGGGCGCTGAGCGTGCTGGCCTATGGCGAGAGCCCGCGCCCGGGCTCGCCGTACAATGGGGACCAGGCCGAGCGCTTCGTGCGCGGGGAGCTCAAGAAGGTGGCGTTCACGCCGGCGGACGTCGAGGCGCAGGCGGTGAAGCGGTACCGGCCGGGGGCGGAGCCGTGAGGTTACCGATCTCCAGCTATCCAGCGGCCCTGATTGAGTCAGGACGATGACGAGCAAAGTGTACGTGCTGATCGTCAATTGGAACAACTGGCCGGATACGCTGGAGTGCCTGGAGAGCGTCTTTCGAAGCGGCTACCCCCGGTTCCAGGTCATTCTCTGTGACAATGGCTCCACCGACGGGTCGCTGCACCACGTGAAGGCGTGGGCTGAGGGGCGGCTGGATGCACCGGCCGCGACCGCCTCGCCACTCCGCGGGCGTTCGAGTGCTTCCCTGCCCCGGCCGATCCGATACCTGGAGCGCGACAAGCAGATCGCAGAAACCGGTGGCGGCGCCGATGACGGTGAGTGTCCTTTGATCCTGATTCAAACCGGACAGAACGCCGGATTTGGCGCGGGCAACAATGTGGGCCTCCGGTACGCCCTGGCCAGAGACGACGCTCAGTTCGTGTGGCTGCTGAACAACGACACCGTCGTTGCGCCCGATGCGCTCACCGAGCTGGTCGCAACGCTGGAAGCCGATGCGGACGCCGGACAGTGCGGTTCGACGATCCTCTTTTACGATCGCCCTGAGATCGTACAGCTTTGTGGCGGCTGCGAGTACAACTCATGGTGGGGGAGCATACGCGCCCTGGGGGCGGGGCGTCTGCTCTCGGACTTGCCGGAAGCCGATCGCGTCAGACGAAAGATGACCTATGTGGGTGGCGCCTCCCTGCTGGCGCGAATGTCTTTCGTGAAGCAGGTCGGGTTGCTGGCCGAGGACTACTTCCTCTACTTCGAGGAAATCGACTGGGCAACGCGGGGAAAGGGGCAGTATGGCCTCGCCTATGCGCCCCGCAGTCGGGTCTACCACAAGGAGGGCAAAACGGCCGGGTCCAGCAGCCAGCCAATGAGCAGGGCGACACCTGCCGACCTGTTTCTCATCCGAAGTCGGATCGTCTATACCAGGAAGTTCAAGCTCTGGGCCATTCCGACCGTGTGTCTGGCCGTGGCGGGCATGTTATTGAACCGCCTCCGACGGGGCCAGTGGGAGCGAGTGATACCCATGGCGAGGGTAGCCGCCCGGTCCCTGGTCGAAGAGCTGGCAGCTCCCGGACGTCCTTTGCCTGCCCGGCAGTTCAGTGACCTCGGTCTGCCGACGTCGCGCTGACTCGAGACGGGAATGACGTACAAGCAATTCACGGTTCGGGGGGCCCAGGAACAGACGTCGCATCAGTGGGTCGGCCGCGCGCTCACTCGAGACCTGGCGTTGGCCGACCGGCGAAACCTGGGCGACCTCGTGTTGCGGTACCTGCCGCACGACGGGCGGATCCTGGAAGCGGGGTGTGGAATCGGCGGATGGGTCAAGTGGCTGTCACTCCACGAGTACGATGTCGTGGGCGTCGATTGGTACGCTGAGGTCGTCGACGCGGCCCGCCGGGCGGATCCCTCCCTGGTCATCGAGCAGGGGGACATCACCAGACTCCGCTGGCCCGACCACTCCTTTGCCGGCTACGTCTCGCTCGGCGTCATTGAACATTTTGAAGAGGGGCCCGGGGCCGCGCTGCGCGAGGCGTTCCGGGTGCTCCGACGGGGCGGCATCGCCATCATCACCGTGCCGGCCGAAACGTTGATCCGACGTCTGGTGGCGCATCACCTGCGGTCGGCGGCGATCCTGGCGCTGCGTGCCCTCGGCCGGCCGGTGCACTTCGCGGAGTACCGGTATTCGCTCGATGAGTTGCTTGGGCACATCAAGGCGGCAGGGTTCGAGGTGGTGCACACCGACATTGATGACGTGCGCGATGATGAGACCGGATACCACATAGGGCTGTACTGCGACTTCCCCTTCCTGCGGGCGGGCCACGGTACCGGCGCCATGCAGCTGAACGGGGTGGGGCGCCTGGTGCGCCGCCTGACCCGCGGCTTCGGCCGGCAATTCGCGGCCGGGTACTTCGTCGCGGCCCGGAAACCTCTGGAGTCCTCCTGATGGATCCCCGGCCGAAGGGCCCTCGATGAAGCGGCTCGCGCTCGGCCTGGCCGTGATGCTCGCTTCAGACCCCGCGGTCACGAAAGTCACGAATGGCGGTATCGCCACCGCTCCTGCGGCCGGGCAAGGGCCGACGGTCGTCCAGGTTTCGGACTCATCGGAAGTTGGCGGGTCGAACTACGTGATGTACTCCGTAGGGTCATACCTCGGGAGCCCGACGCAAGCGACGTGGTTCACGCCCGGAACCATGCGGCCGGTCATCGGCACCTACCATCTGGACTCGGCAACGGTGAAACGGCAGTTGGCGAGCA